>VBFZ01000237.1 GCA_005880805.1 Chloroflexota bacterium | reverse complement strand
CCTATGTCGACAAGGCGATCGAGGTCGTCCTCATCGGCTTCCTCCTGGCGGACATCTGGCGAGCCGATGGACCACCCTGGCGGACGCCCTTGCGGGTCATCCGCGAGCTTCCGATCCGACGAGACGAGCAAGCGAAGCCGCAGCCGGTACCCTCGTCGACGAACCGCCCAACCAACGCGGACATCGACGAACCTCCTCATCGAAAGGTGGCCTGATGCGCCCAACCTCGTTCGCGGTCGCCCTCCTCGGCCTGGTCCTGGCAGCCTGCAGCTCGGCGCCGGCCAGCCAGGCATCGATCCCGCCCAACGCACCAAAGATCGAGGCCAACAACCTGGCCTTCACCACGACCTCGGTGAAGGTTCCGGCTGGCGCCGCCTTCGCACTGGTGTTCGAGAACAAGGAAGGCGCCCCGCACAACGTGAACATCCTGTCGGAACCCTCGGGTGGATCCTCCGTGTTCGCGGGCGACACGTTCACTGGCCCCGCAACGCGGGTCTACCAGGTCCCCGCACTCACGCCCGGGACGCACCAGTTCAAGTGCGACGTCCACCCGGACATGACCGGGACAGTCGTCGCCGGATCCTAGGCCGGCCCCCGCTCAGGACGGAAAATCGCCGGCCGTAATATCGCGCCCATGGCGGTGCTCAAATCACGGCTCGATCAGGCGGGGGCCGACAGCACGAGCAACCGCGCGGCGATGGAGGCGCTGGTAGCCGACCTGCGGTCGCGACAGGACGCGGTGGCCGGGCGAGGCGCCGGAGGGGATGGGCGGTCGATCGCGCGCCACCGCGAGCGGGGAAAGCTGCCGGTTCGTGAGCGCATCGAGCGCCTGCTCGATCCCGGCTCGTCGTTCCTGGAGCTCAGCCCATTGGCCGCCAACGGGCTGTACGACGACGATGCCCCGAGTGCCGGGATCGTCACGGGCATTGGGCGGGTCGAGGGGACGACCTGCGTCATCGTCGCCAACGACGCGACCGTCAAGGGCGGCACGTATTACCCGATGACGGTCAAGAAGCATCTCCGCGCCCAGGAAATCGCCCTCGAAAACCGGCTCACCTGCATCTATCTCGTCGACAGCGGCGGCGCCTTCCTGCCACTCCAGGCGGACGTCTTCCCCGATCGTGACCACTTCGGCCGCATCTTCTACAACCAGGCCCGGCTATCGGCCCTCGGCGTGGCGCAGGTCGCGCTCGTGATGGGCAGCAGCACCGCAGGCGGCGCGTACGTGCCAGCCATGAGCGACGAGACCGTGATCGTCAAGGGCACCGGGACCGTCTTCCTCGGCGGGCCTCCATTGGTGAAGGCCGCGACGGGAGAGGACGTCTCGGCCGAGGAGCTCGGCGGGGCCGATGTCCATGCCCGACTGTCGGGTGTCGTCGACCACGAGGCGCTCGATGACGAGCACGCCCTGGCGCTCGGTCGGTCGATCGTCCGCAATCTCAACCACCGGCCGCCCGACCCGCCATGGGACCGGCTGACGCCCGAGCCGCCCGCCGTCTGCCCGACCGGCGACGACCGAAACGCTCACCTGTACGCCGCCGTTTCGGCCGACCCCCGGCGCAACGTCGACGTGCGGGAGATCATCGCCCGCCTGCTCGACGGCTCCCGGTTTCACGAGTTCAAGACGCTGTATGGCGAGACGCTCGTCTGCGGGTTCGGGCACCTCGAGGGCTTTCCGGTCGGCGTCATCGCGAACGACGGGATCCTGTTCAGCCAGTCGGCCCTCAAGGGCGCCCACTTCATCGAGCTCGCGGCACAGCGCAAGATCCCGCTCGTGTTCCTACAGAACATCACCGGCTTCATGGTCGGGCGCGAATACGAGGCGGGTGGCATCGCCAAGGACGGGGCCAAGATGGTGACCGCCGTGGCCTGCGCGGAGGTCCCGAAATTCACGGTGATCATCGGCGGCAGCTTCGGGGCAGGGAACTACGCGATGGCCGGCCGCGCCTACTCGCCACGGTTCCTTTGGACGTGGCCGAACGCGCGCATCTCGGTCATGGGTGGCCAGCAGGCGGCCCGGGTGCTCTCGACGGTCCGCGGCGACTTCGCGAGCGACGCGGAGCGGGATGCGTTCGAGAAGCCGATCCTGGACACCTACGAGCGCGAAGGTTCGCCCTACTTCGCGACGGCCCGCCTGTGGGACGACGGTGTGATCGACCCACTCGACACCCGCCGCGTCCTGGCCCTCGGGATCGACGCCGCCCTCAACGCGCCCATCCCGGACACGAAGTTCGGCGTGTTCCGTATGTGAAGATGTCCGCGATGAAGGGCCGGATCGTATCGGTGAACGTGTCGCGCGGCGGGGTGCCGAAGCTCCCCGTGGAGGCGACATGGGTCGGGCCGCTGGGGCTCGAGGGTGACGGACACCATGAGCCCGAGCCGATGCATGGGGGCGTGGACAAGGCCGTCTCGATTTACTCAACCGAGGCCATCTCCCGGGTGCAGGCGGACGGCCATGAGTCGTTCCCCGGCGCGTTCGGCGAGAACCTGACGATCGAGGGAATCGA
>VBFZ01000236.1 GCA_005880805.1 Chloroflexota bacterium | reverse complement strand
GAGATGGCGTTCGGCCTCGTCTCGCGCGGGTGTGGTCGGCGCCAGGTCGTCCAGCAACCAACTTCCGACCGACAGCATCGGGAACTGGCCGACGCCCAGGAAGATGTCCCGGAACTGGCCGGTCTCGGAGTATCGGAGCGCGAGGTCGTATTCGAGGAGCTTCGCCTGCCGGAATGACTCAGGCGGCAGCTCGCTCAGGAAGCGTTCGACCTCAGCCCAGAGCCGACCCCGGGCGCTCCGCTGAGCGTCCTGCCACACGGGTGCGGCCCCTCATCAAGAGGCTAGGAGGCGACCACCCCGCCGCCACCCAGGTGCTGTGCCAGGTCGTCGACGGCGGCCGTCGAGGAGGCCAGCTTGTCCATCACGTCCTGAGTCGGCTCGATGCCGACGGATCGCAACGCCTTCTCCTGGTCACCCTTGTCTCCACTGGTGAGCTGCGCGCGGAAATTCGGATCGTTCAGTGCCTTGCCCACGAGTGCGTGGAATTTGTCGCCGTCGGCCATAACGAACCCTCCTCCGTCTGAACTTAGCCCCCCGCCCGATCAAGCACGCGGAGTATAGGTCCGTGTGCGCTCTAACGGACCATATTTTCGGTCCGTCGTAATCCCTGCGATAGACTGCGAGACGCTCGAGATCGAGCCACCGGGCGAGGCGCGTCGTAACCGGCTACAAGGACGACGCTGGAGATCGCGCCATCGACCAGCTAGCCCAGATTCTTGGCGCCATAGCCATCCTGGTCGCCTTCATCCTGGCGCAGGCTGGCCGCCTGGATGATCGCTCGGTCCCCTACCTGGTCCTGAACCTGACCGGATCCGCCACCCTGGCGATCCTGGCCTTGCTTGGCGCGCAATGGGGCTTCTTCCTTCTCGAGGGCACGTGGGCCGTCGTCTCGGCCGTGTCCCTCGCGCGACTGACTCTGCGTCGCGGTCGGGCTGTATGACGGCGCCGAACGTGGACCGACGACCGTCGTCCAGTCGGTATCGGGGCTGGCTGACGGCGCTGCTCGCGGTCGCGATGGGCGTGTCGGTGCTGCCAGGTTTCTGTATGGGCGTCCTCGCCGAGCCGATGCTAAGTGCGCTCGGAATGAGCCGCTCTGAACTGGGACTCACCGTCGCCGCTATCTCGGGTGTCTGCGGCCTGTCCTCGATCTGGCTTGGCCACTTTGCGGATCGACGAGGTGGACGAGCCACGCTTCTCCTTGTGTTCGGCCTGGGCACGGCGACATTCGCGGGCATTGCGATCGCCCCCACCTTCGCATTACTGATCGTGGCCGCAGTCCTCGCGGGTCTAAGTCAAGGGGCCGCTAATCCAGCCACGAATCGCGTCGTTCTCGACAGCCTGGCTGCTGGGCGGCGCGGCCTGCTGACCGGTGTCAAGCAGGCCGGCGAGATGGGCGCCATCGTCCTCGCTGGTGCGGCGCTGCCGCTTGCTGCGGTCGCCATCGGGTGGCGAGGGACCGTCGCGCTGGTAGCCGCCGTGCCTGCAGCTGCGATCATCGCCACCCTGGTCCTTCTGCCCCGGCGGATTCCTCCCGCTACGACAGTTTCGACAAGCGACCCCCGAGCTCCGATTTCGCGCGACGTCTGGTGGCTGACGGCATACACCACGATCATGGGCGTGTCGGGCGGGGCCGTGTCCACGTATCTCCCGCTCTACGCGCAGCAGTCGGTCGGCGTCAGCGCGGTGACGGCGGGGCAAGTCCTTGCCGTGACGGGTCTGGTCGCGATCCCTGGTCGGATCCTGTGGGGGCGCCGAGCGGAACGAGCTGGCACGTTTCCGACACAGCTCATGGTCCTCGCGGGTCTGGCAATGGTCGCTGCCGCCCTGTTATGGGCGGGAAGTGCCTTCGGGGTTGGATTTCTGTGGGCCGGCGCCGTTGGATGGGGGGTTTCGCAGCTGTCCTTTGGGGCGGTCAGCACGCTCGCGGTCATGACGTACGCCGCGAGGCATGCCGTCGGAAAGGCGACGGGCGTCGTGCTCGTGGGATTCAGTGTCGGGCTCATGCTCGGGCCGGCACTCTTCGGATGGCTCATCGACCTCACGAACGGGTACAGCGTCGG
>VBFZ01000235.1 GCA_005880805.1 Chloroflexota bacterium | reverse complement strand
CGCGTAACGCGATAGAGCCGCCAGATCCCGGGCACGCCCTTGAGCTCGTGCTCGCCGCGATCCTCGAACTGCAGCCCGGCACCTGCCGCGAGGTCGCGGACCGTGCCCGAGACCAGGACCTCCCCGGGCTCGGCGGCGGCCATGATCCGCGCGCCGATCGGCACGGCGATCCCGCCCACCTTCCGCCCGATCTGCTCGACTTCGCCGACATGAAGGCCCGCCCGGACGTCGACGCCCACCGAGCGGACCTCCTCGACAACGTCGAGCGCGCACCCGATGGCCGAAGCCGGCGCATCGAACACCGCGAAGAACCCGTCGCCAGCCGTGTCGAGCTCGCGGCCCTCGTGACGTCGAAGCGCGGCTCGGACCAGGCTGTTGTGCTCCTGGACGAGCTCGCGCCAGCCCTGGTCACCGAGCTCGGCGGCCATCTCGGTCGAGCCGACGATGTCGGTGAACAGGACGGTGCAGGAACCGCTCACTCCGCCGGCCCGCCATGCCGGCGAGTCTGAGGGCGAGCGATTACCGATTCAAGATGGTCGCGCCATGGTCAGCGGACACAGAGCCCGGAGCACGGTCGACCCGGGGCTGACGCTTGGTTGCTAGGGCGTGCGCGAAAGCTGTCCTCGGGCGGCCCCGGTCGGGAAGTCGGCGTTGTGGACGTTGATGTAATACCCCGAGGGGTCCCGGATGATCGCCAGGGCGAGGTCGCGATCGACGCCAGTCGTGCAGCCCTGCCCGCTCGAGGGGCCGGTGGGCGGAAGCGGCACGACGACGGGCCCGGCCACCCCAACCGGGGCAACGTGGATGTGCGCTGCGAACACGGGAGTGCTCACGTTGCTCACAGACCACGAGTAGCAGACCGTCCCCTGGCCTGGGTTGATCCACACCGTGGCGGTTCCTGTGGCGTCCGGGTCGCCAGGCGGCACGTCGAGTGGCCCTGACAGGGTCGTCGTGAATGGCCTGCCGCCCGCGAGCGCCGGCGCCGCCAACAGCCAGGCGGCCACCAGCATGAGGCCCAGGATTGGAAGTAGGAATCGAGAACGGTGCATTCCGCCTCCTCCTTTCGCCTCCCCGACTACCTCCAATCTACGCCCGTCCGCCCTGGAAGGTTTTCGGCCAACTTCGGGACCTCGAGAAGAGAACCAAACCTGGTCCTGGCCCGTGGCCTGCGTAGACTGGAATCGTGGATCGCGTCTGCCTTTCCTGTGGAGCATCAAACTCCGAAAGCGCGCGGTTTTGCGCGAGCTGCGGCAGCGCCCTCCGCGACAAATGCCCGACATGCGGAGCTGAACTGGCGAGCGACGCTCGCTTCTGCTCGACGTGCGGGAGCCCGGTCCGAACCGGGGAACCCGCGGACGACGAGGAACGCAAGCTGGTCACGGTGCTGTTCGCGGACGTCGTCGGATCGACCGCCCTCGGTGAACAGCTCGATCCGGAACGGCTTCGCTCGGTTCTGAGCTCGTGGTTCTCCGTGGCCTCGGCAGCCGTCGAGGCGTGGGGCGGCACCGTGGAGAAGTTCATCGGCGACGCCGTGGTGGGCGCCTTCGGCGTCCCCGTCATTCGCGAGGACGACGCTGCGCGGGCGCTGCATGCGGCGCTCGACATGCTCGATCGCCTGCCCGGGCTCAACGAGCGCTTCTCGCAGCAGCACGACGTCAGGCTCGCGATCCGCGTCGGCGTGAATACCGGGGAAGTCATCGCGCCACGGGCAACCAAACCCGGCGAGCCGCTCGTGGCCGGCGACGCGGTCAACGTCGCGGCGCGGCTGCAGCAGGACGCCGAGCCGGGGACCGTGCTGGTAGGCGAGCGGACGTACCTGGCGGCCCGCGGCGCCTTCGAATTCGGTGCGCCTGTCGAGCTCGTAGTCCGGGGCAAGGTGGCATCGACCCAGGCCCGCCGGCTGGTCGGTTCCCGGATCGAGACCGAACGGGGGATCCCCGGCCTGGCAGCGTCCATGGTCGGGCGCGATCGCGAGCTGGGCGCCCTGGTCCAGGCACTCGACGAAACGAGGGCGATATCGCGACCTCGCCTGGTCGTCGTCATGGGCTCGGCGGGCATCGGCAAGAGCCGCCTGATCAGAGAGTTCGTGAGCGCGTCTGAGGCCCGCGAAGAGGCCGTCGCCATCCTGCGCGGACGATGTCTGGCGGCGGGCGAGAAGATCAGCTACTGGGCCCTCGCCGAGATCCTCCGCGCATCCGCGGGGATCTCGCTCGACGAGCCTGCCGAATCCGCGCGCGACAAGCTGAGCCGGCGGGTCGTGGAGACCATGGCCGCGCTCCCGGGCGGGTCGATGCTCGCCCCCTCGACGTTCAACGCCCTCGCCCTGACGGCCGGCATCTCGGTCGCGGACAGCCCGCTGCTGGAGCTCGAGCCCAAGGCCGTCGCGGACGAGCTCTCACGGGCATGGCCGCGTTTCACCACGGCGCTGAGCGCCACGGGTCCTGTCGTGCTGGTGATCGAAGACGTCCACTGGGCGAGCAAGGAGCTCGTGGAGATGCTCGACAGGATCCTGACGCGCTCGGATGGGCCGGTCCTGATCGTCGCCACGGCGCGCCCCGAGTTCGCCCAGGAACACCCACAAGTCGTCGCTCCTCGCGAGGACTTCCTTGCGGTGACGCTGCGTCCGCTGTCAGGCGATCAGAGCCATCGGCTGCTGGAAGAGTTGCTGGCCATGGCCGATATCCCG
>VBFZ01000081.1:9504-10282 GCA_005880805.1 Chloroflexota bacterium | reverse complement strand
GTACGTCGCGTAGGTCTCATGGCCGGGTTGGAAGTAGAAGATCCGGCCACGGCCGCGTTCGAAGCAGCAGCCGCTCCGGAAGACCTCGCCGCCGGGGAACCAGCTTACGAAGACGAGCCGATCGGGCGCAGGGATATCGAAGTGCTCGCCGTACATCTCTTCGTGGTCGACGACGAACGATTCTCCGAGCCGCTGGGCGATGGGATGTGCCGGATCGACGACCCAGACGCGCTGGTGCTCGCCGGCCTCTCGCCACTTCAGGTCGCAGCTGGTGCCCATCAGCCGGCGGAAGATCTTCGAGTGATGGCCGGAGTGCAGGACCACGAGCCCCATGCCGGTCAGCACGCGCTGCTGGACGCGCTCCACGATCTCGTCACGCACCTCGCCGTGGGCGGCGTGTCCCCACCAGGTGAGGACGTCGGTCGCGGCCAGGACCTCGTCGGTCAGCCCATGCTCGGGCTCGTCGAGGGTTGCGACCCGGACGTCGAATCCGGCCTGTGTCAGACCCTCCGCGAGCGCTGCATGGATTCCGTCGGGATAGACCGCGCGAACCCTGTCGTCGGAGCGTTCCTGGCGGTATTCGTTCCAGATGGTGACGCGCGCCATCAGCCGGCAGGCTCGAATCCCAGCCGTGGTGCGAACAGGGGTGCGGGCGCGCCCAGCTCGTCGCGCGGCAAGGGCGGCTCGTCGAACGGACTGGTGGTGGGATTCGTGATGACTGCACCCGCGCGGGCGGCGGAATCGCGGATCGCGTCCCACAGCTGCGCCATCCGAAGTC
>VBFZ01000081.1:8977-9433 GCA_005880805.1 Chloroflexota bacterium | reverse complement strand
GCTGGCGGGCGCACGCGCTGCATCCGGTCGCTGCCGGCTCGCTGCAGCTCGAGGCCCTCGCCCCAGATGCCGGTGCGCAGGATGGCCTTGGTGGTGAACACCCGGATGTCGGACTGGCACGAGGGAATGGCGCTGCCGCAGGCGTTCATCGTCACGAGCGCCCCGGATGCGAGCCGCGCCATGACGACGGCCCGGATCTCGACCGGATGACCGTCGTCTTCCAGCCACGCGGCGACTTGGCTGAACGGCTCGCCCGCGATGTCCGAGACCGTGTTCAGCATGTGCGCCCCGGTATCGAACAGGAATCCCCCGCCCGACGCATCGGGGTCCTGACGCCACGTTCCCGCGGTCCTGGCGGCCCAGTCCTGCCACGCGACGGCGTTGATGTTGAGAACGGAGCCCAGCTCGCCGGAGCGCAGCAGCCGCGAAGCCTCGCGGACGTGCGGCGAGAGGCTG
>VBFZ01000081.1:0-8822 GCA_005880805.1 Chloroflexota bacterium | reverse complement strand
CGGCCGGCGAACCGCTCGAGGAACCGCCGCCAGTCCGGCTCGTTCGGCGGCACCGGGAGGCGGCGTCGGCGGAACTCCGCGGCAGCGGCGTCGTACGCGGGGGTCGACGGCTCGCAGATGGCGGCGACCTGCGTGTCGCCTCTGTCGAGAATGACGTCGAGATGGTGCCGGGCCATCGAGCCCATCCCGATGAATCCGAGTCGGGTGCGAACCGTGTCGCGCTTCATTACTGCGAGCATCGCCAACCAGCGTGCCCGATAAATCCACTCCGAGGTACTAGGGCGAATGGCCGATCCGACGGCCAGGAGTGAACACGTCGCCCGCCTGAGTAGACTGACCGGGCCATGGCCGAACCGCTGGCCTCCTCAGCCGCCGAACCCCTGATTGCATCACGCGCCGAACCCCTGGCTGCGACAGCCTCCCTGAGTCGTCAGGAGACCGCCACGCGTGTCCTCGCGCTCCGTGACGGGGCGGTCGTGGAGCGTGAGGATCGGCTCGTCGGCGAGGAGCCACTCGAAATCAAGGCCGCCGGGCCGGGACAGGAGCCGGTTGCCGTGGCGGTCACCATGCGCACGCCGGGGCACGAGGCCGAGCTCGCGGTCGGCTTCCTGCGCACGGAAGGGCTGATCGTCCCCGAGGATGTTGCCGGCGTTGAGTTCGGCGACCCCCGCATTCTCGCGCAGCCGGACGACACCCTGATCGTCCGCCTGGGCCGGCCGTTCGACGCATCGCGCGTCGCGGAACGCCACTTCGTCGCGACGGCGAGCTGCGGCATCTGCGGAAAGGCGTCACTCGACGAGGTCGCCGTCCGCTGCGACCCGATCCCTGTTGGCTCGCGGGTCGTGGACGCGGAAACCATCCTCGGCCTGCCGCGCACGCTCCGGGATGCGCAGGCGGTCTTCGAGACGACGGGCGGCCTCCACGCCGCCGGCCTGTTCGACCTCGATGGACACCTCGTCGCCCTGCGCGAGGACGTCGGCAGGCACAACGCCCTGGACAAGCTCGTCGGCTCGCAGCTCCTGGCCGGCATGCTCCCGTTGAGCGATCGAATCCTCCTCGTCAGCGGCCGGGTGAGCTTCGAGATCGTGCAGAAGGCCGCCGTCGCCGGCGTTCCGATCCTTGCCGCGATCTCGGCGCCGTCGGACCTCGCGGTCGATGCCGCGCAGCGGCTCGGCCAGACGCTGATCGGCTTCGTGCGCGGGGCGGGCTTCAACGTCTACGCCCATCCAGCCCGGGTGGCGCTTCCGGCGCGATGACGGCCACAGAGCCTGCGCGCGGCCGCTTCAAGGGCCGCCGACGCCCCAAACCGAGCCTGTGGGTCAGCGCGGTTCCGTATGGCATCGGCGAGACGAAGCCGAACCACTACGTCGAGATGCTGCGCACAGCCTGGGAGAACAAGCGGCATCCGCTGTACGCGTGGCGGATCCTCTCGAAAGGCGTGTGCGACGGCTGCGCGCTCGGTGTCGCTGGCTTCTCGGACTGGACGATCGACGGCGTCCACCTGTGCACAACGCGCCTGAACCTGCTCAAGGTCAACACGATGAGCGCCCTCGATCCGAGGGTCCTTGCCGATGTCGGGCCTCTTCGCGATCGCTCGGGGGCGGAGCTTCGTGATCTCGGTCGCCTGCCGTATCCGATGGTCCGTCGCGCGGGCGAGCCGGGCTTCCGGCGGGTCTCGTGGGGTGACGCCCTCGATCTGGTCGCCGGGCAGATGCGCGCGTCCAAGGGCGCCAACGGCGGGTCGGCCGACCGGATCGGCTTCTACCTCACCAGCCGCGGGATAACGAACGAGGTCTACTACGCCGCCCAGAAGGTCGCCCGCTTCATCGGCACGAACAATGTCGACAACGCTGCGCGGATCTGCCACGCGCCCTCGACCGGGTCGCTACGGAAGCAGCTCGGCGTCGCGGCGACCACCGTGAGCTATCGCGACGCGATCGAGTCGGACCTCGTCGTGCTGTGGGGCGCCGACGTCGCCAATGCCCAGCCGGTGTTCATGAAGTACCTCTACCTGGGCCGCAAGCAGGGCCTCAAGGTGGCGGTGGTCAACCCGTACCGCGAGCCCGCCCTGGAGCGCTACTGGGTGCCGTCGAACCTCGAGTCGGCCCTGTTTGGCACCCGCATGACCGACGAGTTCTTCGCCGTCCACACGGGCGGCGACGTCGCCTTCATCAACGGCGTCCTCAAGTGCCTGATCGGCGAGGGCGCCGTCGATCAGGCGTTCATCGCCGAGCACACCGACGGCTGGGACGAGCTGCGCGCCGGCCTGGAACGGCAGTCCTTCGAGGACCTGGAGCGCTGGTCGGGTGCTTCCCGGGCGGACATGCACCGGTTTGCCCGGATGTACGCCGGCGCAAAATCGGCCGTGATCGTGTGGTCGATGGGGATGACGCAGCACGTGTGCGGCACGGCCAACGTCCAATCGATCATCAATCTCGCCCTGGCACGCGGGAACGTCGGCCGGCCGGGCGCCGGGCTGATGCCGATCCGCGGGCACTCTGGCGTCCAGGGCGGCGCCGAGATGGGTGCCTACGCGACTGCACTGCCGGGTGGCATCCCGGTCTCGCCGGAGGCCGCCGCGGAGCTTTCCGTGCGGTATGGGTTCGAGGTCAAGGGAGAGCGCGGGCTGTCCGCGACCGAGATGGTCGAGGCGTCCGGGCGAGGCGAGATGGACGTCCTCTACTCGTCCGGCGGCAACTTCATCGATACGCTGCCGGATCCCGATGCCGTCCGCGAGGCCCTCGGTCGCGTTCCGCTGCGAATCCACGCCGACATCGTCGTGTCGTCGCAGATGCTGCTGGATCCTCCGGCCGATGGGGCCGTCGTCCTGCTGCCGGCGATGACGCGCTACGAGCAGCCGGACGGGGGCACCGAGACCACGACCGAACGACGAGTCATCTTCAGCCCCGAGATCCCCGGACCGCGGATTGGCGAGGCACGTGCTGAGTGGGAGATCTATGCCGACCTCGCCCGCCGCGTCGATCCCGAGCGCGCATCGCTCGTCAATCTCTCGTCAGCGGCGGAGATCCGCCAGGAGATCGCCGACACGATCCCGGCCTACGACGGCATTCAGCGCTTCTCGCAGACCGGCGACCAGCTTCAGTGGGGCGGCGAACGACTGTGCGAGGGCTGGAAGTTTCCAACTCCGGACGGCCGTGCCCATTTCGTCGCGGCGGCGCCACGGGAGCTCGACCTCCAGCCCGGACAGTTCCTGCTGGCCACCCGGCGCGGCAAGCAGTTCAACACGATGGTCTGGAAGCAGCGCGACCCGCTGACCGGCGCCGATCGGGACGCGGTGTTCATGTCGGCGGCAGACGCGGAACGGCTCGGTCTCGACGACGGGGCGCCCGTGACCGTGCGCTCCGAGACCGGACACCTCGACGCGAGGATCAAGGTCAGCCCGATCCGGGACGGCAACGTCCAGGTGTTCTTTCCGGAAGCCAACGTGCTGGTGCGAGGAGGCCGACGCGACGAAGTGTGCCTCGTGCCCGACTACAACGCGGTCGTCGAGGTGGTGCCCCGCGAGGTCGACCTGGGCGCGTGGATCGAACCGAAGGCGTAGCGCAGGATCCGAGGCTCGAGGCCTCGGGGATCGTCCTCGCCGGCGGGCGCTCGAGCCGGTTCGCCGGCGACAAGCTGCTGACCGACTGGGACGGGAAGCCGCTCGTCGAGCACGCGATCGCCGCGGTCGGCAAGGCCTGTCAGGAGGTCATCGTCGTCACCGGCCCAGAGCAGGTGGCCCTCCTGGCGCGGTTGTCCGGGCATGTAGTCGAGGACCAGGAGCCTTTTCAGGGTCCCCTGGCGGGCGCTCGTTGCGGGCTCCAGGCCGCGGCTCTACCCATCGCGCTGGTCGTGGGCGGCGACATGCCAACGCTCGTCCCCGGGGTGCTGCGGCTGCTGCTCGAGCGGCTCGGCGTATCCGACGCTGATGCAGCGATCCTCGGCTCCGGGGCGACACGTCAGACCCTGCCGCTCGCCCTCCGTCGCGCTCCCGCGCTCGACCGCGCACACGCACTTCTCGGCGCCGGCGAGCGTAGCCTTCAGGCGCTCGTTGAGGCCCTTAGGGCCGTGACGATCGACGAGTCGGACTGGAGACGGCTCGACCCCGACGCCGCAACGCTGCGCGACATCGACCGACCGGCCGACCTGCCCGAACCCAGCCCGCGATAGCCCCGACGCCTGCCGCATGGGGCTAGGGAAGTGCGGCAGCCAGGAGGCTTGCGTACAGCTTTGCGCCAGGGCCCCTGGGGTGGTAGCCGTCGTCCCAGAACAGGTCCGGGTTGCCGGTGCTCGCGCTGTGCCAGTCGACCATGCGCGCATTGGGATACTGCTGAACCCCGTTGGCGATCGCCCGGTTGTTCGGTCCCTCCCAGTCGCGCGGAACGGTGAGGTTGACCCACACGACGAGCGGCACCGACCCCAGGGCTTTCATCGCCGCCTGGAAGAGGTCGGGCGTCAGCCGGCCGTTGTTGCCAAGATCGACGATGACGACGTCGCCCAGGCCGTTCGCCGCTCGACGATCCCGGAGCACTGACACCCCCTCGCCGACCGACCTCCCGATCGCGGCGTCGACCGTGACCGGCCCGATCTTCTTCGCCACGGCCTTGTAGACGGCGAGCACGACCGAGTCGCCAACCAGGAGGACGCGTCTGGCCGGAGACGTGCGCCCGGAGGTCACGCGCGGGAGCCGTTCGGTCGTCGAGGCACTCGTGGCCGCGGGGATTTCGGTCCCCGCCCCGCCAGCAGCCAGAGCATCGGCCCCACCGGTTCCATCGGCCCCGACCAGTCCATCGACCGCGTCCGCGGGCAGGAACGTCGGGCGCGGCGGAGGCGAAGCGGTGGCGATCGGGCCGGCGAGGACGGTCGCCAGAACGGCAATCCCGGCAGCCCAGGCGACCTTTGTTCGAGGCGCGCGCCGCGGTTGGGCGACCTCCGGTTCGGTTGCCGGGACCTGCCCGCGGTACCGGAAGCGCGTCTCCACGAAACGGTACGAAGCCTCCGCGAGCGCCGCCGTCAGCGCCAGCCGGAAGCCGAAGGCAGCAATCGGCTCGAGCGGAAGATCGATGCCCGGCCGGGTGACCATGAACACGGGCCAGTGCCAGAGGTAGACGCTGTACGAGCGCGTACCGAGCCAGCGCAGGGGCGCCGAATCCAGGACCAGCCGCCCGAGGCGACCGGCGGGGTGCACCGCCGCCGCGATCGTGAGGACGCTCACGGCCGCCAGGAGGGCGAACCCGCCGCGGAACAAGAACGCGTCGGACTCGTCGACCGAGTAGAGGAACCAGCCGAGGCATCCGAGCCCGCCGACCAGGCCGGCGTCGATGGCCGTGCGATTGGAGGCTATCCATCGGGCCTTCGTCGGCAGCCTCTGTCGTAGGCCGGTCGGTCGCCATATCAGCGGCAACCGCACCAACGACGTCTGGCGGTGGTGCCCAGGGAGCCAGACGAAGGCGAGCGCCGCACCGAGCAACAGGCCGGTCAGCCGCGTGTCGGTTCCGAAGTACACCCGTGAGACGTCGGCGTCCGGGCGGTAGAGAACGGCCATCCAGACGGCGGACGCGATGGCGCCCGCGATCGTGAAGATGAACGACAGCCGGGGACCGGCCACGAGGAGGCCGGCGGCCAGCGCGATCGGCCACAGCAGGTAGAACTGCTCCTCGACAGCGAGCGACCAGAGGTGCAGCAACGGTGACTGCCGATCCAGGTCCGCGAAGTACGACTGCTGGCCCAGGATGAGGTACCAGTTGGTGACGTAGCCGAGCGCGGCGAGAACGTCGACGCGGAGCCGGGCCAGCTCGGCGGGCAGCCAGACGAGGGCGTAGCCGAGCGTTCCGGCGAGCAATACGAAAAGTGCCGGCAGGAGGCGCCGCGCGCGCCGGATCCAGAACGCCTTGAGGTCGATTCGCCCGGAGCCGTGCCACTCCGAGAGCAGGAGGCCGGTGATCAGGTAGCCGCTGATCGCGAAGAAGATCTCGACGCCCAGGAAGCCGCCCGGCAGCCAGTCGAGCCCGGCGTGATAGACCAGCACAGCAAGTACGGCGATGGCGCGAAGTCCATCGAGGCCGGTCAGGTGGCCGAGTCGGGGCCCTGGCTCGGGCGATCGCGGCGATCCGACGGGTTCGACCGGCCTTGTCGCCTGGGCGATGGGTTCTTCGGGATTCGGCCCCTCGGCGAGGGCTTCGTCGGCAACGGTCGGCTCTGCGGCGGTCGCAAAATCGGGGACCGGGATTCTCAGGCCGGGACGCAGACCGAGCTCCATCACGAGGCGGAAGGCTCGCTCCCCACGAGGTTGCCCATGCACCCGAAAGTATGAGCGGCTCGCGGCGGGATTCCTCGACGATTCCGCTAACTTTCGTATGGTTCCGGCGGAGAAGGTTGTTGGATGCAAATGACGGAATGACCGGGGCTGCGACAACGCTGGAGCCGGCCGCGGAGACCTCGGACCCCGCCCTCCAGCTGTTGCTCACCTCGAACGAGCCGGCAATCTGGCACGCTGCCCTGGGCGATCTCCTCGACCGCCCGGCGGCTGACCCGGACGTCCGGGCCGCCCGGGCCGCGATCGCCCGAGGACCGCTGGTTGCGGGGCTGCTGTCGGGCCAACGACAGGACGGGGGGTTCGGCGTCCACCCCTACGCAAAATGGGCCGGCGCTCACTGGCGTCTCGTCTCGCTGATGGATCTCGGGGTCCCGCCCGAGACGGCGGGTTTCCGGGCGGCGGCGGAGACAGTCCTCGACTGGCTGTGCGGCGGGCACGCCCTTAACACGCCTGTCATTCGGGGCCTGGCCAGGAAATGTGCGAGCCAGGACGGCAACGGCCTCGCCGTGCCGGTCTACCTGGGGCTGGCGGAGGATCCTCGAGTCGAAGGGATCGCCTCGCGGCTGATGAGCTGGCAGTGGCCCGACGGACTCATGGATGCGGCACAGGGCAGAGCCGCCAGGACCGGTTGGCGGGCAGCGCGAACTCCAGCTTCCAGCGCATCCCATCCGCCAGGCGCGGAACCAGCACCACGGCGCTTCCGGAGGGGGGAATCGCCCAATCCTTCGAGTCCGGGGGTTGCGGGTCCGCGTGCCGGCCGAGCGCGACGGCGAAAGAGGCTCCGGGCGAGCCTTCAAGGGACACCGCCGAGCCATCCGGGACGGGCAGGATGAGGAGCCCGAGCGGCGGCTTCGTCTGGATGGCCAGGCACCCGCCGTCCTTCGTGACCGTCATGCCGGAGTAGTCCTGCCAGTCAAGCGGATCGAGCGACGACGGCGGCGCGGCCGAAGGCCCCGGCACGATCGCGAACGACGGGCCGACCAGCTGCACCAGGGCTCGGTCCACCGCGTCGGATGGAATCCCGGTGACGTCGCCCGGTGGCGATCGCCCAGGCCAACCTTCGCGGCGGAGCAGGTCGAGCAGCTGGGCGGGTTTGGGCATCGGCCATAGTGCGCGGTCGGGGTCCACCGCCGGGGCGTGCTGATAGCGATCCACGAGTGAGGTCAACGCCCGGACCTGGTCCGCGTAGCCCAGGAAAACCTGCCGGCCCACGCCAAGCGCCTGCAGGTTGCCGACCAGGGCGACGAGCACGACCAGCGCGCCTGCGAAAACCGCCGGTCGTCGCCAGTCACGCCTCAGGCCGACGTCCACGTGGCCGATCGCGCCGCCGACAGCGGCCAGGAGGAAGGTCCCGGCTGGATACACGTAGCGCGGCTCGATGGGCGCTTCTGGACCGCGGTTCGAGCGCGTGAGCGCGATCAACCCGTAGAGCACGAGCACGCCCGCGAGGTTCGCGAGCACGAACGGGAAGCCGGCACGCAACCGCTCCAGAGGCGCGTCCAGATGCCGCGCAACAGACGGCCGACGCCCGGCTGGGACGATCGCGAGCGCAATCAGCAGGAGGCCGACGCCGCTGATGATGGCGCCGGGCCACACGTCGAGACCGAACGTCGCCCCGACGGCGTGCGCGATGG
The DNA here is from genome assembly GCA_005880805.1 of Chloroflexota bacterium. Classification (GTDB taxonomy): domain Bacteria; phylum Chloroflexota; class Limnocylindria; order Limnocylindrales; family CSP1-4; genus CF-16. The sequence goes on along the minus strand of VBFZ01000081.1, from coordinate 872 downwards.
AGACAGCCACGAACCCGGGTGCGGACGTCAGCGCCTCCACGGTGAACGGGTTGTTATTCACCGAAATCGCCGTCCGGCCGAACAGGGCGTACCAGGCCAGATATGCGCCGATCGGGATCAGAAGCCACGCGGCCTCCCGCCTTCGCTCCGGGCGGAGGAGCTCGTAGACGACGGCCGCGGCCAGGAACGGCAAGCCGATGCCGGACGTTGCGAGGGCCACGAGAAGCAGCAGCACCGCAGCCACGGCGTTGCCGCGCCGCGGAGGCTCCGTAAGGGCCGCGAGGGCCCAGATGCCGGCCGCCGTCGAGCCGATGAACCCCACCTGCCAGCCCCAGAACAGGTCGTTGTACGCACTCCCCAGGAACAGGAGGATCGCGGCTCCGGCGAGGGCGATGGTTCGCCCCGAGACGAGCGTCAGCAAGCGGTAGAGTCCCGCGGCGGCGATCACGTGGACGAGCAGCACCGCCGCGAGGTAGGGGATGTACGAGCGCAGGCCGACGAGCTCGTTGATGGCGCGATAGACGAGGAACAGGACCGTCGACCAGTGCTCGTTGTACGGGGCGAACCAGCCTTCGAGCGTTCCTCCCGGCGGCACGGCGATGACGTTCCACTCGTCGGAGTGAAACGTCATGTCGCGAGCGAGGAACAGCAAAACCGCAAAGGCGACGAAGGCCAGGACCAGGAAGGCCAGATCGGCGGGGTGCCTGCCGCGGGTCAGAGTGGGAGCACGAGCGCGGGGGTCGCTCACGCCTGCAGTATCGAGCGTCCCGACGAACCGAGCGGACGACCGCTCCCGCGACACCGGACGCGATAGTCTGGCGGACATGGGAGCTGGCGCAGTCGAGCGAGCGGCGGTTGAGGCCGTAGCGTCT
>VBFZ01000080.1:13573-22155 GCA_005880805.1 Chloroflexota bacterium | reverse complement strand
AGTGCACCTCGAGCATGCCGCCCGCCGTACCGAGACCCCGCATCGCCGCGAACAGCGTGGCGGCAGGGAGGCCGAAGTCGTACACCATGAAGGCCTTCGAGGTCGGCATCCCACCGTCCACGACCGCCGGCAGTTCGGCGACCGGGTCTTCCATCAGGCCGGTGATCACTGGGCTGAGCGAGTAGTCGATCGCCGAATCGGCCTCGGTCGCCGCACGCCATTCCCGCACTCCGGCCAGCACTGACCGGCCCGCGGCCTCCGATCCATCCCCCGTTCCGGGGTTGTTGAACGCGAGGAACGTGGTGGTGCCCCCGAATGCCGCGGCGAGCGAGTCCTGGAAGAACCGGTCCGGCTCGGCTTCGGTGGCCACCCGGGTGTGCGTATGGACGTCGATCGCCCCGGGCAGGACCAGCAGGCCGGTCGCATCGATGACCTCGCGCGCGCCGGTCGCCAGGCCGCCCATGTCGGCTCGAATGTCCGCCACCCGACCGCCGACCACGGCGACGTCCGCGTGCTGGGATCCCCCAGCGGTAACCAGCGTGCCGCCGCGAATCAGGAGGTCGGTCAATGCGTCGGATCGGCCGTCAATCGGCGGCTTCGATGGCTTCCATCTCGATGTCCTGGGCACCCTCCCAAAGGCAGCGCCGCCCGACCTCCCGGAGTCGGTCGGTCCACCCCTCGTCCGGCACGAGGGTCGCGAAGAGGTTCCCGGCCAGCTGCCCCACCTTCGAGGAGAACGAGCACGCCCCGTACGGAAAGAGGATCTCGCACTCCGAGATGCCACCCGGGTAGATCAGGAGCTGGCCGGGCGCGGGGTGGGACGTGTGGTTCTCGAACTCGAGGTCGGGCCGCATGTCGCCGAACGGGATCCACGTGGACTCGCCGCTCCAGCGGCAGTGGATGAGCTGCGAGCGCAGGGGCAGCAGCGCACGGATCACTGCCTCGCTCCGAGGCGCCTCCGGCTGCCACCGCGCGATAAAGTTCAGGTTGCCGACCCGGATTGCCAGCCGTCCGGTCGTCTCCGCCTCGCTCTCCATACGCGGGAGGATAACCGTGGCCGAAGCTGCCGCACATCCTCGGCCGACGATCTCGACCCATGTCCTGGACACGGAGCGCGGCATGCCCGCGCAGGGTGTCCGCGTGGCGCTCTACCGCCTCGACGTCGCCGACAAGGCGGTCCGGATGACCCAGGCCCTCACCGACGCCGACGGCCGGGTCCGCGACCTGCTGGAGCGGCCGCTGATGGCCGGGGACTACCGGCTCGAGTTCGACGTGGCACACGAGGACGGGTCGTTCTTCACGGCGCTCGCGGTGGATCTCCGGATCCGCGACGTGGAAAGGAGCTACCACGTGCCGCTTCTCCTGTCCACCTACTCGCTCACCACGTACCGCGGCAGCTGATGGACACGCGGACGGATGTGGTCGCGGCCATCCCGGAACTGGATGCGCTCCCAGGCGGCGCGTTCGCGGACGCGATCGCTCCTCTCTTCGAGGGCGCGGAGCGATTCGTCGCCCGGCTGGAGCGCGAGCGGCCGTTCGGAACCGCCGAGGCCCTCTTCGCGCGCGCTCGCACCGTGGCGATGCAGATGCCCGAGGACGAGCAGATCGAGCTCGTCGACGCCCATCCCCGGTTGGGAGCCCCGCCGGGATCGGTGTCGGCCTTGTCGTACGTCGAACAGGGCTATGACCGTGACGCTGCCGACGCGGCCGCGGAGGAGGATCGTCGCGAGACCGACGGGCGGCTGGCGCGGCTCAACACCGCCTACGAGCAGCGGTTTGGCTTCCGATTCTGCGTTTTCGTGGCCGGTCGCCCACGGGCAGAGCTGCTGCCGGTCTTCGAGAAAGCCCTGACCGCGGAGCGTTCCTCGGAGCTGCGGCGGGCCGTCGTCGCTGCCGTCGACATCGCAGAAGCGCGCTATCGCCGGATGCGAGGCGCGGGGGACGAGACTCGGTGATCGAGCTCGGTCCGAACCGCTACGGCAAGTCGGCAATCCGGCTGGTCAAGGTGATCAGGGGGCCGGACCGTCACCAGGTCAGGGACCTGACTGTCGCGGTCAGCCTGGAGGGCTCCTTCGAGGCGGCCCACATCGAGGGCGACAACTCGCTCGTCGTCGCGACGGACACGATGAAGAACACGACCTACGCGCTCGCCAAGGATCACCTCGACGGGCCGGTCGAGCGCTTTGCCGGAACGCTGGCCGAGCATTTCCTCGGGTTCGAGCAGGTGGACTTCGCCACCGTCACCGCCCGCGAGCACGCATGGCAGCCGATCCCCGTGCCGTCCGGCGCCGCTCGCGATGCGTTCATGCGTGACGCCTCCTTCACGCGGTTCGCCGAGGCCGAAGCCCGGCGAGGGGAGACGCGGGTTCGCGCCGGCCTGGAGGACCTGACTGTGCTCAAGACCACGAAATCCGCGTTCGTCGGATTTCCGCGCGACCGCTTCACCACCCTGCCGGAGGCCGCGGACCGGCTCATGGCCACGAAGGTCAGCGCGACGTGGGCTTATACGCCCGGCCGTCCTGCCCTCGACTACGACGCGCTGTTCGACGGCGTCCGGCGATCTCTGCTCGAGGTCTTCGCCGAGCACGAGAGCCCGTCGGTCCAGGCCTCGGCCTGGATCATGGGCAGCGCGATCCTCGAGCGGCACGCGGACGTCGACGAGATCACGATGCGGCTGCCGAACCTCCATCACTGGCAGGTCGACCTGTCGCCCTACGGGCTCGGAAACGACGGCGAGATCTTCGTCGCCACGACCGAACCCCACGGGTTGATCGAGGCCACCGTCCGACGCCGCACCGAGTGATGGTCCGGGCCGCGACCGCCTGCGTATCTGAGGCATGGAGCTCCTGGGCAGGGCGTGACACCCTAGGTGGCACAGCCCGGGTCTACGGTCCCGGGCATGGAAGCGACCCGCATCGTCCAGTTTCCGCTCAACGAGCCATCGTCCGATGTCCGCGTCGACGGCGACGCCATCGTCGTCAGCCGGTTGCTCGTACGCGACGCCGCGCTTGCCGCGTTCGTGGCCGAGCGCCCCGACGAGGAGCGTCCGGGTCTGGTTGAACGCGCGCTGAAGATCGGGCTCCTTGCGCTCCTGGATTCGGGCGTGACCGTCAACGTCGATGCGGTCCGTCGCGAGTTCGAGACGATGCTGCGCCAGACGGAAGCCGCGAACGAGAAGGCGGCCGCGATGCTGGAGCAAACCCTTCGAACGAACTTCGCGGATGGCGACGGCCGGCTCCCGCGGACGCTGGAGAAGTTCCTCGGCGATCGAGGCGCGCTGCGGTCGTTCGTCAGCGAGCTGTTCGACGAGTCGAAGCGGGATAGCGCAATCGGCCGCATCGGCCGGCTCCTTGGGACCTACTTCGACGGCGACGCGAGCAAGCTCGCCCAGCTCCTCGATCCCACGCGCATGAACTCGCCGCTGCATCAGTTCCGGATGGAGATCGCGGACGGTTTCGAGAAGCTCAACACCAGGTTGACCGCGATCGAGGCCGCCGCCGCGGCACGGGCGGTGGAGCGTTCCCGATCAGCCGCCAAGGGCGGCGACTTCGAGGACCTGCTTGAAGACCTGCTCGGCGCGATCGCTCGGGGTGCGGGCGACACCGTCGATCGCACCTGTGACGAGATCGGCGCCGTCATGCGCTCGAAGAAGGGCGACTTCGTGATCACCCTCGATCCGGGGATGACCAGGGGCGTCGACCTCCGGATCGTCGTAGAGGCGAAGGACCGCGCGATGTCCGGCCGGGAGATGCGCGACGAGCTGACGGAGGCGAAGGCCAACCGCTCCGCCACTACCGGCCTGGTCGTCTTCACGCCCGCGCATGCGCCGGCGGGCATCGCTCCCTTCGACGTTCGCGGCACGGACGTGTACTGCGTGATCGATCCGGCGGCTCCGGACCTCGCGACGCTTGAAGCCGCACTGCGCCTGGCTCGACTCTATGCGCTGGCTACGCTGCGCGACTCGAGCGTCGAATTCGATGGCGAAGCGGTCGTCGCCGCGCTCACCGGGATCCGCCACCAGCTCGAGGCCATCAAGGGCCTGAAGTCGACCCTGACGTCGATCGGCAAGAGCGCCGGCGACGTTTCGAGCGGGCTCGATCGACTGCGGGACGGGATCATCGAGCGCGTCCTGGACGCCGAGGCCGAGCTGCGGCGCGACGCGTCGGCTGCCGCTTCGGGCTGAGGAACTGTCACCGCCGCCGTTGCCTGCATGCAACGCCTTGCCGCCCTCCGGCAGCGTGATCGAAGGCCTTGCGATCGCAAGGTATAGTCACGCCGCGGCCCGCCCGGCCGCGATCGGAGCACGAGGCATCCATGGCGCGCGCAATGTGGCGGGGGGCCATCCAGTTCGGGCTGGTGACGATCCCCGTCAAGCTCTACGTGGCGACAGAGTCCAAGGCCGGCATCAGCTTCAACATGCTGCACGACCAGGACCTGTCGCGGATCCAGATGAAGATCTACTGCCCGCAGGACGACAAGATCATCCAGCGGACGGATACGGTGAAGGGTTACGAGTGGCAGCCCGGCGAATACGTGGTCATCACCGACGAGGACCTCGAGAAGCTGCCACTGAAGACCGTCCGCTCCATCGAGATCGAGCAGTTCGTGGCCCGGGACGAGACGGGCGACGGCGTCGGAAAGTTCGTCAAGAGCGCCTACTACATCGAGCCGGACAAGATCGGTCGCAAGGCGTTCTACCTGCTGCGTTCGGTGCTTGAGGATCGCGGCCTCTCGGCGATCTGCAAGGTCGTCATCAAGGACCGGGAAGCCCTGGCCGCTCTGGACCCCTTCGACGACACGATGATTCTCACCACCCTCCACTGGCCCGACGAGATCCGGGACGTCAAGGAGCTCGACCTCCCGGAGGAGAAGTTCGAGTTCAAGCCCGCCGAAAAGGCGATGGCCGAGCAGCTCGTGTCGGCGATGACCGGCGACTTCGATCCGACCGCTTACAAGGACGAGTACCGCGAGGCGCTCATGAAGGTCATCGAGGCCAAGGTCGAGGGGCGCGAAGTCGCTGCTCCGGCGCCCGAACCGGCCAGCAACCTGGTCGACCTGATGGCCGCCCTCGAGGCGAGCGTGAACGCGGCCAAGGCATCGCGATCCGGCGAGAAGCCCGTTTCGGTTCGCGAAGCGCGCGCCAAGTCCGAGGCCCGCGCGAAGGCAGCCGGCGAAGCCGCCGAGGGCGAGGACCGCGACGGCAAGGAACCTGCCCGCAAGCCCGCGTCGGCCAAGGCGAAGAGCGCGAGCGAGGAGCGAGAGGAGAAGCCCGCCCGGCGGCGCAAGACCGCCTGAATCGAACCGCCCCCGGCTTGGTCCGCACCGTGCTCGGTTGAGGGTTTGCCGCCGCCGCGCGGATTGCCCAGACTGAGCCCGTGCCCCTCGAGACCTACCAGCGCAAGCGCGACTTCGGGAAGACACCGGAACCGCCGGGAGCGACGGCAAAGGCGGAGGCGCCCCGGAAGACCGGCGGCGGCCGATTCGTCGTCCAGCGTCACCGCGCCACCAGGCTCCACTACGACTTTCGGCTTGAGGCCGACGGCGTGCTCGTCAGTTGGGCGGTCCCGAAGGGGCCGTCCCTTGACCCGAAGGAGCGGCGCCTCGCGATGAAGGTCGAGGACCACCCGCTCGAGTACATGGACTTCGAGGGCGTGATTCCCAGGGGCGAATACGGCGCCGGCGACGTGATCGTGTGGGACTGGGGCACCTGGGAGCCGGACCCCGAAACGCCTGACGCGGCGAAGGCGATCGAGGAAGGCGAGCTGAAGTTCCGGCTCGACGGGCAGAAGCTGAAGGGCCGCTTCACGATCGTTCGCACCCGGCCGCGGGAAGGAGAGGACGGCGAGCCCTGGCTCCTCATCCACAAGCGCGACGAATCCGCGGTCAGCGGCTGGGACGCCGAGGACTTCCCACAGTCCGTCAAGACCGGGCGGACCAACGACGAGGTCAAGGGCGAGCGGACGGCGCTGTGGCAGAGCGGCGCCCCTGCCGCACAGGCCGAGATCGACCTGTCGAAGGCCGCCAGCGCGAAGCTGCCCGAGTTCGTCGAACCCATGGCCGCCTCGCTGGCGTCCGCGCCATTCGATAACCCGGACTGGCTGTTCGAGGTCAAGTGGGACGGCTACCGGGTCGAGGCGATCGTCGACGGCGATGCCGTGCGCATGAAGACCCGGCACGGAAACGACGCGGGCGCCTACTTCCCGCGTCTGCTCAGTCCGCCGAGTTGGATCAAGGCGGAGCAGGCGATCGTCGACGGGGAGGTGGTCGCGCTCGACGAGGACGGGCGCCCGGATTTCGGGCTCCTGCAGCTCCGGATCAGCGAGACGGTCGGGAGCCGGGCGCCGGGCCGTCTCGCCGGCATGGCGCGCCCCGCAACGGAGCGGGAGGCCGAGGAGGCCCGCCGGGCGCCGCTCGTCTACGAGGCCTTCGATCTCCTCTACCTCGACGGGAAGCTGCTGGTCAACGTCCCGCTCGAACACCGCAAGCGGTTGCTGCGCAGCGTCCTCCGCGAGCACTCGCGGGTGCGCTTCGCGTCGCACGTGGAGCGGGAGGGCGTCGCGTTCTTCGAGGCGGCCAGAAAGAACGACCTCGAGGGCATCATCGCCAAGCGCCGCGACAGCCGGTACGAGGCCGGCAGGCGCGTCACGACCTGGCTGAAGGTCAAGGTTCGCCCTGAGCAGGAGCTCGTGGTCGGCGGCTATACGCCCGGTGAGGGGAACGCCCGCGACCTGGGTGCGTTGATCGTCGGTGTGTACGAGGACGGGAATCTGCGGTACGCGGGCAAGGTCGGCAGCGGCTTCAACGCGCGGACCCGGAAGGAGCTCAAGGAGCGGCTCGATTCGCTTGCCGTCGACGAGCCGCCGTTCGATCCACCGCCTCCGCGACTGCCCGAGCTGCGAGGTGCGCGCTGGGCCCGGCCCGAGCTCGTCATCCGCGCCGAGCTCGGTGGCTGGTCGCGCGATGGCATCGTCCGGCAGAGCTCGTTCAAGGGCGTGGAGCTCGACAAGAAGCCGCAGGAAGTGACGAAGGAGAAGGCCGTGGCAGCGCCTGGCGACGGGAAGTCGGGTCAGGCGCCTGATCCACCAGGCGACGCACCCAAATCCGGGGCCAAGGCGAAGCAGATGCCGTCGGTCTCGAAGCAGGCCACCGCGGCCGGTGCGAAGGCTGGCGGAAACCCGGGCCGCAAGACGTCCGAGGAACACGAGCATCCATGGGAGGCGACCGAAGACGAGCTGGAGGCCCTCTACCAGCTCGGCACCGAGGGCCTGTGGAAGGTCGGCGGCAACGAGTTGAAGCTGACCAACCTCAACAAGGTCCTCTTTCCGCCGGCACCGAAGCCCGACGGTTCAGCCGGCGACGAGCCGCCGATTTCCAAGCGCGAGCTCGTTGCGTACTTCGCCCGGATCGCCCCGGCGATGCTGCCGCATCTGGCGGAGCGGCCGCTCAACCTCCACCGCTACCCGAACGGGGCTGGAGCGCCCGGCTTCTGGCAGAAGGACATCCCCGACACGGCGCCGAAGTGGCTGCATATCTGGCACGAAACGGGCTTCGAGGAGCGCGAGGATCGGGAAGCGAACGATCACTTGATCGCGGATTGCGTCGCCACCCTCTGCTGGCTCGGGAACCAGGCCGCGTTCGAGATCCACGCCTGGACGTCCACCATCGACGACCCCTGGCGGCCCGCGTTCGCGCTCATCGACATCGATCCCGGCGAGAACACCACCTGGGACGAGACTGTCACCCTGGCGCGCCTCTTCCGGACTGCCCTCGGCCACCTCGGCGTACGCGGTTACCCGAAGCTGACCGGGCGCCGTGGCATCCAGATCTGGATCCCGATCATCCGCGGCAAGTACAGCTACTCCGACACGAGCAGCTGGGTCGAGCAGGTGTCGCGCGCCGTCGGCGCGATGGTCCCGGATCTCGTTTCATGGGAGTGGAGCAAGGCGAAGCGTGGCGGTCGGGCTCGCCTGGACTACACCCAGAACGAGCCAATCAAGACGCTCGTTGCCCCGTACGCCGTTCGGCCCGCCGCCGGAGCGCCGGTCTCCGCCCCGATCTCCTGGGACGAGCTGGACGATCCCGACCTGCGACCGAACCGCTGGACGATCCGCAACGTGGTCGCCCGCGTGGCGGAGGTCGGCGACCTGTTCGCCAAGGCGCAGACCGACCACCAGGAGCTGCCCCGGCTCGGATAGGTGGCAAGGCGACCAATCCGAATTCGTACATGACCCCGGCTGTTCCTGCCGCCAACCTTCAGTGCGAAATCGGATTCCGAAATCGCAACACCGAGCTCGCCGGGAGAGGGAGGTGGAACGACCTGCGATTTCGCACCGTCGCGGCTAGGACACCTTGATCTCGCCGACCCACTTGACCCAGTCGAGGCCTCGCCGGTTCGGAGCGACGAGACGGACCGGCGCGCCGTTCTGAAATGGCAGATCGCCGCCCGCGACTCCCGTCGCCAGGAGCAGCTCGCTCGCGTCGCCGATCGGGAAGGACGCCCCCCAACCAGTCAGCGAGCGAACTTCGATGGCACTCGCGGTCGACGCGACTCCGGCCGCATGCAGTACCGCTGCCAGCGGCAC
>VBFZ01000080.1:0-13565 GCA_005880805.1 Chloroflexota bacterium | reverse complement strand
GAGGTGCAATCCAGCGTTGCCGTGACTTCGGTCTCACCGAGCGCGCGGAGCTCGTCGATTGACAAGGTGCGCGGGCGGCCCACGTGGCCGGCGACTGACAGCCGCCACGCTGTCAGATCAAGAGGCGGCGCGGCCTCACCGAAGAAGGTCGTAGACGGTGGAACGCCACCGGACGGCAGCAGGCGCGAACCCGTGAAGCGCCTGGCGCCACCCGTCAGCCGCTCGAGGCCGTCAGCCACGCCGAAGGCGAGAGCTGCCAACCCACCGAACGCGACGCCTACCAGCACCGACCTGCGACTCACGAACGACGGGCGAGCGAAACTGGCGAGGCCCGGACGGTGGCCTGAGGCTCGAGGCGGCACGAGCCGAGGACGGAGGAGACGCCAACGCTTCGGCAGCAGGTGCACCGCCAGGATCGGCAGCAGCGCGACAGACCGTCCCTGACGAGACCCACGCGTACCCGGCGCCGACGCTCCCGAGGGCAACGAGCGAGACGAGCAGCCCGACCGTCAGCCGCGACCATCGCCGTGCGCGGACAGCACGCACCAGGCTGCCGCGAAGCTTGAGCACGATGGCCGCCAGCAGCGCGCCGGCAAGGAGTCCGTGGAAGACGAACAGCCAGGCCGTGTCGGGCGTTCCGGCCCGCAGGGTTAGCAGGCCGGTAGCGCCGACCACCGCCAGGAGAATCGCGAGCAGGCGATCGAGCGCGGCCGCTGAAATCACGCGGTCGCCAGCCATGGTGAGGGAACCCGCGGCGAATACGGCGCCCGGAAAAAGCACACGAGGGGCTCGCCGGACGTGTAAACGACCGATGCCGCCGTCCGGGAATCGTCCAGGGTGAGCCTGATCTCGACCGTATCGTCGTCGGGGTGGTTCGGGTCGTAGATCGCGAGCACGAGGCGCCGATCGTCCACCGCGTAGCCGTAGCACAGCACCTGGTGGTTTTGGCCGAGGCGCCGCGGGTCCAGCGAATGGATCCGCACGAGTCCGATCGCCGACAGGTGCCCGTCATCGATGTCCGCGCGGATGCGCGGCCACTCGTCCTCGACCATCACCCGGCTCGGACGCCGGCGACCGAGCAGCCGGCTCCACCAGGTCGGCGCTTCCGGGTGAAGCGCCATCAGGTCGTAGAAGCGCAGCGGCACTCGGCCGAAGTCGAAGCTGTCGATCTGGCGATTGACCAGGTACTGGAATCGCGGACTACGTCCGGGCGGAGGGTCCCGGTCGTCGGGCGGCACGGCGCCGATCTCGAAGAGGTCCCGAGTCGCGAACGCCATGCCGCCGCACAGCCCATCCGCCGCGTCACCGACTCGAATCCCGACCGGGCCGGCACCAAGCCGGACGGTGCGCTCGTGCGGGAACGCGTTTGCGAAGTGAAGGCCGCGCGTCGAGGGGAGGAATTCTGGTACGCGCGCGACAGCCATCGTGAGAGTCGGTCAGCGGGCCGCGGGCGGTGGCTGGGTAGCAGCTCGCGAGCGAGCCGCAACCTCACGATCGAACCGCTCGGCGGCCGCGACCACCTTCGCCGCGTCGGTTTCGCCGAAGGCCAGCGCGAGGTGCTCGACGCCGAGACTCTCGAAGCGGGCCACCTCGGCGGCCATTGCGTCCGGCGACCCCGAGATCGCGTAGAACCGACCGTCGAAGTCACCGAACCGAACGTTGACCCGGGCCGACAGCCGGGGCATCTGGCGGCCAGCGGCGCCCGCCGCTTCGCGGATGATCGGGATCCGCGGCGCGTAGGCGTCCGGGCCGGTCGCGCTGGAGTGGTACCAGTCGCCGATTCGGCCAGCCCGTCGAATGGCGACCGGCGAGCGGCCCCCGAACAGGATCGGCAGATGCGCCCCCTGGGCCGGCAGCGGCCCGAAGACGAAGTCGCGGATCTCGTGGAATCGACCGACGAACGGCTCCCGCGAACCCGACCACAGGTGACGCCAGAGCCGGACTGTCTCATCGAGGTAGGCGCCGCGCACGTGGAACCGGTCGCCCATGCCGAGATTGCGGAACTCGACCTCGTTCCAGCCCAATCCGACGCCGGCGATCACCCGACCCCGGGTCAGCGCGTCGAGGGTTGCCAGCTCCTTGGCCAGGACAACCGCGTTGCGCTGCGGCACGACGAGCACCGATGTGCCCAGCCGCAGCGTCGCGTGGCGCGCGCCGACGTGCGCCAACGCCAGGATGGCCTCGTAGATATGGCCGTACTCGCTCGCGGCGGTTTGCGGAACGAGCACGTGGTCGGTCGTCCACACCGTCGAGTAGCCCAGCCCTTCGGCCGCTTCGGCCGCGGCCTCGATGCCTTCGGCGGTCGCGCCATCGGGCATCGTCGGCAGGACCAGCCCGAAATCCATCCGCCGATGGTAGTCGGGGTCGGGGGGAATCGCGTTGCGGCGATCCGGCGCCGCGAGGGCTTCGGCCTGAGCTTGCCTTAGCGTCAGCGTCAGCAAGCGGAGGGAACCAGACGCTGGCGGCGATGATCACGTAGAGCCCGACGAGGGAGAGGCCTTCGAGCCAGGTCGATTCGCCGTCGAACACGATAACCGCCGCGAGGATGGCTGACAGCGCGACCGACGCAAGCAGGAGCGGAGAGAGGACGAGCGTCAGCGGCGCGGGCGCGAGCAGGCTGATGATCACGAGCGCGGGGATTAGTGCCAGGGCGACCTGCAGGCTGGCGTTGAGGATCAGGCTGATCGCGAGGTCGGGCCGGTTCCGATACGCCATCTGGACGCCAACGACGTGCTCCACGGCGTTGCCCGCGATCGCGACGATCACGAGCCCGACGAACGCTTCGGAGAGGCCGATGGCGGCCATGGCCGGACGCAAGGCCTCCACGAACCAGTCGGATACCAGTGCGGCGGCTCCGCCCGACAACGCGAGGACGCCGAGCGCCAGCGACAGCGGCCAGACCGGGCCCTCCTCCATGTGGACGCTCGCGCTGGCACCCGGACCGCCAGCGATCGAGAAGGGGATCGATGCCCCGAAGACGATCAGCAACACGACCGAGGTGATCACCGACAGCTCGACGGCGTGGCCCTGGTCGGGGGCGCCGGGAGCCGTCGCCAGTGTCGGGATCGTGAGGGCCGCCACGGACAACAACAGGAGCGTCGCGATCAAGCGGACACGTTCGCGGACGAAGCGCTGCACGCCGTGGCGCAGTCCGCCCGCGATGAATGCCAGGCCCAGGACCAGCAGCGTGTTCGCGAGGATCGACCCAATCAGGGCGGTCTGGACCAGGACGACCAATCCAGCCTGGAGCGCAAAGATCGAGATGAAGAGCTCGGGCAGGTTGCCGAGCGCCGACTGGAGGACGCCGGTCGCACCGGGGCCGAAGCGGTAACCGAGCTCGTCGGTCGCCTCGCCCACGATGGCGGCCAGGGCGCCAAGGGCAAGCGCCGAGACGACGAAGACGGCGACTTCGTCCGCGCCGGCGGACCGCAGGACGAACGTCAGGATCGTGGCCGCGGTCGCCGCGAGGATGAGCACCGTGGCCCGACGAGCCATGGTGGCCGCGAGGCCGGTGACGGAGGCCATCGGGGCAGGATAGGGGCTGCCTGGGGCTACCATCGAGGCATGTCCGCGGCGAGTACCGAGCCCCGCTACACGAATCGACTCGCCGGGGAGACGAGCCCGTACCTGCTCCAGCACGCCCACAACCCGGTCGACTGGTACCCGTGGGGGCCCGAAGCGCTCGCCAAGGCGAAGGCCGAGGACAAGCCGATCTTCCTCTCGATCGGCTATGCCGCATGCCACTGGTGCCACGTCATGGAGCGCGAGTCCTTCGAGGACGAGGCGACCGCCGCGGACCTTCGGGACGGGTTCGTGGCGATCAAGGTCGACCGCGAGGAGCGGCCGGACCTCGACCAGGTCTACATGACTGCCGTGCAGGCAATGACCGGCTCGGGCGGCTGGCCGATGAGCGTCTTCCTGACACCCGAGGGCAAGCCTTTCTACGGCGGAACCTACTTCCCCAACGACGCTCGGCACGGGTCGCCGTCTTTCCGGGATGTGCTGGCCGGCGTTCGGAGGGCATGGCAGGGCGATCGGGCCGCGGTCGAGTCATCCGGCGCCCATCTGGTCGAAGAGCTGGTCCGTCACGCCCGGGCGGATACGACCGCCGGGACAGCTCCGTTGCCGGACCGTCCTCAGCTCGATGCGGCGGTCGCTGCACTCGAGACGACCTTCGACGCCGCGCGGGGAGGGTGGGGCCGCGCGCCGAAGTTCCCGCAGTCGATGACGATCGAGTTCCTGCTGCGCCGCTCGGCCGGCTCCGACGGCTGGCCGGGTGCCGATGCCCGTGCTCTGGCCATGGCGCTCCGGACCCTGGATGCAATGGCCGACGGCGGCATCCACGACCAGCTGGGGGGCGGATTCCACCGCTACGCGACCGACGCGGCCTGGCTCGTGCCCCACTTCGAGCAGATGCTGTACGACAACGCCCAGCTCGCACGGGTCTACCTCCACGCCTGGCAGCTCACCGGTGCGAAGCGTTATCGGGACGTCGCGCGCGGAACGCTCGATTACATGGCTCGCGAGCTGAGAACCGGCGACGGTGCGTTTGCCGCGAGCCAGGACGCGGACACCGAGGGCGAAGAGGGTGGCACGTTCACATGGACGGCGGCGGCGGTTCGCGACGCCCTCGACTCCGACGAGCTTCGCCGGCTGGTCTCTGCCGCCTACGGTGTGACCGAGGCCGGCAACTGGGAAGGCAAGACCATCCTGTCCAGGGTCCCCTCCGATGCGCATCTCGCCGTCGAGTTCGAGCTCTCGGAGGCCGACGTCGCGGCTCGCCTGGAGGAGGCACGCGGAATCCTGCTCGCGCGCCGCGCGGAGCGCCCGCAACCCGCGCGCGACGACAAGGCCCTCGCAGCGTGGAACGGTTTGGCGATCGGGGCGTTCGCGGACGCCGCGGCGGCCCTCTCAGCCTCAGAGGATCCGGACGATCGCGAGGCCGCGAGGTCCTATCGCGCGATCGCCGTCGAGGCCGCGAACGCCATCCTCGACGGCCTCCGCGGACCTGGCAGGCGGCTGAAGCGATCCTGGAAGGACGGCCGCGCATCGGGCGACGGCGTGCTCGAGGACTACAGCCACCTCGCCGACGGCCTGCTCGCGCTGTACGAGGCCACCTTCGAGGACCGCTGGTTCGTCACGGCCCGTGAGCTCATGGACACCGTGCTGGAGCGCTTCGCAGACCCGGCCGCCGGGTTCTTCGACACCGCCGACGACCACGAGACGCTGGTGACTCGCCCGAAGGACATCCAGGACAACGCGCTGCCGTCCGGGAACGCCATGGCGACCGTTGTGCTGCTCCGACTCGCCGCGATAGCCGGGGAAGAGCGCTATCGGGCGGCCGCGGAGGCGGCGCTGTCCCAGGTCTCCGGGTTGCTCGGCCGCTATCCGTCCGCGTTCGGGCAATGGCTGGTCGCGCTCGATTTCGCGCTCGGCGCGCCGCTCGAGGTTGCGATCGTGGGCCGGCCGGAGGATCCCCACACCGCCGCGTTGCTCGAGGTCGCCCGAGCTGGTTTCCGGCCCAGGCAGGTCGTGGCGGTTGCATCCGAGGAGACCGCGCTCCGGAATGCGGTGCCGCTCCTCCATGACCGATCGATGGTCGAAGGACGACCGACCGCCTTCATCTGCCTGAACTTCGCCTGTCGACTGCCGGTGACCGAGCCCGAGGCGTTGCGCGCGCAGCTCGACGCCCCTGCTGGCGCCGCATGAGCCGGGTGACCGAACAGGTCGAGATCCGCGAGGCCTGCCGTGAAGAGTACGAGGCGATCGGCGACCTGATCGTGTCCGCGTACATCGGCTATCCGGAAGTTGCGGAGGATCCCGACTACATCGAGGAACTGCGTGACGTCGCCACTCGTGCCGCGGTCCGCCCGGTCCTGGTTGCGGTCGACGAGACGGGGACCGTCCTCGGGTCCGCGACCTACATCAGCGGGCCGGGTCCGTTCGCCGAATCGCAGGATGAGGACGAGGCGGCGTTCCGCATGCTGGCGGTCCGCCCTTCCGCCCGCGGGCGCGGCGTCGGCGAGGCGCTCACGCGCGCGTGCATCGACCGCGCTCGAGCCGACGGCCGGGCGCGGATCGTCCTCTTCACACTGCCGGCGATGACGACCGCGCACCGATTGTACGAACGCCTCGGGTTCGAGCGCTCGCCAGAGCGGGACTGGGAGTTCGCGCCCGGGCGCCGGCTCCTGAGCTATCGGCTGGCGCTGCGCTAACGGGAGGGCGGCCGCACCGAGATACCCGCGGATCGAACGTCGGATCAATCGGCGACGGCCGCGGCCAGGTTGCGCAGGAAGTTGAGCCCGGCCGCCACGTCTTCCGCGCTGGCATACGGACCCGGCATGAGGAAGCATGGTCGCCCGCCGAGGGCGACGCCCTGGAGCTGGCCCCACCTGGCGCTCAGCCGTCGGCCGGCGGCCGATTCGGCCGCCCGCTTGTAGACGAACACGACGGCTGCCGGCCGCCAGAGTGCGACCTTCTGCCACAGCGGTCCCACGCCCGCCCGGAGCTCCGAGTCGCTCGCGTTGTCGCGCGGGCTGGGTCGTTTGATGAGGTCGGTGATGCCGTGGCCGGCGGCGACCAGGGCATCGTCCGCGGAGCCGATCGAGGTGTCACCGGGCAGGATCCCGGCCGCGATCAGGCGTCGCCAGAACATCTGTCCCAACTGGCCCTGGTGATAGTGACCCGCGTTCACACTGACGAGCGACGGATTGAGGCCGACGAACAGCAGGCCGCCTCGCGCTGGGGGCAGGTCCGCGAGCGTGGTCGTCTGCCGTCCGTCGACGTCGATCACCGTTCGGTGCGTGCCCGGGCCCGGCCGTCGCGTCAGTTCGGCGAGGTCGGGAGGCTCCCCCCGGTTAGACACGATTCCTGGGACGCGTCAGGTCGGAGGCTGGTCGTCGTCGGTGGGGCGGTTTCGCTCGCTGCGGAAGTTTGATGCCTCTCGCCGCGCGTTGCGGATCCCGTTGCCCAGGCTGCGGCCAAGCAGATCAGCACCAGGATCAGGATCACGACGAGCAGCAGGGTGAGATCCACGCGCGCATGGTACGCGCGAGGCCGCGGCGCCGGAAGCTCAGGCCTGCCGGTCGGCGCGCGGAATGACGAGTCGAATCGTCGTATGCGTGTCCGAGAACGAGACGACCTTGTTGTCGACCAGCCCGGCCGATCTTGCGGCGGCCATGACGTCCGTGTCCCGGATCCTGGCCGCCTTGCCCTTGCGTGAGACGACCCAGATGGCTCCGTTCGGGACGATCGAGCCTCTGAGCTCCCGAAGGGGGAGCAGTTCGTCGATGGAGTCCGCCGCGACGAAGATCAGGTCCGTGTCGGGCTTCGGTTGCCCATCGGTGACGTCGGATGTCCGGCTCGCCAGCAGGCCCCGAAAGCTCGGATCCTCGACGTCCAGGATCGCGACCCTGGCGCCCGGGCGGACGCCCAGCTTGTCCAGCAGCGGCCTCGTGTAGGTTCGTTCCACGGCGCTATCTTGCCATCCGTGCCGACAGCCGCCGGTCCGCTTCTCGTGTTCGGACCCCGATCGCCGACCTACGACTTCGGGTCGGCGCATCCGTTGACGCCCAGGCGATTCGGGCCGGGAATTGACCTCCTGCGGGCTTTGGGCGCCGAGCCCGGTCTGGCCCCCGAGCCTGCCCCGGACGAGGAGCTGCTGCTCGCTCACACCGCGCGCTACCTGGAGGTCGTCCGGCGCTTCTCACGCGACCCGTTCGGCGAGCCGGAGGCGGGAATCGGCCAGTTCGGCGATGACCCGCCGTTCGCGGGTATGCACGAGGCCGCCGCAGCCGTCGCCGGCGGAAGCCTGCGAGCAATGGAGGCCATCCTGCGCGGCGACGTCGAGCACGGGTTCCATCCTGGTGGCGGCCTGCACCACGCCATGCCGGACCGCGCGTCCGGCTTCTGCATCTACGACGACCCCGCGCTGGCGATCGCTCTCGCGCGTCGGGCGGGGATGCGCGTGCTGTACGTCGATCTCGACGTCCATCACGGCGACGGCGTCCAGGCAATCCACGCCTCGGATCCGGGCGTGATGACGATCTCCTTCCACGAGTCGGGCCTCTATCTCTTCCCGGGCAGCGGGTTCGCGAGCGAGGTCGGAGAGGGGACTGCCGCCGGAACGGTGGTGAACGTTCCGATGGAGCCGTTCACGGGCGAAGATGCCTGGCTCGCGGCCGTCAACTCGATCGTTCCGGCGCTCGCGGCGGCCTTCGGGCCCGACGTGGTCGTGAGCCAGCACGGCGCCGACTCCCACGCGTGGGATCCGCTCGCGCACCTCCAGGTCACGACGACCGCGATGGGTCGCGCGGCACGGCTCGTCGACCAGGTCGCGCACCGCTTCGCGGGCGGTCGCTGGCTGGCGACCGGCGGCGGAGGCTACGACGTCTATCGCGTGGTCCCGCGCGCCTGGGCCCTGACGTGGCTCGCGGGTGCTCATCGTGAAGCGCCCGCGGCGACGCCGGAGAGCTGGCGCGAACGCTGGGTGTCCGAGGCGACGAGTTACGGCCAGTCTCCGCCTCCGGCGACGTTCGACGACGAGCCGAACGCAGGGCTGGCGACCGATCTCCGACAGCGGTCGGCCGAAGCGGAATCCCTCGGGACCGCCCGGCTGCTGCGGCGAGTCGTCATTCCACGCCTGCTGCAGCTGGCCGAGGACCGCGAGTGGTGGACCCCATTCGAGGACGAGCCGTCCCCCGCGTCGAACGATGCTGCGGCACCAGGCGCGTCGGCGACGCCGACCGTGATCGACCGGTTGAGCCACGAATCGATCGGGCGCCTGTCATTGGCAGCGCGGGTGATCTCACCACTCGATCCGGCGGCCGGGCACGCGCTGATCACGCGAGCCATGGCCGACGGGGCGCAGGTGAGCGCCGCGGTGGCTGATGCCTCCATCGTCGCAGTCGCGATCAGCATCCCTCGTGGCGAGGGGCGCGATGGTGGGAACGAGCTCGTCGCCCTGGGCGTAGCTCCGGAGTGGCGCCGGCGAGGCCTCGCCGGAAGGCTTCTGGAGGGGCATCTCGCGACCGCGGAGGGTTGGGTTGACGCGAGCTTCACGCTCGCGGAGCGCGACCCGGTGGATCCGCTGCCACTCGAATTGCGCCGGGACATCGCTCACAGTGTGCTCGAGCACGCGGGCTTCGAGTCGCGCGCCCTGGAGGGCGATGTCAGCCGGGTCGATCGGAGCGCGTTTTCGGCCAGACGGCCGGCGCAATAACGCGACCGGCAGCCCCCAAAGCTGCCGGTCGCCGTCCCCGATCTGTGATGTGGTAGATGCCCTGACCGAGCGTCAGTGCGGCACGATCGCCGACGCTGCGGTCAGGAGCGCGGCTGCCGTCGCGGCCGCTGCGAGCAGCTTGCCCGCCCGGCGGAACCGGGCGTCGTGCTGGCCGCGCTTGCCCTCTCGGGCGATCCGCGCCAGGCGGCCCCGGTCGGCCTCGGCCATGAGATCCGCCTGCCGGCCTCGAGCCAGTTCGTTCATGACGTAGGCGTTCATTTCCTTCTCCTCTCCCGCGATGCGGGTGTTCGCGAGAACGAGGCGATGGTGCGGCCGCGGATGGAGTGAACGTGAGCGCATGGGCGACCGCAGACGTGTCGATCAGGTTTTCCACAGTCGGTCGCTCGGCCGTCTACCTCGATGTCGCACAGGCGACAGCCGCCGTGTCGCGTGACCGCGACAAAATAGAACATCTGGTCGAAAGTCACGACCGGCCGTATACTCGGCGGTCCCGGTGGCCACCTCGATCCGCCCAACCACCAGCGATCCGCTTGCGCCCTTCAGCGCGCCTGTCAGGGCCTGGTTCGAGGCGACCTTCGAGGCTCCAACGAAGGCGCAGGCCGACGGATGGGCTGCCATCTCGGCGGGCCACCACACGCTCATCCACGCCCCGACGGGCAGCGGCAAGACCCTGGCCGCGTTCCTGTGGTGCCTCGACCGCCTGTCGCGCCATCCGCGACCGCCGGCCACACGCGAACAGCCCGGCACCGTCCGGGTCCTGTACGTCTCGCCGCTGAAGGCGCTGACCTACGACATCGAGCGAAACCTCCGCGCACCACTGGCGGGCATCGGCCTGGCCGCATCCCGCCTCGGAGAAGCACCGCCGGTCGTGACAGTCGCCAGCCGAACGGGCGACACCTCGGCCGAAGAGCGGCGTCAGCTCGCCCGTCGACCCCCGGACATCCTGATCACCACGCCCGAGTCGCTGTACCTGCTGCTCACCAGCGCCGCGCGGGAGATGCTGCGCGGCGTCGAGCACGTCATCGTCGACGAAGTGCACGCGATCGCCGGCGGCAAACGCGGCGCCCACCTCGCGCTGAGCCTGGAGCGCCTGGAGCACCTCACGAAAGAGCCGCCGCAGCGGATCGGCCTCTCGGCGACGCAGCAGCCGCTGGAGACCATCGCGCGCTTCCTCGGCGGGGTCGGACCGGGTCGCGACGTGGCCGTCGCCGATGCCGGCACGCGCAAGCCGCTCGAGCTCCAGGTCGTCGTTCCTGTCGAGGACATGAGCAGCCTCGGCGAACCGCTGCCGCTCGAGGAGCAGCCCGGCGGCCCGGCCGACAGCCCCGAAGCGCGGACGTCCATCTGGCCGGCGATCCACCCACGGATCCTCGAGCTGATCAAGGCCCACCGATCGACGATCGTGTTCACGAACAGCCGGCGTCTGGCCGAGCGCCTGGCGCAGCGTCTCAACGAGCTGGCCGGCGAGGATCTCGTCCGCGCACACCACGGTTCGATCGCTCGCGAGCAGCGCGTCCAGATCGAGGAGGAGCTAAAGGCGGGTCGGCTGCCAGCGATCGTGGCGACGTCCAGCCTTGAGCTGGGCATCGATATGGGTGCCGTCGATCTGGTCATCCAGGTGGAGTCCCCGACTTCGGTCGCGAGCGGGCTCCAGCGCGTCGGTCGGGCCGGCCACCAGGTCGATGCACCCTCGAAGGGGATCTTCTTCCCGAAGTACCGGGGCGACCTCCTCGAGTCGGCGGTGGTGACCCGGCGGATGCACGAGGGCGCGATCGAGTCCACGACGCTGCCCCGCAACCCGCTCGACGTCCTCGCCCAGCAGATCGTCGCGATGTCGGTCATGGACCGCTGGACGGTCGACGAGCTGGAGGCCACGGTCACGCGCGCGGCGCCGTACGAGACGCTCACGCGCGAGGCGCTGGAGGGCGTGCTGGCGATGCTCGCCGGTGCGTACCCGTCCGACGAGTTCGCCGAGCTCAAGCCGCGCATCGTCTGGGACCGCCAGACCGGCGAGATCGACGGCCGTCGCGATGCGCGTGTCGTCGCGA
Source organism: Chloroflexota bacterium (assembly GCA_005880805.1). GTDB lineage: Bacteria > Chloroflexota > Limnocylindria > Limnocylindrales > CSP1-4 > CF-16. The sequence goes on along the minus strand of VBFZ01000080.1, from coordinate 2,276 downwards.
TCACCAGCGGCGGAACGATCCCGGATCGGGGGCTGTTCGGCGTGTTCATGGTCGGGGAGGCCGGCACGCCCGGCCGGCGCGTCGGTGAGCTCGACGAGGAGATGGTGTACGAGGCCCGCGCCGGCGAGGTCATCACGCTGGGCGCATCCAGCTGGCGGATCGAGGACATCGGCCACGATCGGGTAACGGTGTCGCCGGCGCCTGGCGTCCCCGGGAAGCTGCCCTTCTGGCACGGCGACGCCATCGGGCGGCCGGTGGAGCTGGGCCGCGCCGTCGGAGCGTTCGTCCGTGAGCTCGAGGCCGACCTGGCCGGCGGGCCCTCGGGCCGCTCTGCGGCACTCGGTCGGCTCCAGGAGAAGCATGATCTCGACTCGCTGGCTGCCGAGAACCTCGTCGCCTACCTCGAGGACGAGCGCGAGATCACCGGTGCCCTGCCCACGGATCGGCGGATCGTCGTCGAACGGTTCCGGGACGAGCTGGGCGACTGGCGGCTGTGCCTGCTCACGCCGTTCGGGGGCCGGGTGCACGCTCCGTGGTCGGTCGCCCTCGAATCGCGGCTGGCCGAACGGCTCGGCGCCGAGGTCCGAACGATCTGGTCCGACGACGGCATCGCCGTGCGTCTGCCGGAGGGCGACCTCGATGGCGTTGAGGAGCTGCTGTTCCCCGACCCGGAGCAGGTCGAGGACCTCGTCGTCGGCGCCGTTGCCTCTTCGGCGTTGTTCGCCTCGCGGTTCCGGGAGAACGCGGCCCGTGCGCTGCTCCTGCCCCGCCGGCGGCCCGGCACCCGGACGCCGCTCTGGCAGCAGCGCCAGCGCGCCGCCGACCTGCTGGCGGTGGCTTCGCGATACGGCAGCTTTCCGATCCTGGTCGAGACGTACCGCGAGTGCCTGTCGGACGTGTTCGACCTGCCCGCGCTCCGCGAGATCCTCGCCGCGATCGGCCGCCGCGAGATCACGGTCCACGGCGTGGAGACGCTGCGGGCGTCACCGTTCGCCTCGTCACTGCTGTTCGACTATGTCGCCGCGTACATGTATGACGGTGACGCGCCGATCGCGGAACGGCGGGCCCAGGCCCTCACGCTCGATCGCGACCTGCTCCGTGAGCTGCTCGGCCAGGAGGAGCTGCGTGAGCTCCTCGACCCGGCTGCCCTCGCCGACCTCGAGCTGTCGCTCCAGGCGCTGACCGACGACCGCCGTGCCACGTCGCCCGACGCGCTGCATGACCTGCTGCGTCGACTAGGCGTCCTGTCGCTCGCGGACGTCATGGCCCGCGTGGAAGGCGGCGACGCGACCGCCGGGGAATGGCTCGCGGCGCTGCTCGCATCCCGGCGGGCCGTGACCGTGCGCATCGCCGGCGAGGATCGCTGGATCGCGATCGAGGACGCGGCGCGGTACCGGGACGGCGTCGGCGTCCAGCCGCCGGCGGGCGTGCCCGAGGCCTTCCTCGGTAAGACCAGCGGCGCCCTCGAGGGCCTGCTCGCCCGCTGGGCACGAACACATGGGCCGTTCCTGAGCCCGGAGCCGGCGGCCCGCTGGGCGCTGCCGATCGGGGTCGTCGACGACGCTCTTGAAGGGCTGATGACCGCCGGGACGATGCTGCGCGGGGAGTTCCGCCCGGGCGGCGCCCAGCGCGAGTGGTGCGATCCCGAGGTCCTGCGCCAGCTGCGACGGCGGTCCCTTGCACGTCTCCGCCACGAGGTCGAGCCGGTCGACCAGTCGGCGCTTGCCCGGTTCCTGCCGGAGTGGCAGGGCGTGTCTCCGGTGACGGCGACGGGGGCACCGTCCGCGCCCCTCCGGAGCCAGGCCGCCCTGGAGCGCCTCGCCGAGGTCGTCGACCAGCTCGCGGGAATGCCCATTCCGGCGTCTGTCCTGGAGCGCGACGTGCTGCCGGCGCGGGTGGCGGGCTATCAACCGCGCCTCCTCGATGAGCTGGGCGCGCTGGGCGAGGTCGCCTGGGTCGGCCGCGGAAGCCTGGGCCGCGACGACGGCCGGATCGCGCTGTTCCGGCCCGGCCGGGATGCGTTGCGGGCCGCCTCCGTCGATGCCTTCGCGGCCGATGCCGGGCCCCCTCCGGCGAGTGCGCGGCACGACGCCATTCGCGCCCACATGGCGCGTCGAGGTGCCTCGTTCTACCCCGAGGTCTATGCCGCAGCAGGTGGCGGCTCCGATCGCGACATCCTCGATGCGCTGTGGGACCTCGTCTGGGCGGGCGAGGTCACGAACGACACATTCGCGCCCCTCCGCGCGCTCCGTTGGAAGCGGTCGGGTCGCGACGGC
>VBFZ01000079.1 GCA_005880805.1 Chloroflexota bacterium | reverse complement strand
CGGACTCTTCCGGAGCGCGGCGGGCACGTGGTTCTTCTGGATGCGCGAGCCGGTCATGTCGCCTGACGGCAGGACGCTGGCGCTGTTGTCGGATGCGCCCGACCCAACGAGCAGCGACGTGGTCGTCCAGTTCTTCGACATGAAGACGAAGACGTTCCGCAAGCCGAGCCTCCCCGAGAACTCGCCGCTCGGGCACCAGGATCCGGCCTGGTCGCCGGACGGGAATCAGCTCCTCTATGTCAAGAACGGCCGCGACGGCACGCGCGGCGCCCCGCAGATCCTGCGCTACGACATCCGGTCGAAGCGGGTCGCGGCCCTGACCGGCCTTGGGTACACCAGCCCCGCCTGGTCGCCGGATGGTCGGTTCGTTGTAGCGACCAAGACGAGCGCGCTCGACACCGACGTCGTGATCCTCGACGCTCGGAACGGCAATGAGCTGCTCCGGCTGACCAGCGACGGCCACTCCTGGTCGCCGATCTGGTCCCCGAGAGGCGACGGGATCGCGTTCCTGCACATCGGCGGCGCGGTCGTCGACCTCGTGTATCTCCCGCTCACCGGCACCGCGCCGCAGTGGACGCCAGGCAAGCTGGTGAACCTGACCGACCTGGGCGGCCTCGATCCCGCCTCCCACCCGAGCTGGTACCTCCCGCCCGACCAGCGCCAAAGCGCCTCACCCTCGCCGGCCGCCGCGAGCCCGTCGCCATCGCAGTGAGGCCGGCCTATCTCGAGCGCCTGGCCGCACGCAGCGCGGCCACCGGAACAGTCCTCTGCCTCGGCCTCGATCCGGACCCGGAGGGTCTGCCTGCGGGGTTCAGCAGGGACGTGGGTGGGGTCGAAGCCTTCGCGCGCCTCGTGCTCGAGGCCGCTCTGCCGTTCGCCGCGGCCGTGAAGCCGAACCTGGCGTTCTTCGAGGCCTTCGGATCGGCGGGGCTGGGAGTTCTGGAGCGACTTCGGGAGCGCATCCCGCCCGAGGTCCCCGTCATCCTCGACGCCAAACGTGGCGACATCGGTTCAACGGCCGCTCGCCATGCCGTGGCCCTCTTCGATCACCTTGGCGGTGATGCGGTGACCGCGAGCCCGTATCTCGGTTCAGGGGCGCTCCGCCCACTGTTGGAGCGCGAGGACCGCTTCGTGTACGTGCTGTGCCGAACGTCGAATCCCGGGGCCAGCGAGTTCCAGGATCTGAGGGTCGCTGATCGCGATGACCCGGCGGAGCCAATGCCTCTGTACCGGCGCATCGCGCGGGACGTCGCGACATGGGGTCCGGGCGGGACCGTGGGCCTGGTCGTTGGCGCGACCGCTTCCACGGAACTGCGTGCGGTTCGCACGGCGGGTCCCGGTCTGGCGTTCCTCGTCCCGGGCGTCGGGGCGCAGGGTGGGGACATCGACCCGGTGCTTCAGGACGGACCTGCGGTCGAGCCGCCCGCCGGCGGTCGGCCGGGCGGAGGCTTGCTCGTCAACGTGTCGCGCGGCATCGCGGGGGCCGCGGTTGCCCCCGCGCCGGGGGACCTCGGGGAGCGGGTTGCGATCGCAGCTCGCGAGTGGTCGCTCAAACTCCCTGTGCTATCGTAGATCGATCGAATCGGGCCGTCGGAACCCCGTCGCGAGCGGCTCGTCACTCTCGAGGTCTTCGCGCCATGCCGTTCGGAATCGGACCCTTTGAACTGATCGTCGTCCTCGTCATCGCACTGCTGGTCCTCGGCCCGGGCAAGCTCCCGGACGTCGGCTCGGCGCTTGGCAAGAGCATCCGCGAGTTCCGCAAGGCGGCCTCCGACATCGAGGACGCCACCAAGGTCGACACCGCGCCTCCACCAGCGGCCGCCACCCCGGCGCCGCCGGCCACGCCAGCCCAGACGAGCAGCGACCAGCCCGCCGAAAGCCGCCAGTAGCCCCTCTCCCCAGGCCGTGATGGCAGACGCCGACGCGGCGCAGGACGCCGGGCTCCAGCCGACCTTCCCGGTTCCATCGACCCCCGTTCAGTCGCCCGTTTCGCCGCCTCCGGTTCCGGCCGCGCCCGCTGCCGAACCCGAGGCGATGAGCCTCGTTGACCACCTCACCGAGCTCCGTTCGAGGCTCGTCAAATCGATCGTGGCGGTGCTCGTCTTGGCGGCGATCGGGTTCTGGCGCGCCGGGCCCATCATCGACGTCCTCCGGCAGCCGATTGGTGACAGACCGCTCATCTCGCTCAGCGCCGGCGGCCTGTTCTTCCTGTACGTCAAGATCGCGCTCGTCTTCGGCGTGATCCTCGGGATGCCGGTGATCCTCTACCAGGCGTGGGCGTTCATCGCCCCGGGCCTGACGCCCGAGGAGCGGCGAGTCGTCCGGCCCTGGGTCCCCATCGCGCTGTTGTTCTTCGCGATCGGGATCGCCGTCGCGTGGGTCGTCCTGCCGTTCGCGCTGGCGTTCCTGTTCAGCTTCGAAGGCAACGGCCTGACGATCACGCTCACGGTCGACAACTACTTCGGCTTCATCACCACCCTGTTCCTGGCCTTCGGGCTGACGATGCAATTCCCGATCGTGCTGTACATCCTGTCGCGGGTCGGGATCGTGACGTCGCAGCGGCTCCGGACCGCCCGGCGGTACGTCATCCTGGGCATCGCCGTGTTCGCCACGGTCATCACGCCTGGTGGCGACCTGGTCAGCCCGACCGTTCTCGGGTTGACCATGTACCTCTTGTTCGAGATCTCGATCTTCGTCATTCGCCGCAGCGGCCGTTAAGGGCCCGCCGGGCCACGCCCCCGACGAGGCCGAGACCGGCCTCCCGTCCACGAGGGGTCGGGTCGCACCGACGGAGCACAAAACAACGCACGCTAGACTGGCGGCGTGGCCACACCGCACCGGCGGATCAAGCAGGCGGCTGACGCTGCACGCGCGCAGCGGTCATCGGGGGTTCCCGAGCCACCCGCTCCGACCCCCGGGATAGGCACGCCGGCAGCCCGGCTTCCGGCCACAACTCGAATCCCGCGAATCCAGCCCGCCCGTGCGCGAAGGGCAGGGGCCGCGGGAACCACCGCGAATGCCGCTCCGACCGCGAGGCCCCGGACCGAGCAACACGTCGTGGTAGTCAGCGGCCTGTCCGGCGCAGGCAAGACGGCAGCGGCGAAACTGTTCGAGGACCTCGGTTATACGGTCGTCGACAACCTGCCCGGCGAGCTGCTACCCGACCTTGCCGAGCTGGTGTCCAGCGAGCCGGATCGCTTCGCGCGGGTAGCGATCGTGCTCGACGTGCGAGCGGGCGACGCTCCGCTCGCGTTCGCGGCCATGCGCGGCGCGCTCGAGGGCCGCGGCATCAAGCCACAGGTCTTCTTCCTGGACGCTCGCGACGAGGTCCTGATCCGGCGCTTCTCTGAGACGCGCCATCGCCACCCGCTCGCCGACCAGCGCGGGATTGCCAGCTCTATCGCCGAGGAACGCAGGCTCCTGGCGTCGGTCCAGGACGAAGCAGACGTGGTGCTCGATACGTCTGACCTTTCGCTGCGTGAGCTTCGCGAGCGGATCTTTTCCCAGCTGGGTGACACGCCGGAGCCGGAGCAGCTCGCGATCCAGCTCATCAGCTTCGGCTTCAAGTACGGCGTCCCGCTGGAGGCCGACCTCGTGTTCGACGTCCGCTTCATGCAGAACCCCCACTACATCCCCGAGCTGCGGCAGCTCTCCGGCCTCACCGAGGCGGTTCGCCGCTACGTGCTGGGCCAGCCGGTGACCCGGCGCTTCCTCGATTTCCTCGACGAGTTCCTTGCGTTCGTCATTCCCGCCTACGTGTCGGAGGGCAAGACCCGCCTGACGATCGCGATCGGCTGCACCGGCGGCTACCACCGATCGATCGCCATCGCCGAGGCGCTGGCCGAGCACCTCCGCCAGAAGAAGCTTGGGCCGGTCGCGGTCTTCCATCGCGAGCTCGATCGTGCGTGAAGGGCTCGAGGGGCGTCAGGGACCCCCACAGGCGAAAGAGGTCCCGCTGCGTGAGAGCCGAGCATGGTGGAGATCGATCGCCGACCTCCGTCGCTGGCTGAGCCCCGGCCTCGGCATCAACCGCTGGTTGGCGGTGGTCTTCATCGGGCTGCTGTTGCTGGCACTCGGCGGGGCGTTCGCGCTCCGGCAGGCCTACCACGACATCGAGGCCTCCGGGCCGCTGCAGACGATCGTTTACCTCGCGACGCTCCAGTTCCTGCCCTACCTGGCGCGCGCTGCGCTCCTCGCGGCCGCCGGCATCGGACTGTTCGTGTTCGGCCTGTCGCGTGTCGTCATGGCGATCATGGATCCGTTTCGGCCCTCGGGCGCCGGCCAGCCCCTGGTCGAGGTCATCTACCAGAAGCGGTTCCTGGCACGCGGACCGCGGATCGTGGCGATCGGCGGCGGGACGGGGCTGTCCACCCTCCTTCGCGGCCTCAAGGAGCACACGAGCAACCTCACCGCGGTCGTGACCGTGGCGGACGACGGCGGCTCCTCCGGGGTGCTTCGCGAGCAGCTTGGTGTGGCGCCCGTGGGCGACATCCGGAACTGCATCGTGGCGTTGGCCGACGCGGAGCCGCTGATGGGCCGCCTCCTGCAGTACCGCTTCCCCGAGGCGGACGGCCAGCCGGCCGATCGGGCCATCCTCACCGGCGGCGACCCGCGCAGCCTTGCCGGTCACGCAGTGGGAAACCTGCTGATCGCCGCGATGACGGCGATCGAGGACGGCGATTTCGAGGAAGGCGTCCGCCAGATGAACCGCGTCCTCGCCGTTCGCGGCCAGGTGCTGCCGGCCTCGCCGACGCCACTGACGCTGCACGCGAGGCTGGCGGACGGGACGCAGGTCGACGGACAGTCGCGAATCACGAAGACCGCAGGCATCAACGAGGTCTGGCTCAGCCCGAACGACGTTCCGGCGGCCGAGGACGCCCTCGCGGCCATCGCTGACGCGGAAGTCATCGTGATCGGACCCGGGAGCCTGTTCACAAGCATCCTGCCGAACCTACTGGTCCCGGAGCTGCGCGACGCGGTTCTAGCATCGCCGGCGCTGCGAATCTACGTGTGCAACGTCGCCACGCAGGCCGGCGAGACGGCCGGCTTCGACCTCGCCGAGCACGTCGAGATCCTGGAGCGTCACACCGCGCCCGGCGTCGTCGACGTCGTCCTCGCCAACAACCAGTTCTCCGCGCGGGTGCCCGGCACCTGGTCGGGCGAGACCGTCCGCCTGCGCTGGCCACCGCTCAGCGGCGTCGGGCCGAAGCTCGTCCTCGACGACGTGGTCGACCCGGAGAACGCCCACCACCACGACCCCGCCCGCCTGGCCGCCGCCCTGATGCGCGTGATCGAGCGCGAAGGAGGCAACCGCCGCCGGGCGGGCGTGGCTCGAACGGCCTGACGAGCTCTTCCGCCGTGAGCGTCGTGTTCAAGCCCGAACGCATATGACGACGTCCGATCGGGACCTGGTCGCCGCCCTGCGCGCCGAACTTGCGGCGATCGATCCGGCTCGAGGGTGTGACCGACAGGCGGAGCTTGCCGGACTCGGAGCCGACCATCGCGCGCGGGAGCCAGCGGTCGCGCGGCTGGCAGTCAGGCTGGGTGCCGGCAAGGCCGGTTTGCGCGCTTTCGACTGGCCGTCGGCGCCGGAGCACTGCCGGACGGCGTATCTGCGCGGGCGATTCCTGGCGCACGGGTCACTCAGCCTGGCCGCGGCACGGACGCATCTCGAGTTCGTGGTCCCGCCCGAGCAGGCACCTGTCCTCGCGCGATGGCTCGGCGAATCGGGCCTCCCAGCCTCCTGGCGAATTCGTCGCGGGCGGGGAGTGGTGACCTGGAAGAGCGGAGACACGGTCGGCACGTTCCTGCGCCGGATCGGCGCCGGCGGGGCGCTCCTCGAGCTCGAGGCGCGCCAGGTGGCGCGGGCGATGCGCGGCGACCTGAACCGGCTCCTGAACGCGGAATCCGCCAACCTCCAGCGCGCGGTTGCGGCGGCCGCCCGCCAGCTCGTGGCGATCGATCGCCTGGAGGCCGACGGGCGTCTCGCGCGACAGCCCCCCGCCGTGCGGCTGATCGCCGCGGCTCGACGCGAAACGCCCGAATCGACCTTCTCCGACCTGGCCGATCGGCTGTCGCTGCATCGCTCGACCGTCCAGCGGGCCCTCGAGCGCATCGAACGACTCGCGCTGCATGACGACGAGCCCGTGCGTGGTGCGCGCGCGTGAGCGGACCCCGTCCGATCGTCATCGCCGGCAACTGGAAGATGCACACGACTCCGGCGGACGCCGGAGAGCTGGCCCGGACGATCGCCCACCGGATCGCCGAACCCGATGTCGTGCGCGTCATCTGCCCGCCCTACGTGTGCCTCGCGCCGGTGCGGGATGCGCTCGCCGGGACCGGGATCGCTGTTGGAGCGCAGAACATCCACCACGAGCTGGCCGGCGCCTACACCGGCGAGGTGTCCGCACCGATGCTCGCGGGCCTCGCCACGTGGGTGATCCTCGGCCACTCCGAGCGGCGACGGGACGCCGGTGAGACCGACGAGCTGATCGCGCGCAAGCTCGGCCGCGCGCTCGAGGTGGGCCTCAGGCCCATCCTGTGCGTCGGCGAGCAGCTGGTGGAGCGCGACACGGGACAGGCTGCCGCGGTGGTCGAGGACCAGCTTCGCGGAGCGCTGACCGGCCACGAACCGGAAGATCTGGTGCGGGGCGGGCTGGTGATCGCCTATGAGCCCGTCTGGGCCATCGGCACCGGCCGCAACGCGACGGGAGCCGACGCGGCGGTCATGGCCGACTCGATTCGCGGCACCCTGCACGAGCTCGGACTGCCCGAGCATGGCGAGACGGTTCCCGTCCTGTACGGCGGCAGCTGCACGGCCGCTAACATCGGCGAGTTCATGAACGAGGCCTCGATCGACGGCGCGCTGGATGGTGGCGCCTCGCTCAAACCGGACGAGATGGCGGGCATCGTCGGCAGGGCAGGCGTGACGGCGCGGGCGAGACGCGGGGGAGGGGCGTTCCGGGAAGCCGCGTCGAGGTGACCGCCTCGGAAGCTGGCAAGGAGGTCGCGCGGCCGCGGCCCATCGTCCTCGTCGTACTCGACGGCTTCGGGATCGGCCGGGACCCCTCGGTCGATGCCATTGTGGCCGCGGACATGCCGACGTGGCGTGGGCTGCTCGCTCGATGGCCGCACGCCGTGCTCGCGGCGTCCGGGGAGGCGGTTGGCCTGCCGCCCGGACAGATGGGCAACTCGGAGGTCGGGCATCTGAACCTGGGCGCCGGCCCCGTGCTCCAGGACCTGCCCAGGATCGATACCGCGATCGAGGACGGCTCGTTCTTCGAACGTCCGGCCCTGCGGGCAGCCTGCGATCGAGCGCGCCAGACGGGTCGCCTGCACCTGATCAGCCTCATCGGGCCGGGCGGCGTACACGCGAACGATCGCCATCTCCTGGCGCTCGTCCAGTTGGCCGCGCGCAAGGACGTCCCATCGGTCCGCGTTCACGCCTTGCTCGACGGGCGGGACACGCCACCCCGGTCCGCGCTGGGCTACGTCCGCGATCTCGAGGGGAGGCTTGCGGTGGCCCACTCGGACGCCCGCATCGCGACGGTCGGCGGTCGCTACTACGCGATGGATCGCGACAAGCGCTGGGAACGCACGGCCGCCGGCTACGACGCCATCGTCCACGGAGCAGGGCAGCGCGCGGCATCGGCTGAGGACGCCATCACCGCGGCATATGCGCGGGGCGAGAACGACGAGTTCGTCCGGCCAACCGCCATCGAGGAAATCGACGGCAGCGTGCGAGACCGCGACCCCGTCGTCCACTGCAACTTCCGGGCTGACCGCGCACGCCAGCTGACCCACGCGCTGGCCGACCCCGAATTCAGCGCCTTCGACAGGGCAGCGCATGGGCCGGTTCCGGCCGACCTGCTGGTGGTGACCATGACCGAGTACGAGGAAGGCCTCCCGGTTCTGGTTGCGTTTCCGCCCGAGCCCGTTCCGTCGCTGGCGGAGGCAGCGTCGAAGGCGGGCTGGCGCCAGTTCCACGTGGCGGAGACCGAGAAGTACGCGCACGTCACGTACTTCTTCAACGGCGGCGTCGAGACGCCCTGGCCGGGCGAGGAGCGCCTGCTCGTCCCGAGCCCGAAGGTCGCGACGTACGACCTCCAGCCCGAGATGAGCGCGCCGGGCGTGACGGACGCACTGGTCGCGGCCATCGCGTCGGGCGACTACGACCTGATCGTGGCGAACTACGCGAACCCGGACATGGTCGGCCATACGGGGGTCTGGCCGGCGACGATCGCGGCCCTCGACACGATCGATCGATGCCTTGCTCGGGTCGTGGAGACGGTCGCGCGAGTGGAGGAGGGGACGCCCGAAGGGGCGGGGGCGCTGCTGGTGATCACGGCCGACCACGGCAACGCCGACGAGATGCGCGACGGGGCGGGAGACCCGGTGACGGCCCATTCCCTCAACCCGGTGCCGATCGTTGCCATCGGCCGCTGCGTCGAAGGTCGCCGGCTGCACGACGGTGTGCTCGCAGACGTGGCTCCAACGCTCCTCGAGCTGTCCGGCCTGCCCGCCTGGCCGGGGATCACCGGCCACTCGCTGCTTGATCCAGCGGGCTGATCGCAACGCGATTTTCCGGCGCCGACCAGGCTCGATCAAGGCCGCGAAGGACCCGTGCTACCATCCGGCGCTGTCGTCAGCGGAGGACTCGATTCCTTGAATCCCATCCTGGCCATCGGCCAGATCCTCGTGAGCATCGCCCTGATGGCCGCGATCCTGCTGCAGGCGCGCGGGGTCGGGCTGTCCGGGACGTTCGGCGGCGACTCGGCGGTCTATCGGAGCCGGCGCGGCATCGAGCATTCCTGTTCGTCCTCTTCTGCCTCGCGGCATTCGCCTTCTCCCCGTCCACGACGACGGGCTGACCCGAGGCCGCCCCCTCACTGCGCCGACCTGCGGAGCGTGGCGATCGTGACGACGCGCGATCGCGCGGTCATCGGCGCGCTAGCGGTCCTGCTGCTCGCAATCTCGGCTGCGATCGCGGCGCCTGCCTTCTCGAGGCGCACGGGGCCGTCTCCCTCACCGGTCGAAAGCGCGTCGCCCTTGTCGGCCGTGCGCGCGTACCGGGAGGGCATCCTCAGCCGGCCCACGTCGATCAACCCGCTCACCGCGAGCACGCAGGCGGACCGTGACATCGTCGCGCTGGTGTTCTCCGGCCTGACGCGGCTGGGACCCGAGGGGTCGGTCGTGCCCGACCTCGCCGAGCGGTGGTCGACCGACGAGGCCGGGAGCTCATGGGTCTTCTCGATCCGTCCGGACGCGGTGTGGCAGGACGGGGTCGCCGTCACCTCCGACGACGTGGTCTTCACGATCCAGACCCTCCAGGACCCGGAATATGCGGGGCCCACGGCTGAGTCGTGGGCGGAGGTCGCCGTCAGCGCGCTGGACGCGCGCACCGTCCAGTTCGACCTCAAGACGCCCGTCGCCGGCTTCCTCAACGCGACGACCCAGCCCCTCCTGCCAGCACACATCCTGGCCGGGGTGCCCGCCTCGGCCCTGGCCGACGACCCGTTTTCCCGGTCGCCGATCGGCTCGGGACCGTTCCGGCTCGTCAGTTGGGACGACCTCGAGGCGGACCTGGAGCCGGCGTTTCCGGACGCCACGCCTGTGCCTGCCGGCTCCCCGGCGGCCCCGTCGGCGGGTCCGAAGCGCGTCCAGCCGTACCTTGTGAAGGTTGAGCTCCACTTCTATTCGGACCCGGCCCAGCTGGCGGATGACTTCCGAAAAGGCAACCTCGAGGCGGCCGTCGGCCTCCCGCCCTCGATGGCCAACGACATCCTCGCGTCGCCTGGCTCCCGTCTCGTCAGGTATCCGCGCTCGACCTTCACGGGAATCGTCCTGAACCTCCGAATCAGCCACCGGGAACTGCGCGACGTCCGCGTACGTCGAAGCTGATCACCGACGTGCTGGACGGGACCGGTGTGCGTGCGGACACGCCCATCCCGCCATCGTCGTGGGCCTCCGATCCGAGCGCCCAGGCTCCGGTGAAATTCGACCCCAAGGCGGCCGCCACCGGGCTCAAGGCTGCCGGATGGAAGCAGGTCAAGGGCCGTTGGGTCGCGCCCGGTGGATCCTCGGCGTTCCGCTTGCAGCTGCTGGCGCCGAATGCGAGTGCCAGCCCGCTGGTCTGGGCGACGGCGCAGGAGGTCGACGCGGCATGGACGCGGTTCGGCCTCACCGTCGACCTGGAAGGCATGCCACCGGCCGATCTTGTTGGCGGGCGGCTGCAGACCGGGCTGTTCGGCGCCGCTGCGCTCGATATCAACGTCGGGCTCGACCCCGACCTCTACCCGCTGCTGGCGTCGACCCAGACCGCCTCCCGATCGAACATCTCCGGCCTGCAGCTGCCGGCGCTCGACGCGCTGCTCGAGGCGGCTCGACGGCCGGCCTCCACGGAGGTTCGGAAGCAGGCCTTCAAGGCGCTCGAAACCGATCTCGCAGCGAACCTGTACGTTCTGCCGCTGTTCTTCCGTGACGAGGTCGTGGTGCTGTCGGACCGGGTCCAGGGACCCGCTCCGCGGCCGATTTCCGATCCGGCTGATCGTTATTGGGACGTGCTAACATGGCGCCTCGCGAGCGGCCGGTAGACCGAACCGGTCGGGTCGGTCCGCGCCGAGGTGGCGGAATCTGGTAGACGCGCTAGCTTCAGGAGCTAGTGCCCGCAAGGGCGTATGGGTTCAAATCCCTTCCTCGGTACCACCCCTCTCACGGATCGCCTCGATGGCCGTTGCGCGACACCTGCCCAGGTGGCGGAATTGGTATACGCGTACGTTTGAGGGGCGTATGAGGCAACTCATCCGGGTTCAAGTCCCGGCCTGGGCACCACCTTCTCCCTGGATGGCGCACTGCCAGATCCTGATCATTCACCCCTGAATAGGGTCCGGCGGCCGGCACGCTCGTTCACTGCACGAACCGTGCGAACCTCGTGCCGTTCGTACGCGGTGGAGCCTCTTCTCATTCACCGGTGAATGGCGGCAGCTCCTGGTCGCCCCCGACTGGTTCGATATAGTCGCGCGGGGCGGTTAGCTCAGCCCGGTTAGAGCGCCTCGCTTACACCGAGGAAG
>VBFZ01000234.1 GCA_005880805.1 Chloroflexota bacterium | reverse complement strand
CCCGGACGCCATCGAATCAGCCACCACTCCCTGCGGCCTGGGTGAGGCCTTGTTCGAAGCGCGCCTTGAACTCGGGCGCCCATGGACCCTGGCCGGCGGCGATGTATGGCGATACCGCGACGTTCTCATAGGTTGATGGGTCGTGGACGTATGACCGCGCGCATGCGTCGACGGAGTCGCGTCGACTCTCGAACACGGCCCGGCTCCGGAAGCTGTACAGGTGGATCGTGACCGGGGAGGTCTGGTCGACGCCCGAGGCCTCGAAGCTCAGGGCGGTGCCTGTCAGTGAGGGGTCGGCACAACCGCTGTCGCCCCCAACCACGTTGCTGATCCCGATGCCTTGGCGGGCCAGCGCCGCGGCGATGGCCTCGATGTCGCCCGGGGTCGGGGTGGGGGTTCCAATGGCAGTCGCGCAACTTGCTGCCACGGACAGGGCAGCGATCAGCGCGCAGACTCGGGCAGCGCGCCGCGCGCGCGGCGTCACGAAGCGGTCAGCGCACGCGGACCGATCGCCCGGATCCCTTCCACGGCAGCGGGGTTGTCGAGGGCCGACAGGTCGCCCGGGTCGAGCCCGAGATACGCGGCGCGGGCGACTCGCCGCATGATCTTTCCGGAGCGCGTTTTCGGGAGCTCCGTCACGACCTCGATGGCCTCCGGCTTGAGCGCCTTGCCAAGGTGCTCCACCACGGTCTGGGAAATTGCCGCCCGGAGCGCCGGATCGTCGATCTCTCCCCGCCGGAGCACGCAGAAGACGACGATCACCTCACCCTTCAGCTCGTGCGGCGTGCCGATTGCCGCCGCTTCGATAACCGAGCGGTGAGCCGTCGCCGCCGACTCCACCTCCGCCGGCCCCACTCGTTTACCGGCCACCTTGAGTGTGTCGTCGGACCGGCCCTGGATGTACCAGTAGCCGTCGTCGTCGATCAGCGCCCAGTCGCCGTGCACCCATGTGCCGGGAAAGCGGCGCCAGTAGGTGTCCAGATACCGCTCCGGGTCCCCCCAGAAGCCTCGCGTCATGCCGGGCAGCGGCTGCCGGATCACGAGCTCCCCGACCGTCCCGCGCACCGTCCGGCCATCGGTGTCGACCACGTCCGCGGCCGTCCCGATCGCGGGCCCGCCGAATGAGCACGGCTTGACAGGCGTGAGCGGGTTGCCGGCGACGATCCCGCCGCTGACCTCCGTTCCGCCGCTGTAGTTCACGATCGGGCACTGGCCGCCACCGACCTCGCGGAAGAACCACCACCAGGGTCCCGGGTTCCACGGCTCGCCGGTCGAACCCAGCACGCGCAGGGAGGACAGGTCGTGGGCCCGCACCGGCTCGGAGCCGTGGGCCATCAGCGCCCTGATGACGGTCGGCGAGAGGCCGAGATGCGTCACGTGGTGGCGTTCGACGAGTGCCCACAGACGATCAGGGCCCGGATAGTCGGGCGTTCCTTCGTAGAGCACGAGCGACGCGCCGAGCAGCAGCGCCCCGGAGATCGCCCACGGCCCCATCATCCAACCCAGGTCGGTGAACCAGAACAGCACGTCGCCGCGGCGCAGGTCGAAGCAGTGGGCGAGGTCCTGGGCGCCCTTCACCGGAAAGCCGCCGTGGACGTGGACGGCCCCCTTCGGTCGGCCCGTGGTCCCGGACGTGTAGATCAGCATGTAGGGCGTCTCGGGGTCGGTTTCGGGCGGCGTCGAGGGCGCGGGTGGGGGAGTGGCTGTTGGCGGGTCCCACCAGCGATCGCGGCCAGATGTCCAGGGCACCTCGACCCGATCGTCCAGTCTGCGCACGACCACCACCCTGCGGACACTCGGCGCGGCCTCGACCGCCGCGTCGGCAGTTTCCTTGAGGCGTACCACGTTGCCGCGGCGCAGAAACCCGTCGGCCGTAATGAGGACGGTCGCCTCGCAGTCGGAGAGGCGGGTCGCAACGGCCGGTGCGCCGTAGCCCGAGAAGATCGGCGTGTAGATCGCGCGGAGCTTCCCGAGGGCGAGAACGGCGACGACGGTCTCCACGAGCATCGGCAGGAAGATCCCGACCCGGTCGCCCTCGCGTACGCCCTCTGCCGCCAGCATCGAGGCGGCCGCGTCGACAGCGTCGCGAAGCTCCGCGTTCGTGAGGCGACGGGTCTCGCCGTCCTCGGCTTCCCAGATCAGGGAAAGGCCGGTGGGGTCGCGCTCGGCCCGGGGTTCGAGCGCAGCCTCCGCGTAGTTGAACGCGCCGCCGATCCACCACTTCGACCATTCAGGGCCGTTGGACAGGTCGACGACCTGTCGCGGCCGGCGCTGCCAGCCGAGCTGGAGGTCGTCCGCGGCCATCCCCCAGAACCAGCCCACATCGTCGGTGGCGTGCCGCTGCAGGGCCTCGAGGTCGGCTTCTCCTGACGCCTTCAGGAATCGCGCAAGGCGGCTCTCGTGGAGGAGATCGAGGTCCGGCCGCCAGGCGACGTCGGGTCCGTCGCGGCCGAAGATCGGGGGCGGCTGAGCCACGCCCGGAAGGATAGCCGCAACGCGGAGCCGGGCTTTTCGGATCCCTCGGGAGGGTC
>VBFZ01000078.1 GCA_005880805.1 Chloroflexota bacterium | reverse complement strand
GACGGTCAGCCTGTTCGGCACCTCGATCAGCCAGGTCGCAATCCCCGTGATCGCGGTGCTCGTGCTTCACGCGAGTCCGTTCGAGTTTGCCCTCATCGCGACGATCGAGTTCCTGCCCTGGCTGCTGTTCACGCTGCCGGCCGGCGTATGGGTCGACCGCCTGCCGCGCCGCCGCATCCTGATCGCAAGCGACGTTGGGCGCGCACTGATGGTGTTGACGATTCCGATCGCCACGGCGTTCAACGTCCTGACGATCTACCAGCTGTACGTCATCGGCTTTCTGAATGGCGTCCTGACCGTGTTCTTCGACGTCGCCGACCAGTCGTATCTGCCGACGGTCGTCGAACGCATTCGAAGCTGCAGCTCAGCAGTTCCAGTGCCCAGCTGCTCGGCCAGCCGGCGGGCGGTGCCGTCGTCGCGCTGCTGACTGCGCCATTCGCGGTAATCCTGGATGCGATCAGCTACATCGCTTCTGCTTTTCTCCTGTTCGGGATCAAACGGCAGGAACCTCGCGTCGAGGCCGGCACCATGGGCGAGAAAGGGCCCGGCATGCGTGCCGAGATAGCGGAAGGCCTGCGCTACATCCTTGGCAACCGGATGCTCAGCAAGATCGCCGGGGCCACAGGCTCGTCCAACCTGTTCACCAACATTTCCTTCGCTGTTCTTCCCCTGTACCTGCTCGAGGAGGTCGGCCTCAGCGTTCCTGCCTACGGCGCGCTTGGCGGCTTCTACGGCGGTGGCGTTCTGCTGGGCGCCCTGGTGGCCGATCGGATTCCGCGATTGATCGGGGTTGGGCGCACGATCCTCTGGTCGATCGCGCTGGGCGGGCCGGCTGGGTTACTTGTTCCCCTGGCGCCGCGCGACCTGGTTTTCCCGTTCGTCGCGACATCCTTCTTCCTCGGCGGGATATCGAACGTCGTTTACAACGTCAACCAGGTCAGCCTCCGCCAGGCGATTACTCCGGAGCGGATGCTCGGCCGATTGAACGGCACGATGCGCTTCCTGGTGTGGGGCACGATGCCGATCGGCGCAGTGATCGGCGGCGTGCTGGCGCAGGTGCTGGGCGTCCATACCGGAATCTTGATCGGCGCGATCCTGGGCCTCTTCCCGTTCCTGTCGATCCTGTTCTCACCTGTCCCGTCGCTGAAGACCATCCCGGAGCCTGCGGTGGAGGCCCAGGCAGCTGAACCAGGGGAAGTTCAGGCGCCCACGATCCCCGCTACTGCGGCGCCCGATGCCGGGCCACCATTCGAGGCGGTGCTTGAGGGGGAGGTCGAAGCGGACCCTCGGCGCCGCCGTCCCGGGTGTTAGGCCCCGTTGTCCTCGAGCATCGGGATGCGAACGCCCCGCTGCCGCGCGACCTCGATCGCGCGCTCGTAGCCGGCGTCGGCATGCCGGATGACGCCCATGCCGGGATCGGTCGTGAGGACGCGCTGGAGCTTCTGATCGGCGAGATCGGATCCGTCAGCCACGATGACCATGCCGGCGTGCTGCGAGTAGCCGATCCCGACTCCACCGCCGTGATGGATCGAGACCCAGGTCGCGCCGGCCGCCGTGTTGACCAGTGCGTTCAGCAGCGGCCAATCGGCGATCGCGTCGGAGCCGTCGCGCATCCCCTCGGTCTCACGATTGGGAGACGCCACGGAGCCCGCGTCGAGGTGGTCGCGGCCGATCACGATTGGCGCCTTGACCGCGCCTGACCGCACGAGCTCGTTGAACGCCAGTCCTGCCTTCGCACGCTCGCCGTAGCCCAGCCAGCAGATCCGCGCGGGGAGGCCCTGGAACGGGACCTTCGCCTCGGCCATCTCGATCCAGCGCCGCAGGCCGGCGTCATCCGGAAACAGCTCCAGGACCGTCCGGTCGGTGGCCAGGATGTCGTCCGGATCGCCACTCAACGCGACCCAGCGGAACGGTCCCTTGCCCTCGCAGAACAGCGGCCGGATGAAGGCCGGCACGAAGCCCGGGTAGTCGAACGCATCCTCGACGCCGGCCTCCTTTGCCATCGCGCGGAGGTTGTTGCCGTAGTCGAATACGACCGCGCCCGCGCGCTGGAACGCGAGCATCGCGCGGACCTGATCAGCCATCGATCGCATCGAGTGCTCGATGTAGACGTCCGGCTGGCTCTCGCGCAGTGCGAGCGCGTCCTCGAGCGCGATCTCGGCGGGGATGTAACCCGCCAGCGCGTCGTGTGCCGACGTCTGGTCGGTGACCACGTCGAACGGCTCGCCGCGCTTCGCCCAGGCGGGCTCGATCTCTGCGGCGTTGCCGACCAGCGCGACCGACAGCGCCTGACCCCCCGCGGCGGCCTCGCGAGCCCAGGCGAGCGCCTCATCAGGCGAGGCGGTCAGGCGGTCGACATAGCCGATATCCAGCCGGCGACGGGCCCGCGCCTCGTCCACCTCGATGACGACCGCGGTGCCCCCGTTCATCGTGACCGCAAGCGGCTGGGCGCCACCCATCCCGCCGAGACCCGCGGTGAGCGTGACGCGTCCGGCGAGCGTTCCGCCGAAGTGCTGTCGAGCGAGCTCCGCGAAGGTTTCGTAGGTGCCCTGGAGGATGCCCTGCGTCCCGATGTAGATCCACGAGCCGGCCGTCATCTGCCCGTACATCGTCAGGCCCGCCCGCTCGAGCTCGCGAAACGTTTCCCAGTTCGCCCAGCGTCCGACGAGGTTCGAGTTCGCGATCAGCACCCGCGGCGACCACTCGCTCGTCCGGAACACGCCGACCGGCTTGCCGCTCTGGACCAGGAGTGTCTCGTCATCTTCCAGCCGGCGAAGCTCGCGGACGATCGCGTCGAACGCCTGCCAGCTGCGCGCGGCGCGACCCGTGCCGCCGTAGACGACGAGGTCCGCCGGCCGTTCGGCGACCTCCGGATCGAGGTTGTTCATCAGCATCCGGAGAGCTGCTTCCTGCTGCCAACCGCGGCACGACAGCTCGTTTCCCCGCGGGGCGCGAACCGTCCGAGCCCCCGAGCCCGGGGTATTGGAGGCAGTCGCGGCCGGGTGGCTCTTGCTCACGTTCCGCGAAGGCCCTGGATGACCTGGTCGCCGAACCGCTTCGGGCCCAGCGAGGACACCGACACGATGAAGTTCGCACCGGGCAGGTAGGCGTGGTAGGTGAGCAGGCCTCCGGCGCAGCGTCCGATGAATACCGCTCGGCCGCCGATCGTGGACTCAGCGCTGCCGGTCACCCCGCCCGCTTGCGAGCAGGCGCCCTGGTTGAAGGTCTCGCGCCAGTCGGCGTAGAACCGGTCGCTGAACGCGCCGGTCTTCAGGGCGACGACCCACGCCAGCGCGAAGTCCGACCCGTCGGGAGAGCTCGCAAAGGCCGTGACGAGGCGGTCGACGCTGACGGCGAGCGCTCGATCGGCCGCTGAAGGGCCCTCCGTCTCCGGAGACTCAATGAGCGTCGCGCCCCCAACGGCGGTGGGCAGGATCGCGAGCAGGCTCGGGTCGATGCGGATTGCGGAAGGGCCGGTCGAGGCAGGCGAAGCCGACGGCCCGGGCGAACCGCCCGACGGCGAGGGCGATGGCGACGGCGCCGATGTCCCGGTGGCCGGCGGCGGAAGCGAGCCGGTGATGCCCGTCGGGGTTGGTGTCGCGGTCGGTGCCTGGGAGCAGCCAACAGTCGCCAGCACCAGAATCGTCAGCAGGGTGACGGCCAGGCCGCGAGCAGCCGGGGGCGCAAGCCCGCGCCCGATCGTCACGCGGTCGTTCGCTCCGGATCGGCGTCTGGTCGGACGAAAGCCGATTCGTAGAACTGGAGCGGATTCCCTTCCGGGTCCCAGAAGAAGCAGAACTGGCCCCACGCGGTGCGCACGACGTCTTCGTGCCGGACGTTCGCGCTTGCCAGTCGGCGCATCGCCAGCTCGAGGTTGTCGACGATGATCTCCGGCACCACGCCGCCGCGCCGGAAGTCCTTCGGCTCGGGGCTCGCATCGCCGCCGGCGATCAGGGCGAGGCTCGTTCCCTGCGTCGCATCGAACCGGACGAAGCGCGGGGTGCGATAGAGCAGGCGCAGGCCGACCACGTCGCGGTAGAACATGAGCTCCCGCTCGATGTCCTCGACGAAGATGAGGGCCCCCCGGACCTTGGTGACATTCCCAAGCGCCTGAATGCTTGCCACCAGAGCCTCCTTGCCGGTGAGGTCGCTCCTTCGGATCGGCGCAATCGTGAGCGTAACGTCTCAGTCGAGCTCTCGCCGGAGCACCGGAAAGCGCTCGTCGTCGATCACCAGGGTGAACCTGGCGCGCAGCCAGAATTCGGGCGTGGCGGCGCTGGTGGCATCGGGGTCGGCGCCGGCCTCCGGGTAGGCTTCGATTGCCGCGAACCCGCGCGCGGCGAGGTCCTCGCAGACTGCCTCGACCAGGCGGAGCGCGTATCCCTGGTGCCGTGATTCGGCAACGGTCGCGATGCAGGTGATGACCGCGGGGAGCGGCGACTCGGGCAGCTGCGGATAGAGCTCGCGCAGCCGAAGCGCACGCGGGTAGGCCGATAGCGGCCCGAACTGGACGTACCCGACCGGCTCCTCGTCCACCAGCATGGCCTTGGCGTAGCTGCCGAACACGGCCAGGCCTCGTCCCAGCATCTGGAGCTTGCGTGGGGCGTCGCCAGCAACGGACGGTCTCGCCTGGCGCCGCGGCGCAAAGGGGTTGTCGATCGGCGCCTCGTCCTCGTCGGCGAAGGGATCGGCGAACCGCGGGCGATCCTCGGCGGGGGCGAACGGATTGAAGGCCTTGCGCTCGGCCGGAGCGAAGGGGTTGTCGGCCAGGCTGGGCTTGCGGGACGCCAATTGCCCCGACGTGTCGGAAGCCTTCAGCCAGCCGGGACGGCTCGACTTCGAGCCCCGGTCGGCGTCCTCCCAGTAGTCACAGGTTCGGTGGTCGAAGCGCGGGTCCGCGCACGGCGGTACGAGGCCGAAGCTCGCCTCGTCGGTGACGTCGACGATCCGGATCGCGGCCATTTCCGGAGTCTACGCGGCCTCCGCGGCGCCGAGGATGTCCACGAGGACGCCCGACCGGACGAGTTCGCCCGCCGCGGCGAGGTCGGGTCCCGGTTCGCGGTCCGCGGCAAGGAAGGGCACACGACGGCGAACCCGGGCGAGGGCCTCCCGGACCCCCGTGCCGGGCTGCGCGTCCGGGACGCGGGCGAGCCGCAAGTCGAGTGCCTGGGCCGCGACGAGGAGCTCGATCGCGAGGACGTGCTGGACGTTCTCGAGCACCGCACGTGCGTGCCTCGCGGCGATCGAGCCCATCGAGACATGGTCCTCCTGGTTGGCGCTCGTCGGGATCGAGTCGACGGACGCCGGGTGGGCGAGCACCTTGTTCTCGGACACGAGCCCCGCCGCCGTGTACTGGTAGAGCATCATCCCCGAGTCGAGGCCCGGCTCCGGCACGAGGAAGGCCGGCAGCCCGCCATTCAGGCGGGGGTCGACCATCAGGGCGGTCCGTCGCTCGCTGATCGAGCCGAGCTCCGCGATCGCCAGCTTGGCGAAGTCGAGCGCCAGGGCCACCGGCTCGCCGTGAAAGTTACCGCCACTGACCACCTGACCGCCGCCGGTTGCCACCGCTTCCGTTGAGGCGACTGCTCCGTCGGCGAACACGAGCGGGTTGTCGGTCGCGGCGTTGATCTCGACCAGCAGGACGCGGCGGAGGTAGTCGAGGGCGTCGCGGACTGCGCCGTGCACCTGCGGGACGCATCGGAGCGAGTACGGGTCCTGGACCTTGTGGGCATCGGCGTGATGGCTCTGCTGGAGGGTGGATCCAGAGAGAAGGGCTCGCATCTCGGCGGCGACGGCCGCCTGGCCGGGGTGCGGTCGCGCGCGGTGGTAGGCAGCCGTGAACGCCACGTCCGTCCCGAGCAGCGCCTCGACGCTCATCGCGGCGACGACGCTTGCGGTCTTCGTGAGCCGATCGGCATCCGCGAGTAGCAGCGCGCCGATCGCCGACATCATCTGGGTGCCGTTGAGCAGCGCCAGGCCCTCCTTGGCCTCGAGGGCGAGCGGCTCCAGGCCGACTTCCCGGAGCCCGACCAGCGCCGGCAGGCGCCTGCCCTCGAGCTCGACCTCGCCCCGTCCGATGAGCGGCAGCGCAAGGTGTGCGAGCGGCGCCAGGTCGCCCGACGCGCCAACGCTGCCCTGCTCCGGGACGACCGGATGAAGGCCCTCAGCGAGGAATGCGAGGAGCACATCGACGATGAGGGGCCGACATCCGGAAAAGCCGAGGGCGAGCGTGTTGGCCCGCAGCAGGAGCATCGCCCGGACGACCTCACGTGGGAACGCCGGCCCGACCCCGACCGCGTGGCTCTTCAGGAGGTTCTCCTGGAGGCGGGCGGTCTGGGCCGGCTCGATGAACGCGGTGGCGAGATCCCCGAAGCCGGTCGTCACGCCGTACACGACCTGGCCCGCTTCGACAAGACGAGCCACGACCGCGCGCGAGCGGTCCATGGCCCCGCGTGCCTCGTCGTCGAGCGCGGCCCGCGCAGCGTGCCGGGCGACCAGCTCGACCTGCTCGATCGTCAGCTCGGACCCGGTCAGGGTGATGCTCCCCTCAGTCACGAGCGGAGAATAGGGGCTCAACCCCTCGGGTATGCTTCGCCGCCGTGCTTGCGTTCATCGACGCGGTCGTCATCCCGTTCCTGAACAGCCTGTACGGCGCCGTTGGCTACATCGGCGTGATGATCGCCATGGCGATCGAGTCCGCGATGATCCCACTCCCCTCCGAGCTGATCCTCCCGTACGCGGGATTTCTCGTCTCGGACCCGACGCAAGTCGAGCGGTTGTCGGGCACGCCCTGGAACTTCTGGATCGTGGTTGTCGTGGGCACGATCGGGAACACGGTGGGGTCACTGATCGGGTACGCCATCGGGGCCTGGGGCGGACGGCCGTTCCTCGAGCGGTATGGCAGGTACCTGTTGATCCGGCCACACGAGCTCGAGCTGGCCGAACGGTTCTTCGAGCGCTACGGCTCGGCCACCGCCTTCTTCAGCCGCCTGCTGCCGATCGTGCGCACGTTCATCAGCTTCCCGGCGGGCGTGGCGCGTATGCCGCTGCCCCAGTTCATCGCCTACTCGACCGCGGGTGCCTTCCTGTGGTCCGCGGCCCTGGTCTATGCGGGCGTGACGCTCGGCGACCGCTGGCAGGACATCCGGCACGCGCTCCAGCCGTTCGACCTCCTGGTAGCCGTGGTCGTGATCGGCGCGATCGCCCTGTTCGTCTGGTGGCGACTCGGCATGCCCGGCAGGCGCCGGACCGCCTGAGCGTCCGGCTCAGGCGCTCTTCTCGTCGCGTGGCCGTTCACCCGGAGCGGGGGCGGACCGAAAGAGCCGGTACAGGATCAGGTCGTAGACGATCTTGAGGCCGCCTCCGAGGATGAACGGCAGGGAGGCGAGCTCCGGCATGGTGACCATCGGGGCGGCCACGATCGGCGAGACCGCCGCTCCGGTCGTGCGAGCGATCCCGGTCACGCCGGCCGCCGCCGAGCGCTCGTCCGGGTCGACGACCGAGATCGTGTAGGACTGCCGCGTCGGCACATCCATCTGGCTGATGCTGAAGCGGGCCAGCAGCACGAGGATCGCCAGTGGCAGCGTCGGCATGAACGGCACGAGGATCAGCAGCACGTTCGACGGCAAGTGCGTGAACACCATCGTGTTGATCAGGCCGATGCGCGCCGCAAGGCGGGCGGCCGACAGCGCGGAGACCGCGGCCAGGATGTTCGCGCCGAAGAAGATCGCGCCCAGCAGCGCGGGGTCGGCGCCGAACCGCAGGTGGAACCAGTACGCCAGCAGGCTCTGGGTGACGAGACCGCCGGCGAAGGCATCCAGCGAGAACAGCGCCGAGAGCCGAAAGACGACGTCGCGCGACCGGTGGAGCCCGAAACGTCCGGCCAGCGGAGATCGAGCCTCCGCGGGTACCTCGACCCTGTCTGATACCCGGCTGAACCCAAGTGCCAGCGCAGCCCCGAGCGCGGCGTAGCCGACGACGATCGTGCGATAGCTGTCGATGGCGGGCACGCCGCGGGACTGCAGCGCGGACGCCAGCAATCCGGCCGCCAGCGAGCCGACCGCTGTCGCGACGGAGCCCGCGAGGTTGTACCAGGCGAAGACAGCCGTGCGCTGACGCTCGGGGATCGTCTGGGCGAGTGACGCCTGCTCGATCGCCAGGAACGGCCCGACCTCGTTGCCCGACGGACTGATGACGCCGACCGTCGCGGTGAGGACGAGCAACCCGAACTCCCTGGTCGCCACGAAGCCGAGGCCAGCCGCGAGCATGAGCAGGGCACCGACCGACAGCACCCGCCGCCTGCCGAGCCGATCGGCGCGGGTCGTGAGCCACAGCGAGATGATCGTGTCGCCGATCAGGGTCAGGCTCAGCAGCAACCCGATCTGAGCGCCGTCGAAGCCGAGCGCGTCCAGGTACAGGGCGAGGATGACCGCCAGGAAGCCGTACCCGAACATCCGGACGATGCGCGTCGTGAACAGGAGCGCACCGTCCTGGTCGAGTGTCGCGAGTGACTCGACCCTCACTCCCAGGGCGTCGCTCCTGCCGGTCGGACGTGCGCCAGGTCGTTGGCGAGCACGAGACGCGCGTCGGCGGGTCCGTCGCCGTGCTCGAAGCGCAGGACGGTGAGATTCACCTGGCCCTGCGAGAAGCGCTGCCGGAACTCGCGCACCGGCAGGTCGAGCGCGACGCACATCAGGATCCGGTTGGTGCTGCTGTGGGCAACCGCCAGCACCGGCCACTCCGTAGCGTCCGAGGATCCATGTCGCGCCACGTGGTCCTCCAGCAGCTCCCCTAGGAACGCGCGAACGCGCCGCGACACGTCATTCCCTGACTCGCCGCCCGGGCAGGCTCGGGTCGCGGGATCCTCCTCCCAGCTGCTTCGCTCCTGCGCGTCCAGCTCCTCGATCTGCTCGTAGGTCATCCCTTCCCAGCGGCCGTAGTCCATCTCGGCGAGGCGGGCATCAATGTCGATCGTTCGGCCCCCGGCCACGATCTCGGCGGTCTGACGGGCCCGGACCAGCGGACTCGACACGATCTTCCACAACTCGATGCCGGTGAGGCGCCTGGCGAGCGCTTCCGCCTGCGCCCGGCCCTCGTCCGACAGCTCGATGTCGATCTTCTGGCCGAGGTGCTGCTCGGGCTTCGACCGGGGCGTCAGCCCATGCCTCGTGAGGACGAGCGTGAGCACGACGCGACTCCGGTTTCGCTGTTGGGTCGATCAGCTGGCGCCGGCGACGCTGGTCGCCATGACGAAGCAGAGCCACATGACGAGCCCGATCGCCACTCCGGCAATTCCCGCGCTCCAGGCGACGACGTCAATC
>VBFZ01000233.1 GCA_005880805.1 Chloroflexota bacterium | reverse complement strand
GCTGGGCATCGTCCCCTCGTCCGACGAGGTCGCGCGGATCGTCGCGTGGGTGATCGTCTCGATCGTCTTCGTGGCGTTCTGGCTGGCATTCGCAATGCTCTGCTCGGTGGCCATCCGGCGCAGCTCGACCGCCGCGCTGGTCGCCGTCGGCGTGTGGCTGGTCTTCTCGCTGTTCTTCAACCTCATCGCCGGGCTGGTGGCCGGAGTGTTCGCAGGCGGGTCGTCGGATTCGCTCGACTCCCTCACCCAGCGACTCCAGGAACTGTCGCCGATCACCCTCTACCAGGAGGCGACCCAGGCACTGCTGAACCCGGCAGTTCGAACGGTCGGCGTGCTGCTGCCGTCGCAGCAGGATCAGCTGAGCAGCGCGGCGCCATCGTTCCTGTCGCTCGACCAGAGCCTGCTCGTCGTTTGGCCGCAGGCCGTGGCGCTCATCGCGCTGACGGTCGTCTGCTTCGCGGTCGCCTACGTCCTGTTCATGCGCCAGGAGGTCCGGGCTTAGGTCAAGCGCTCGCCATCCCCGCGGCATCCTATCCGTCCGAAAACGTATGTTCGGCCCGAAGCCTGCGGCCGCGACGACGATCACTCCGAAATCGGACTCCGAAATCGCATTGTTAGTCGCCAGCGAAGGAACTGCGGCGGACATGCGAAATCGCACTGTTAGTCGCCAGCGAAGGAACTGCGGCGGACATGCGAAATCGCAATGTCGAATGGCGGGGAACCGGAATGCTTCGATTCCGTACACGTCGCGGGACGTGTTCCAGCCCAAGCGGATAGGTCAATAAACAAACTCGTGTGGGAAGGACTCGCCCGGGCCGACACCTGTCCCCGGGGACATTCGGAATCGAAACACTGAAGCGTGGCGGCTAGACCAGGACCGCAGCGGTCCTCGGCAGACGGTCCGCGACCGCGCGCTCGCGGCGTATCCTCCTGACGTGGGCCTGCTGGACGGCCGTCGGGCGCTTGTTTTCGGCGTCGCCAACGACCATTCGATCGCCTGGGGCATTGCCCGCGCTCTCCACGAGCAGGGCGCGGAGGTCGGCTTCTCCTCGATCGAGAGCCTGATCGAGAAGCGCGTTCGCCCGCTCGCGGAGTCGATCGGCTCAACCTTCATCGAGCCATGCGACGTCCAGTCGGACGACCAGATCCGGACGGTGTTCGAGCGATGGCGCCAAACCTATGGCGACGACGCTTCGCTCGACATCCTCGTACACGCGCTCGCGTTCGCCCGCCGCGAGGATCTCGAGGGCGAGTTCGTCGACACCTCGCGGGAGGGCTTCGCGCTCGCCCTCGACGTTTCTGCCTACTCACTCGTCGCGCTCGTTCGCGAAGCCCGGCCTCTCCTCCGCGAGGGCTCCTCGGTGATCACCCTCACCTACTACGGCGCCGAGAAGGTCGTCGCAAACTACAACGTCATGGGCGTCGCCAAGGCGGCGCTCGAGGCGTCGGTGCGCTATCTCGCGGCCGACCTCGGGCCCGACGGCATCCGCGTCAACGCCATCTCGGCAGGACCGGTGCGCACGCTGGCTGCCGCGGGGATCAGCGGCTTCAAGCGGATGTACGGCGAGTTCGCCGATGTGGCGCCGCTGCGGACGAACATCTCGACCGAAGACGTCGGTCGCAGCGCGGTCTACCTGGCGTCCGACCTCTCGGCTGCGGTGACGGGCGAGGTCCACTACGTTGATGCCGGCTTCAACATCCTCGGCGTCCCCACTGGCGAGTCCTGAGCCGCCGGAGAAGAGCCCGAAAACCAACACGGAGCACCTGCGATGAAGTTCTTCCGTTCGATCCTTGGCACCACCGACCCGGAGGTGGACACCCCCGACGACCTCCACGAAACACCATCAGACCGCGAAGACCCCGCGGAGGAGGCGAAGCACGACCTCAACCTGCAGCGCGAATTCAGCCGGGGACTCTCGTCCCTCAGCCAACGGCAGCTCCAGTTCGAGAAGTACCGCTGGGAGCCGCCCGGCCAGACGAACCCCGTGGGCACCTGGTTCGTGACCGAGGAGGTCGAGACGGACGAGCTCGTGCTCCGGCCTGGGGCAACGCTCGAGTTCGTCGAGCGAGCGGGCGAGGGCGGCGCGACCGCGCCATGGCGGATGCGCACGAGCGAGGGCCGGATCGTCGAGCTGCCGATCCAGAACGACCCCGACGGCGTGCCCCTGCCGGCGGGTCTGAGCCGGACGTCGCCCGACAGTCGGGAACCCGGTTGATCGTCGGGTGACGCAACTCCGGATCGACCTCAACTCGGACG
>VBFZ01000077.1 GCA_005880805.1 Chloroflexota bacterium | reverse complement strand
TCCGCGCGTCCCCACCGAAGAGCGCCGCGAGCTGGCGGGCCCCGTTCTCGTTCGTCCGCAGCGAGCGACCGATGCACAGGAGGTCCGGCCGCAGCCAGAATGTATCGCCGCCCTCGATCGTGCCCGGCGGTTCGATTCGACCGATGGTCGGGATCCCCGCAGCCTCCATCCAGGCTTCGACGAGGGTCTCCTCGCCCAGTCGGCTCGTCTTGCCCGGGCGCAGGACGATCGCGCCGCGGTCGCTCACCAGCAGCGGGTCGAACAGGTAGATGAGGTCGGGGCTGTCGGTCTCGGTCTCCAGGTTGTGGACGGTGACCCCGAGCCCGACCAGCAGCTCGACGAACGCGTCGTGCTCGCGCTGCGCGCGCCCGAGATCGACCGGGTGCCGGTAGCCATGGCGAGGGTCATCGAAGGCGCGACCGAAGGCCGGCCCGGGACGCTTGACCAGCACCTCGCGAAGCGGCGCGACCATGCTCTGGGCTCCGAACCCGCCGGCGCCCGGCGCGCGGAGGGCGACGGCTTCAGCCTCGGGCATCGGCCACCGACGGATGACGTTCGACGATCGCGGCGAGCGCCTCGAGCAGGCGGTCGACCTCAGCGGCGGTGTTGTAGTGGACCAGGCCGATCCGGAGCAGGCCACCGCTGTCGGCGAGCCCGAGCCGCTCGATCAGGCCCTGGGCGTAAAAGTCACCGTCCCAGACGGCGATGCCCTGGTCGCCGAGGAGCCGGGCAGCCTCCCGCGGGGCGAATCCGTCCAGCGTGATGGCGGCGGTCGGCGTTCGCTCGTCGAACCGTCCGGGATCGGCGATGCCCCAGATCCGAACGCCCGGAAGCGCCACGAGTCCGTCGTGGAGCCGGCGGTAGAGGCTCATCTCGTACTCGCGGATGGCATGCATGCCCGACAGGAGCGCCGCTCGCCGGCCGGAAGGAGTCGCCCCATCGCCGCCCGCCACGCCGCCGACAACGTCGGTCGCGACCTGCAACCCGATCGAGGCGAGGTAGTCGATCGTCCCGGCGGCGCCGGCGATGCCTTCGAAGTTGGGCGTGCCCGTCTCGAACCGGTCGTGGGCCGGCCGGACCTTGTAGGCCGGCAGGCGGTCGAGAACCTCGGAGCGTCCGTACAGGATCCCGGCGTGCGGCCCGAAGAACTTGTAGGCGGAGCACACCAGGAAGTCGGTTTCCAGCGCGGCGACGTCGATCGGCCCGTGGGGTGCGTAGTGGACGGCATCGACGTACGTGAGCGCGCCGGCCGCGTGGGCGCGACGGACGAGATCCCGGACGGGGTTGATCGTGCCGACGGCATTCGATGCCCAGCCGAAGGCGACCAGCTTCGTTCGGTCGGTGACCTTGGCCTCGAAGTCCGCGAGGTCGAGCGTGCAGTCCTCGACCTGGACATCGACGGTCCGGAGTATTAGTCCGCGGTCGTCGGCGATCGCGCGCCAGGGAGACACGTTGGCGTCGTGGTCGAGCCCGGTGACCAGGATCTCGTCGCCCGGCCGCAGCGTCGCCCCGATCGAGCGGCTGAGGTGGAATGTCAGGGTCGTCATGTTCGCGCCGAACTTGATCTCGTCGGGACTCCCGGCGCCCAGGAAATCGGCCGCCGCCGCGCGGGCTTCGGCCACCATCGCGTCGCTGCGCTCGCTGGCGGCGAACGCGCCGCCCGAATTGGCGTTCGAGGTGAGGTAGTAGCGCTCCACGGCGTCGATCACGCGCCGGGGCACCTGCGTGCCGCCGGGCCCGTCGAAGAAGACGGTCGGCCGATCGTCGTCGGCCCGGTCGTCGTCCGCCCGATCGAGGGCCGGGAACTCGGAACGCAGGGCGGTGACGAGCGAATCGCTGAGTGGCATGGGCGTCGACGTATCCTGCCATGGTGGCCGGGAATCTCTACGTCGGGACGAGTGGCTTCGCCTACCCGGGTTGGTCACCGCACTTCTACCCGCCCGACCTGCGGCCGTCCGGCTTCCTCGACCACTACGCGAAGCAGCTCTCCGCGTGCGAGCTGAACAACACCTTCTACCAGCAGCCGACCGAGTCGAAGGTCGCGACCTGGCTGGCCGCGACGCCGCGCGACTTCCGCTTCGCCGTCAAGGCGCAGAAGGGCGGCTCGATGCGCGCGCTGCTCGCCGACCCGCAGGGATCGGTCGCCTGGCTGACTCCTCCCTACCGGCTCTTCGGCGAGCGGCTCGGCGCCGTCCTCTACCGGGTGCCGGCAAACGTGGCTCGGGACGACGAGCGGCTCGGGCACCTGCTGGCCTGGTGGCCGCGCGACCTGCCGCTCGTCATGGAGTTCCAGGATCCCTCCTGGCACGTCGACGAGACGTTCGAGCTCCTTCGCTCGGCCCGGGCCGCACTCTGTACGACTGAGCTGCCGGAGAGCGAAGCCGTGCCGCCGATCATCGTGACCGGGCCGTTCCTGTACCTGCGCCTGCGTCGCGAGACCTACGAGGAGGCCGAGATCGAAGGCTGGTCCAATCGGATCGCACCCTTCCTGGACGGAGGCCTTGACGCCTTCGTGTTCTTCCGCCACGACGAGACCGGCAGGACCCCGGGCTTCGCGCTGCAGCTGCGCGATCGGGTGCTGGCGACGCAGGGTCGGTCCGTCAGCGCGTAGCGTTCTCCCGCGTCGCCGCCTCCCGCAGGAACTCGAGGTATGCGCGCCCGGTCGCCTCGCGCTCCAGCCTCAGCCGGTCGATCTCGAACGAGTTCAATCGGGTCCTCCTCCGTGGGGCGGCAGGGTAGCATCGGCCGGTGAACCCCCGGGTGCGCGTCCTCGCGACGCTGGTTGCTGCCGCGAGCGTCGTGCTCGCTGTCCTGCTCGTCAGCCGGATCGAACCGACGCCGCGGGCCCCGTCGTCACCTCGAACGGCCGCACCGCGCTCGGCCTCGCCGTCGGCGACGACGTCGGCCCGTCCGTCCGCGAGCGGCTCGAACCCATCGGGGAGTTCCGCCGGCCCTTCCGGGAACCTGTCGTCCGTGCGGATCGCCCTCCAGTCGGTTGCGACGGGGCTCGATTCGCCGGTCTTCGTCGGCAACGCCGGTGACGGCAGCGGACGACTCTTCGTCATCGAGCAGGCCGGCCGGATCCGGATCGTCCAGAACGGGAAACTCGCCAGCCAGCCGTTCCTCGACATCCGCGATCGCGTCAGCGACGGCGGAGAGCGTGGACTGCTGGGCCTCGCTTTCCATCCCGGCTACGGCAAATCCGGCGAGTCCCGGTTCTACGTCGACTACACCGACCTCAAGGGCGACACGGTCATCGCCGAGTACCGCGGCGGTGCGAGCGGCGATCCGAACCGCGCCGATCCGGCTAGCGAGAAGGTTCTGCTCCACATCGACCAGCCGTTCCCCAACCACAACGGCGGCGGCACGCTCTTCGGCCCCGACGGGTTCCTGTACATCGGGATGGGCGACGGCGGCTCCGGCGGCGACCCGATGGGCAACGGACAGCGGCTCGACACGCTGCTCGGCAAGATCCTGCGCATCGACGTCGACCACCCCTCCTCCGGCCTCCCGTATGGCGTCCCGGACGACAACCCGTTCACCGCCGGCGGTTCGGACCGAGCCGAGATCTGGGCGTACGGCCTCCGGAATCCGTGGCGCTTTTCGTTCGATCGGGGAAATGGCGACCTGTGGATCGGCGACGTGGGCCAGAACCGGTTCGAGGAGGTCGACCGCGCTACGCAGGAGGACGGCCTCGGGCGCGGCGCCGACTACGGCTGGAACATCATGGAGGGCGCGCACTGCTACCCGTCGGGAAACGCGTGCGACAGGACGCCTTACGTTCTGCCGGTTACCGAGTACGACCACTCGAGCGGGAACTGCGCCGTGATCGGCGGCTACGTCTACCGCGGGTCGCAGTTCCCCGCGCTGACCGGCGGCTACGTCTTCGGCGACGAATGCTCGGGCCAGATCCGTCTCCTGTCGGCCTCGGCGAGAACGGGCGCCGACTCCCGGGTCGCGCTGGACAGCGGTAAGGAACTCAGCTCATTCGGCGAGGACGAGGCCGGAGAGCTCTACCTGACCGACCTGGCCGGTGGAGAGCTGCTCCAGGTCACGGCGCGTTAGCCCGGTGGGCGCCCGCTACGGGCGGGGCTGCGCGGGCGAGACTGGACTCGGCGTGGCCGCGATGCGCGGCGCCGTCGGTCGCAGGTAGAGGACCAGCACGATCAGCAGATAGCCGAGTTGGGCGACGAGCGTGATGATCTCGGGCGCCGCGGCGTACCCGACGACGGCCCGGAGGAAGGCTCCCAGCCCGACGTCATCCGGTAGAACCGCCGACAGGTCGAACGCCCGCTGCGTCCACTGCCCGATCAGCCCGATCTCCGCGAATTCGTGTATCCCGCGCCCAACGAGCCCGGCCGCGATCACGATCAGGGCAATCCCCGTCCAGCGGAAGAAGCGCGCCAGGTTGATCCGGCGGCTGCCGTGATAGAAGCCGACGCCGAGGAACGCGGCGATCCCCAGGCCGGCGAGGGCCCCGACGAGGACGCCCCAGCCTCCGGGCGCACCCCCGGCGCCACCGGTCGCGCTGCTCGCCGCGGTCACCTGGGCGACGAGGAACACCGAGGTCTCGATGCCCTCGCGCAGGATCGCGCTGAACGCGAGCGCCGTCAGCCCCCACGCGCTCCCCTCCCCCAGCGCCCGACCGAGCGCGACGTGGAGCTCACCCTTGACGCTGGCCGCCGCGCGGCGCATCCAGAACAGCATCCAGGTGACGATCCCCGCGGCCACGAGGAGCGTCGCGCCCTCGAAGATCTGCTCGTACGGCTCCGGCAACTCGCCGACCGTCACGAACAGGACGACCCCGAGC
The DNA here is from genome assembly GCA_005880805.1 of Chloroflexota bacterium. Lineage (GTDB taxonomy): Bacteria > Chloroflexota > Limnocylindria > Limnocylindrales > CSP1-4 > CF-16. The sequence continues at coordinate 5,246 of VBFZ01000077.1, read as the reverse complement.
GCCGCGCTCGTGGCGACCGCCGCGGCGACCCCCAGCCAGATCCTGCCCGCAAAGCGGAGGTTGTCCGTCCGCGCCAGGTAGGCGAGGACGATGCTCACGATGAGCGCCGCTTCGACGCCTTCGCGCAAACCGGTGACGAGCCCGCTGGAGATCGCGCCAACTTCCATACCGCGATGGTATCCGCCCTTTCAGACGACGGTCAACCGCGCTTGCATTCGCGGGTCAGGCGCGCTTTCACCGGGGTTTTTCGGCGCGGCTGCCGTCGACGCGGGCCTCAGACGGTGAGCGGGTCGAGCGCCTCGGGATCGATGCCCAGCTCCTTGATCGCCTTGGCGGCTTTGCGCTCAGTCAGGCCCTCGGTGCGCGACAGCGCAGCCAGGGCTGAGGCGGCGATCGCGGGCGGGTCGATCTGGAAGAAGGAGCGCAGGGCCTCGCGGGTGTCGCTCCGGCCGAAGCCGTCCGTTCCGAGCGAGATGTAGGGCTCGGGCAGCCAGCGGGCGACCATGTCCGGAAGAGCCCGCATCCAGTCGGTCGCCGCGACGATTGGTCCACCGTCCGGGCCCAGCACCTGGGACACGTACGGCTGGCGCGGCGGGTCCTCGGGATGCAGGCGATTCCAGCGCTCGACACCGAGTGCCTCCCGACGCAGCTGCTGGAACGAGGGCGCGCTGTAGACGTCGGCCCCTACGCTGAATTTCTCGGCCAGCAGCTCCTGCGCGGCGAGCACCTGCTGGAGGATGGAGCCGCTCCCGACGAGGCGGACGCGCAGCGACTTTTGCCCGTTTTCGGGCGCCTCGCGGAGCCGGTACAGGCCCTTCACGATCGCCTCGTCCACGCCGTCCGGCTTCTTCGGCATCGGGTAGTTCTCGTTGTAGAGCGTGACGTAGTAGAAGATGTCCTCGCCCTTCACGTACATCCGCTCGATGCCCGCGCGGACGATCGCGGCGAGCTCGTAGGCGAAGGCCGGGTCGTAGGCGCGCAGGTTCGGGACCGTGGACGCGAGCACGTGCGAGTGGCCGTCGTCGTGCTGCAGGCCTTCGCCGGTCAGCGTCGTTCGGCCGGCTGTCGCGCCCATCAGGAAGCCGCGGCCACGGGCGTCGCCGAAGGCCCAGATCTGGTCGCCGGTCCGCTGGAAGCCGAACATCGAGTAGAAGATGTAGAACGGGATCGTCGTCAGGCCGTGTGTCGCGTAGGCGGTGCCCGCCGCCTGGAAGGAGGCCATGGAGCCGGCTTCGGTGATGCCCTCCTCGAGGACCTGGCCGTCGGTCGACTCGCGGTAACTGAGCACCAGGTCGGAGTCGACCGGCTCGTAACGCTGCCCGAGCGCGGCGTATATGCCGACCTCCTTGAACAGCGGGTCCATGCCGAAGGTGCGCGCCTCGTCGGGGATGATCGGCACGATCCGCGAGCCGATCTCCTTGTTGCGCATCAGGTTGCGCAGCAGGCGGGTGAAGGCCATCGTCGTGCTGACCGCGATCTCGCTGCCGGCCTCGAACTCCTTGTCCACCTCGGGAGCCGGTGCGGCCACTGGCTCTGCCCGCACGACGCGCTTGGGCATCGGACCGCCCAGGGCGCGCCGCCGCTCCTTGAGGTACTCGACCTCCTCCGAGTCCTCGGCGGGCCGGTAGTACGGCGCCTCCTTCAGCTTGTCGTCGGGGATCGGCAGCTCGAGGCGGTCGCGGAAGACCTTGAGCTCGGCCTCGGAGAGCTTCTTCGCCTGGTGGGTGATGTTCCGGCCCTCGACTCCCGGGCCGAGGGTCCAGCCCTTGATCGTCTTGGCGAGGATCACGGTCGGCGCGCCGGTGTATTCGGTGGCCGCCTTGTACGCCGCATAGACCTTCCGGTAGTCGTGGCCGCCCCGCCGGAGCTTGGCGAGGTCGTCGTCGGACAGGTGCTCGACGAGCTTTCGGAGCCGCGGCTCGGGCCCGAAGAAATGCTCGCGGATGTAGGCGCCGCCGGCGACCGAGTATTTCTGGAACTCGCCGTCGAGGGCGTTGTTCATCTTCTCGACGAGGACGCCATCGGTGTCGCGCGCGAGCAGGTCGTCCCACTCGCGGGCCCAGATGACCTTGATGACGTTCCAGCCCGCGCCCCGGAACAGCCCCTCCAGCTCCTGGATGATCTTGCCGTTCCCGCGCACCGGCCCGTCGAGCCGCTGCAGGTTGCAGTTCACGACGAAGGTCAGGTTGTCGAGGCCCTCCCTGGCGGCGAGCGACAGCCCTGCCAGCGCTTCGGGCTCGTCCATCTCGCCGTCGCCCAGGAACGCCCACACGCGCTGGTTCGAGGTGTCCTTCAGGCCGCGGTTCTGGAGGTAGCGGTTAAAGCGGGCCTGGTAGATCGCAGCGAGAGGTCCGAGGCCCATCGAGACCGTCGGGAACTCCCAGAACTCGGGCATCAGCCGCGGGTGCGGGTAGGAGGACAAGCCCGTCCCTGGCCCGCCGGTCTCGCGCCGGAAGTGGTCAAGCTGCTCCTCGGTCAGCCGCCCCTCGAGGAATGCACGTGCGTACATGCCCGGAGCAGCGTGGCCCTGGTAATAGACCTGGTCGCCACCGCCGTCGGCGTCCTTCCCACGGAAGAAATGGTTGAAGCCGACCTCATAGAGCGACGCTGAGGACGCGTACGTGGACAGGTGGCCGCCGATGCCCGGGAACTGGCTGTTCGACCGGAGGACCATCGCCACCGCGTTCCAGCGGATGATGCGGCGGATGCGAAGCTCCAGCTGTTCGTCGCCGGGGAAGAAAGGCTCCTGCTCCGGGCTGATCGTGTTGATGTAGCGGGTCTGGGTCAGCGGCGGCAGGCCGACGTGCAGCTGCCTCGCGCGCTTGAGCAGCTTGAACATGAGGAAGCGGGCACGGTTCTCGCCCTCGTCCTCGACGACCTGCTCGAGGGAGTCGAGCCACTCCTCCGTTTCCTGGGGGTCGATGTCGGGCAGCTGGTGCTTGAACTCGTCGAAGTACATCGGTGTCAGGCAGACTCCAGACGAAGGGTCGCATCGAGGACGTCCGGACGAAGCATAGGCTCGAGTCCCGGAATGCCTGTGTACTTCTCCTCGATGGCGGCGGTGACGGTTGAGATCGATTCCTGGCCGGTGACCGGAACCGCGCGCACATTGATCGCCCGCCCGTCGACCCGGATGACCACGTTCGGGTCGGCTTGTGCCTCGCGATACCAGCGACCACGTTCACCTCTCACCGACCGGACGTACCCCTCGCCGGCGGCGACGACGACCCAGATGATCGTTTGGTGGGGGGTTCCATCGTTCGCGCGAGTCTCGATCGTGATCTCCTCGGCGGCATCGAGCGCGGCAAGATCCTGTGGGCTGAGGGCCATGCCGAGAGCGTACCGGATCGGTCTGGGCATAGCCTCGCCGCTCGCCGTCGCGGCAGGAGGGCTGGTAGCGTAGGGCAGTGCCCGGCTATACCCGCTCCACGGCGCTGATCGTGGTCGACGTGCAGAACGACTTTGCGGATCCGGGCGGCAGCCTGTCCGTGAAGGGCGGCGCCGAGATCGTCCCGGGGATCAACCGTGAGATCGAAGCGGCGCGAGCTGCCGGCGCCCACGTGGCGTATACGCAGGACTGGCATCCCCAGCACACGCCTCACTTCGCCCAGGACGGCGGCATCTGGCCGGTGCACTGCGTGCAGGACACATGGGGCGCGTCCCTGCACCCGGACCTGACGGTGGATGGTCCGGTCGTGCGCAAGGGCAGCAACGGCGAAGATGGATACTCGGGCTTCACGATGCGTGACCCGGTGACAGCCGCGACCGCGCCAACGGAGCTGGAGGGCCTGCTTCGCGACGGCGGAGTGACCGAGGTCCTCGTCTGCGGGCTCGCCACCGACTATTGCGTCAATGCCACGGCGCAGGACGCCGTCCGGCTGGGCTTCGGAACAACAGTCCTGACGAACCTGATCCGGGCGGTCGAATTGCAGCCGGGCGATGGCGACAAGGCGCTGGCGGAGCTGAGGCGGGCGGGCGCGCAACTCGAGGACCGGGCCGAGAAGGTAGCTGGGCGGGCTGGAGCCGGGCAGGTGGGGAGCAGCCGATGATCATCCGGCTCGCTCGACTGGTGCTGGGTGCGACGCTCGTCGCGTGGGTGGCCGACTGGTGGGCGGGCGAGCGGAAGGACAACCTGCGCGAATCGAGCAGGTCTGGGACCAGCTCGTCGACATTCCCGGACAGGTGCGCTGGATGCGCGACCTGAAGGCCGTCAGCGTCGAATCGCCCGGACCGACCGGACCGGGGACGCGCGCCCGCGGGACCGTGCGAGTCCTGGGCATCACCGTGCCCGATACCGTCGAGGTCACCGACTGGCAGCCACCCGAGCGATACGGATATCGCCACCTCGGGCCGTGGCGCGGCGACGGAATCTTCTCGCTCACCCGTGCCGCCGACGACCTGACCCGCGTCGACTGGGAGGAGCGGCTCGTTCCACCGGCCCTGCCGAATCTCGGCGATGTCCTGCAGCACCTCGTCCTCGGCCCGATCTTCCAGGAGGACCTCGAAGGCCTGAAGTCGTTGCTCGAGGGAGGACGGACCGCCTGAGGTGCGGATTCACCTCATCGACGCCACCTACGAGCTGTTTCGGGCGCACTTCGCCCCGCGGCCGCCGGTGCTTGCCGCCGACGGCCGCGACCTGACGGCGACGTGGGGCCTCGTCGAGAACCTGCTCGCGATCCTCCGCGACGAAGGCGGGACGCACCTCGGCTGCGCGACGGACCGCGTGATCCGCTCCTTCCGGAACGAGCTCTTCCCCGGCTACAAGACCGAGATCGGGATGCCGCCGGAGCTACTCTCCCAGTTCCCGATCGCCGAGCGCGCGATCGAAAGGTTGGGCCTGGCTGTGGCCGATGGTCGAGTTCGAGGCCGACGACGCGATCGCGGCGGCGGGCGCGCGCTGGGCGGACTCACCCGCGGTCGAACAGATCCTCATTTGCTCGCCGGACAAGGACCTGGCGCAGTGCGTCCGCGGCCAGACCGTCGTGCTGCGCGACCGGAGGCGCGACCTCACGTACGACGCCGATGGCGTCCGCGCCAAATGGGGCGTTTCGCCCGAGTCGATTCCCGACTTCCTGGCCCTGGTCGGCGATTCGTCGGATGGCTACCCGGGCCTCCAGGGTTGGGGCTCGAGGTCCGCTGCGGCCGTCCTCGCGCGGTACGGGTCCCTGGATGCAATTCCCCGGCTGGCCAGCGAATGGGACGTGCCCGGCGGCGTCCGGAGTGCCGTGACGCTGGCCGCCGTGCTC
>VBFZ01000232.1 GCA_005880805.1 Chloroflexota bacterium | reverse complement strand
GGGTCGCGCGGGAGCGTCGAGTTGCAGCGGCCAGCGCTCCCCGAGGACACCGGCGAGGACATAAGGATCGTCGGGCTCCGCGCCGGATTCCAGGAGGTGGCGCGCCGCCTGCCCGCGGATTCGCTTGGCCACGACGTCGCCGATCCGCCGGCCGCCGAACGAGGCCTGATCGACGCGAAGCACCACCGTCCGATCCTCGAGGCCCGTTGGCATCCCCATCGCCTGGTAGGTCGGCGATCGCAGATCCAGGACGACGCCGTTCGGTTCGGCGGCAGCGGCGAGGACATCGGGGAGGACCTCGCGCCAGGTTGGCTCGAGCCGGTCCATTCCGACCAACCGCGCGCACGCATGGCAGCGATATGCCGGGATCTGGTCGTTCGGGCGGAGCGGACCCCAAACCGGCGACGTGATGACGAGACTACGGCCGGCGCGTTTCGTGGCGTCTGCGGACAGCGTCGCCGCGCCAAGGCCCTCGTGAAGCGGTCCTGTGTAGACCTCGAACGCCTGCCGAACGGGCACCTCGAGCAGCCTGGTGTTGCGCGCCACGTCCGCCGCTTTCGACGGCCGCACCTGCAGGCGCTGGAACGCATCCGGCCTCGTGCTGGTCGTGATCAGCGCATCGAGAATCCTGGATCGTAGCGGCGTGAGCTCCGGGAACGACAGCTCGTCGAGAGCGACCGGTCGCCCATGATCCGGCGGCGGCCTCTTCGTCTCCGACGGCGGCGCGATGATCAGCACCGCGTCACTCTAGGTCGCTGTACGGTGTGAAGTGATGAAAGCCGTGGTCCAGGACCGCTATGGCCCGCCGGAGGTCCTCCGTGTCGGGGAGGTCGAGCGGCCCGTGCCCCGAGACGACGAGGTCCTCATCAGGGTCCGGGCGAGCACGGTGAGCCAGACCGACGCCCACGTTCGCGCGGCGAACCCGGCCTTCTGGCGTCTCATCGGCGGGTTCCGCCGGCCGAGGTGGCGGTCGCTTGGCGTGGAGCTGGCCGGCGAAATCGAAGCCGTCGGTGCAGCCGTGACTCAGTACAAGGTCGGTGATGCAGTTTTCGGGATGCCGTCGAGGTACTTCGGCGCGCACGCCGAGTACATATGCGTGCGGCAGGGCGGGCCGATCGCGCTCAAGCCGGCCGGGATGACCTTCGAGGAGGCGGCAGCGGTCAGTGACGGAGCGATGCAGGCGCTTGACACGCTGCGCTGGGCGGACGCGAAAACAGGTCGACGTCTCGTCATCTACGGGGCGTCCGGCTCGCTCGGCACGGCGGCGGTCCAGCTCGGCAAGCACTTCGGCGCACACGTCACGGGCGTCTGCAGCACGAGGCACGTCGAGCTCGTCCGGTCCCTTGGCGCCGACGAGGTCGTCGACTACACCCAGGCAGATTTCACGAAGAACGGCCAGAGGTACGACGCGATCATCGACGCCGTCGGGAAGTTCTCGTTCAGCCGGGGCAGGCGCGCGCTCAAGCCGGGCGGGATCTATGTGGCCACGGATGGCGGGCGCTTCTACCTCGACACGCTGGCCTGGTGGATTGCGTCGCGACTCGTCGGCAGCAAGCGCGTGCACACAGCGATCGGCCGACGGAGCCGCGAGAACGTCCAACTCGTGAAGGCACTCATCGAGGCGGGTGAGTTCCGGGCCGTCATCGATCGGCGCTACCCGATGGATCAGGTGGCCGAGGCGCATCGCTACGTCGAGACGTGGCGGAAGGCCGGCAACGTCGTCTTGACGATCCCCTAGCGCGCCGCCTGCAGCTTGCGCCAGCCGCCGGCACGATTGTGCTCGATGATCTGCCGGAAGATCGCGGTCAGCGCCTTGGCATTGATCGATTCGCCCTGTCGGATGGCGATCTGGCGGCCCGTCTGATTGTCGTGGCCGGCCGTGATGATCCCTTCCGGGTCCTCGACCAGCGGGTCGTACAGGAAGACGTTGACGTGGTCCTTCGCCGAGAGCAGCGCGGCGATGTTGCCATCGAGGACGAAGTACGGCTGTACGGTCCGCTTGATCGTCTCGACGACGTCCGGGTCGGCGGCGTGGACGAGGTCCCGGACCTCGTTGCAGATCGCCTGCTGCCACGCAGGAAGCGCGTTGATGTAGTTATCCACACGGGGATCCTTGACGAAGCTCATGTCCCCACCATGACCTGACGCTCACTCCGCCTGATCTGGCGCCGACGTCGTCGCGACGTCCACCTCGTTGCCGGCTGGATCGGCGAGTGTCCAGAACTTCTCCTCGAGATTGTGCCGGATGATCCGGCCACCTGCCGCTACGCCTGCCGCCACGCGCGACTCTGCCTCGTTCCAGGGCACCCACACGACGAGATGGATGGTCCCCGAACCATCGGACCGCAACTCGTCCATCTCCTCGAACCAGAACGGCGCCA
>VBFZ01000076.1 GCA_005880805.1 Chloroflexota bacterium | reverse complement strand
GAGCCCATCGGTTGGGTTTCGTCAGGTGGCGGCTGCTCGGTCATGCACTACTCCCTCGTTCTCCCACGAGAGGATGGCACACCACGAGGGGTCGAAACACGACGGCTCAGCGCCCCGCCGTCACTCCGACGCCCCGATCGAATGGATCGAACGACTCCGAGCGCTCGACAACCGCGTCCGCCCCGAGCCTGGTCCGGTCCGACCGCCCAAAGGGCTCGCCAAGGACGGCGGTCCAGCCCTGGTCGGCGAGACGCTGCAGGGTCGTCTCGGCTGCGCGGACGATCGCTTCCACATGGTCTCGCGCGGCACCGCGCAAGGCGGGCGGTTCGGTCGCCGCGGCGACTTCGGCGGACGCTCGAGCTGAACCGTGTCCGGCCAGGACTCGATCGCGCATCTCGGCGGAGTAGCGGCGCAGCACGAGCGCGCTCCCGACCGCCCGGCTTTCTCCGATCGTCGCGAAGGGAAGCGAGGCTGCCAGGACGAGGGGCCACAGGACCGACGTTTCGTGCCCCGCCTGTTCGGGCTCGCGAAACGCCAGGTGATGGCCCGGCAGGGCGGCCCGTCGCACGGCAACCGCCGCGATAGCCTGCACCGTCGGGTTCGGCTCATCCCAGATCCACGACGGCAGCGAATCGACGATCACCTGCTCGTCAGCCAAGCCGGACCGGCGCGCAAGCATGACGGCCAGCAGCTGCATCGCGAGCGCGCGGCCGGAGCGAGTGGCCGGATCGGACGGGAAGCCCCGCGCGAGGTCGGGCGCCACGACGAGCGGCCCCGCCCCCACGAGCAGTTGTGCTCCCGAGCGCTGGACGAGCCAGTGCGCGAACGTGTGGTCAGCGATGGCGCGATCAGGATCGACGCCCTGCTCGACGATCTCGCCGACCGGATCCGCCTCCACGATGTCCACGCGTTCGAATGCGGCCACCACGGCCTGCTCGGGCGCCGACAGGGCGGGTGACGCGGTCGTCAGCCGGACATAGCCACGCCGTTCCGCGGCGGCCTCGTCGAGTGCTTCGCGCAGCTGGGCCAGGCCGCGCTGGCTCCCGATCGGGGTGGGATCGCTGATTGCCCGCGCCTGCTTGCTGCCGAGCTCGACACCAGCGCTCTGGAGCCGGTCCGCGAGCTCGCGGCCGACCGGCACGCGAACGCGAACCAGGTCGGCACTGGCCCCGACCAGCGCCGCCGCCTCTCGCAGTGCCGCGTCCACGGCCGTCTCGGAAAGCGAGCCGCCGACCCACGGCCTTGGCGTATCTCCGATGAGCGCGATCAGTTCGCGGCGCGCCGTCCGGTTGGCGTCGATCCGGTCGATCGCCGCTTCGGCCAGCCGTCCGGCCTCCTGCTCCGCCGTCGCGCGGCGGTCGGATTCCAGCAGGAGCTCGGCTTCCATGCCCAGGTCGATCGCCCCGCTCGCCACATCGAGCGCCAGCTCCTGCGGCCCCAGGTCGTACTCGAGCAGCGCCATGGCGAACGGAAGCGCGATCCCCGATGCGAGCCGCCGGCGACCGCTTCCCATGTAGCGGTCAACGACCTGCCCGGCGAGCGGCTGCCCGGACGCGTCGAGACCGTGCACGCCGAACAGCCTCAGGATTGCCCGCTCCTGGCCGAGGGTCGTGGACAGCCTCGCCCGCGCGGCCCACGACCCCGCGAGCGTATCGGCCCGCCCGACGAGCCGGTCGAGCGACGGTCCCTCCCAGTCGGCCATCGGCGGCAGTATGCGGTCAGTCGGTCGTGCTGGCGAGGCGAACTCCGGCTAGGAACCCGCGGTAGGCCGTCACGGCATCGGGCGCCTCGAAGCGAACCCCTCGGTCTCCGACCCGTTCCGCGCCGGGCACGATCGCCGCGAAGTCCGCCTCGACGCCCCGCCGGTACTCCACCTCGATGACAACCGGCGGATCCAGCCGAAGCGGCTTGAGCTCGCCGGCCGCCGCCCTGCGGACGGCCCGCTCGGCAGCCTCGCCGATCAGCGCCCTCGCCCGTTCCGGGTGCAGCGATGCGGCGGCATTCGTCCCGTGGCCCTGCTTCACCACGACCCGCTCGGCCCATGGCAGCCACTCGGCGACCTCGGCCGCGAGGGCGTCGTCACCCGTCACCATGCCAACCGGGATTCCCCACGACCCGAGTGCCGCTCCGTTGAGGCCGTACTCGCCGGTCGGCCGACCGTTGAGCCGGGTCTCGACCGGCCGGCCGGAGAAGGTGTGCGCAATCGTGCCGGTGCCGTGCCCGGCGCGCGCGTGGTAGCCGACGAACAGCGCGACGTCGAAGGGCTCCCAGTCGCGGCCATCAGTGGGCCGCTCCGCGCCGGCGACCATCGACCACGCCTTCTGCCCTTGCAGCAGCCGAGCCTGCGGGTGGATATCGGCCGGCGTCAGGTTGTACATCCCGCCGTGGCTGTCGTTGACGAGCACGTCGGTTGCACCGGCGGCAAGCGCGCCGTCGACCGCCGCGTTCGTCTCGCCAACCATGAGCCGGACGGCATCCGCGTAGCCGCTGTCGGTTCGCGCCGTCGGGTTCGGATGGCTGACGCCTGCGATCCCTTCCAAGTCGACCGAGAGGTAGACCCTCACCGGCCGGCCCCGCTGGTGCGTGGCGCCGTTCGAGCAGGCTCGCCGATCCAGACGTGGCCGTCCTCGAAGCGCTCGGCTTTCCAGATCGGCGCCCGCGACTTCGTCTCGTCGATCGCATAACGGGCCGCGAGGAACGCCGCATCGCGATGAGGAGCCACCACGACCACCGCCACGCTCGCTTCCCCCAGCGGCACCTCACCCGTGCGGTGGACGATCGCCAGGCGGCGGACGCCGAACCGGCTCTCGATCTCGTCGGCGACCAACTCGAGCACCGAGCGGGCCATCGACTCGTGGGCTTCGTATTCGAGCCCTTCGACCGAGCGTCCGGCATGGCGCGCGGCCTCGTCCTCCTGGCCGGGCGCCGGCATCCCCGGTGTCTCCCGGGTGCGACCGACGAACCCGACCACGGCGCCGTCTGCCGGCGTGGCCAGACGCTCACCGAGCTCGGCCAGGATCCCCAGGTCGAACGGCTCGGCTCGCAGCTCCAGGATGCGCATGGCTTCCTCGCCGCGATCGCCCCCGCCGCTGACGGGCGGGATCACTGCCAGCTCATCGCCGTCCGCAAGCGGCTCCGCGGCCTCAACGTATTCGCCGTTCCGCGCGAACCGCACGGCGGGGCGGCCCGGGGCAAGGACCGGAAACTGGGCGACCAGCGAAGCCCAGGCGTCGTCGACGCTTGCCCCGGCCGGCAACTCGAGTCCGGCCTCACGCATACCAGCGAGCTCGCGCTGGATGGCGAACAGCCTAACGCGGACGTGGATCCGTCCCGCGACCGCCTCCTGGGTCATGCCCGGTACGTCGCGACGAGCAGGCCATCCCCGACGGGCAGGATGGAGGCGACGAACCGCGGATCGGACAGCATCCCGCCGTTGAACTGGCGCAAGGCAAGCGTGTCCTCCGTGGGATCGAGCTGTTCCATGTCCGCCACGCGACCGCTCCACAGCACGTTGTCGGCCACGATCAGAGCCCCTGGTGAGAGGCGCGGGATAACGGCGGCGGCATACGCCGGGTACTCGGTCTTGATCGCGTCGATGAAGACGAGATCGAACGGGCCGTCCAGGGCTGGCTCCCGGCGCTCGAAGGCCTCCAACGCTCGAGCGGTAACGACGGTGATCTGCTCGTCCGGCACGCCCGCCTGGCGCCACCAGCTGCGCGCCCTGTCCGTCCGGCTCCGGTCCGGGTCGATCGTCACGATCGTGCCTCCGGCCGGCTGCGCGAGCGCCATCCAGAGCGTCGAGAAACCGATCGCTGTCCCGATCTCCAGGATGCGGCGCCGGTTCGCCGCCAGCGCCGCGAGGACGCGGCCGCTCTCGCGATCGAGGATCGGGATCCCGTCGGGCTCGGCGGCCTCCTCGATTGCCGCAAGGGCCGGGTGGAGCGCGGGCGAGGTTGCCTCGACGTAGTCGCGGTCAACGCGCCCAACCTGGTGCGTCCGCTCACGCCGTGCCACGTTCAGCTGGCCTCCGCGGTCACACGAGCATTCCGGCGCCGAAGTACAAACCGGCCGCGAGGATCGTCCCCGCGGCGATCGTCCCGACGTTGATGTAGAGCAGCCCGGTCGCCGATTCCATCGAGCGCGTGCGGGCGGTCTGCACCGCGGCCCACGACACGACCAGCGGGAAAAGCAGGCCGACCAGCAGGCGGAGCCAGACGAACAGCGCCCATGGGCCCGTGAGACTGGCGAACGGCCGGCCGCCCGTGCCCGAACCCGTCGCCACCCAGGCCACGAACAGCGCCAGCTGCAGACCGACGATCCACAGCAGCAGCCGCGCGAACAGCACCAATGGAGCTTCAGGGAGCTTCGGCGTCACGAGATACCAGTGGCCGAGGATCATTGCGGCGAAGACGCCGCCGGTGGCCGCGGTCAATACGAGGAGCTGCAGGAGGACCGGCACGGCCGACGGCAGACCGCCGCCCCAACCGAGCGCGCCGGCAATGAGGGCGGCCACTCCTGCGATGAGGCCACCTATGCCGATCGCCGGGGCGCGGGAACGGCGGGCGATGGCCACCCCGTAGGCGAACGCGAGGACCGTGAAGAGGATGAGGGCGAGCCGCCGGGGCTGGTCGAAGGCGGGATCGGGGACGATCGCCGAGCCGGGCACGGTGGCCGGCAAGGCGGTATCCGACAGGTAGGCGAGGAGACCGAAGACCGACGCACAAAAGGCCGTGAACACCAGGAAGCCGCGCGTCGCGTCGGTGCGGAGACGGCCCAGCACGACGGCGCCGAACGCCCCGACCGCGAGGCCCGTCAGCACGGTCCAGTTGATGAACGCGAGATTCTCGGCAATCCGCTGCTCGGCAGGCACGCGCCGAGTGTAGCGAGGGCTCCGCGGTCGGTCCGCCGGGTCGGGGCTACGATGGCGCGGGGAGGCCCAGCTGGAGGTGTCGCAGATGCCACTCGGTCGTGATTCCCGGTTCACCTGGTACGGGCACTCGTGCATCGAGCTCGTGACACCCGGCGGCAAGACGGTTCTGTTCGATCCGTGGTTCTCGAACCCCAACAGCCCGAAGAGCGCCTCGTCCGTCGACCGATGCGACGTGCTCCTCGTCAGCCATGGCCACTTCGACCACATGGGCCAGGGCGATGCCGTGGGGATTGGCAGCCGGCTGCAGCCGACTTGGCCGTGTATCCACGAGCTCAGTCTGTGGCTCGCGCGAAACCTTGGCGGCGGCCGCGACCAGGTCATCGGGATGAACGCAGGCGGCACGGTCGAGGCGGCCGGCATCAAGGTCACGATGGTCCCCGCGATCCACTCGGCCGGTGACTGGAACGGCGATGGCAACACGACGCTCTACCTGGGCGACCCGGTTGGCTTCGTCGTGGAGCTGGAGAACGGCTTCCGGTTCTACTTCGCCGGCGACACGCAGGTGTTCGGCGACATGCGCTACATCCGCGAGCTCTACGCGCCCGAGATGGCACTGCTGCCCATCGGCGGCCACTACACGATGGGACCGCGTGAGGCCGCCCTCGCCGTGGAGCTGCTGGGCGTCAGCGACGTCCTGCCGATCCACTACGGGACGTTCCCGATCCTCGCCGGAACCCCGGCACAGCTCCGCGAAGAGCTGTCGTCACGCGGCGTTCAGGGCGTGACCGTCCACGAGCTGAAACCGGGCGAGACGCTCAGCTGAGGGGGCCGTCGCAGGTCGTGGTCGTCCCGGCTCGCAGTCTGACCGTCATCCGCACCACCCAGTTGCTGGGCCGGCTCGTTTCGGTTGCTGGGCCGGCTCGTTTCGGGTGCAGGGCCGCCGCGCTCCCGCTCTGATTTGTCCTCTATTCACCACGCGGGTGCCGGGCCGGTGCAGGGCCGCCGCGTTCCGGCTCCCGTGCGCTCACGTGTCTGCTACTCACCACGCGGGTGCCGGGCCTGCCAATCCGGCTCGATCGGGGGTGCCGAGCGTCAACCCGAGCGTGAGTTGGAGCGCAAGCCGACGCTCTCGGGTCGAGTTCGGCGCCCGCCACCCGGGTGACTGGTCGGCGACAGGAATAGGAGTCCGGCGAGCACTCCACGCGGGCGTCGCAACCACGCTTCGATGGACCGTCCGCGGATCGGGAGGACCAACCGGAAGGTAGCGTCGTGTTGCGCGAGCCGTCGCCGTGCGGTCCGGGCTTCCCGCACGATCAGCAGCTTCGAGACCGTGGTCGAAGGCCAGCCGCGATCCTTCGCAATCGCCGGCGCGAGTCGGGTCTTGCGGTCCAGAGCCACGAGCATTGCCTGGACGTCCGGGATGACCGACTTGACCTCGACGACGAGCAGAGCTCCAGTCGGGCGGTGTGCCGCCAACACGTCCACGGAGCCACGCTCGCCGAAGATCGAAAAGGATGCCTCCGGGGCGACCTCCCACTGATGCTGGCGCAACCGTCTGACGAATTGCTCGACGAGCGCCGCATGCTCCCGATCGAGAAGCCGATCGAGCCTCTCGCCTTGCCATCGAAGCCGAACGTCGACCTGGGCGCCCAGCGCGTCGGCGAGGGTCTTAAGCGCCGAGACAGATAGCCCGCCGACCCTGCCGAGCTCGGCCCGAGAGACGGCGCTCTGAGAGATGCCCGCGCGGAGCGCGAGATCCGCCTGGCGCCAGCCGCGCCGTCGACGCAGGACTCGAAGACCACGCCCGAATCGGAGGTCGACCATCCCGCCAATGGTCTCGGACCGGCCTTGTCCGCCGCTTATCTCACGGACACCGCGGCGTCAGATGCGGAGGGTCTGCGCAGGCCGCGTCCCGTGATCGCCGACGGCACCGAGGCCGCGGGCTAGAACGCGAAGCGGCCGCCTCGCAGGGCGAGCATGAGCAGTGCGCTCGGCTCGGCCGAGGGGCTGCTCTCGGTCGACGGGCTGGGTTCTGTCGATGGCGGTTCGGTCGAGGGGCTGGCCTCGCTGGACGGGCTGGGCTCCGTCGATGCACTCGGCTCCGTGGAAGGGCTCGGCTCGGCCGACGGCTCCTCGCTCGGGCTCCCGCTGGCTTCGGGAGACGGCGAGGGCGTATTCGGGCCATTCGGCGCCGGTGTAGTGGGGCCCTCGTTCTCGTCGGGCTGGTTGTCCTTGGGTCCCTTCGGCCCCCTGGTCTTGTCGTGCGCCGCCTTCCACGCCTTCCAGCCCGGGTGGCGCTCTCCGACGACCTTTGGTCCCCCGGCCCACGGCGGCTTGCCGGGGCTGCGCACGGTCGTCCCGTCGATTGAGAGGACCTCGAGCTCGTTGGAGGTTCCCTCGGCCTCGCCAGTCACCTCGTGCGTGCCGCCGACCTTGGAGGCGAGCGGGTCGTTCGCGCCCCACCACCACGGCGGCCCGACCTCGAGCCGGTAGGTCTTGCCATTGGCCGTGAGGGTGTAGCTCGTCTCGCCCTCGGCGTCGCTCGTCTTCGCGATCGGACCGCGAACCGTGATCGTGGTTTCCGGTCCGTCTTGGTCGGCCTTCTCGGCCTTGTCCTTCGCCTGGGCCTGCTTGTCCTTGGCCTGGGCTGGCTTGTCGCTCTTCGGTCGGTCGGCCTTCTGGCTAGGCTTCGCACTCGGGTCAGCGCCGGCTGCCGGCATGGCAACAGAGAGCCCCGCCACGAGCAGCGCCGCAGCTGCAATCAGCAGCACGACGAGCGCAGCGCGGCGCGGCGATTTCACGCTCGGATCTTCGCGCGCGCGAGCGTCCAGGGCAAGGTTCATGCATGGAATCTGTGGTGCTTTCGCGCACCGCCTCACGTCGCGAAAATTGATAGTTATTTGCAACGCCTTTGCCGCCTCTCGCAAGGGTGGCCCGATTTGCGCCTCGCAATGGCCTTCGGTAGGGTAGGCGCGAGATCGCTCCCCCAGACGCACCGCGGACGGTGCAGGCGATCCACCCGACAGACGTCCGTCCCCGCGGCGGGCCAAAGATCAGCTACGCACCCGGCGAGAGTCGGGATGCAAGACCACGAGACTGGGTGACCCCCACATCCAGCCGACCGGGTTGCAGGATCCAGGCGCCTCCAGCTGTCGCCGTGTCCTTCGCGTTGGCCGCGTCACAGGCCGTGTTCCTGCTGTCCGGAGATGGGAGGGCCATGTCCGCCATTGCCCCTGGGCAGCAGCGCTCACGTGCGTCGGTCGCGGATGCGACGCGGTGCGCGGCGACAACTCGGACGAATAGATCGAGGCAGCAGTACCCACGTGAGGGGACTCGGCGCGGCCGATCCCGCATAGGGTTCAGGGCGTCGCATCCTGCCTCTTCGGCGGACGACCATCGATAAGGGCAAACCCGGCGTGAGCCGGGGACGCAAAGCCACGGGACTGGGTGCAGCGCACCTGATCCAGTTAGCCGGGTTGCCGAACGGCGCGCCTTTCAGGGAAGCCCGCTGCCGGGACCTGATCCGAGGTCAAGGAGACTCATGCGGACACGAGCAGTAATCATCCACATCCTTCAGGCACT
>VBFZ01000075.1:9228-9587 GCA_005880805.1 Chloroflexota bacterium | reverse complement strand
ACAGCCGCTCTGCCGATCCCTGCCAGGACCCGCGACTTCCGTCTCACAGAGGAGGACGCCCGACGACTCCAGCCGGGCGGCTGGCGGCGGCTCGTCGGGTTCTTGGCCGGGCCGCGCCTTGCTTTCACGCATCCGCTCGCCGCCGGACTGACGACCATCGGCTTGGCAGGCCTGCTGTTGTTCAGCCTCCAGGGCTTCGCCGGGTTCGGGAGCAGCGCGTCCGCCCCATTTTCGAAGACCGGCGGCCCGGTCCCGCAGGCCGCGTCAGCGAGCCAGGCGTCGAGTCAGGCGACTGGACAGCCCCCACGTGCTGCCCCCGCGGCGAGCACCCAGCCCTCAAGCGCCTCCGCCGAGTTCTC
>VBFZ01000075.1:0-9181 GCA_005880805.1 Chloroflexota bacterium | reverse complement strand
GCCAACTCCCGCTGGCTCATCTGCGGTCACCGGCGACTCTGCCGGCGGGTCCCAGGGCGGTGCGCCCAATGCCCAGGCATTCAGCAGCGAACCCGGCCGCGGCCTGCCTCCCCTCGTATTCGTGTCCGGGCTCGCAATCCTGGTCGGACTGGGCCTCTTCCTGATCCGCTGGACCGCTCGCCGCCTCTCCGACGCCTGACGTTTCGGCCGCCTCGCGACTCTGCCGACGTGTCGGCTGAGGGGCCTAATCCTGCCGGACCCGGACGACTCCGCAGGTACACTGGACAGGCCGAAATCGACCCTTTCGAGGCCTGCCCATGGAACGCCTGATGCTGCTCGACGGCTTCGGGCTCGTGTACCGGGGATACTACGCACTGCCCCCCTTGACGACGTCCCGCGGGGAGCTCGTCAACGGCGTTTTCGGCTTCTGCTCGATCGTCCTGCGCGGATTTGCCGACCTCAAGCCCGATTACGTCGCGGTCGCTTTCGACCTGGCCGGGCCGACGTTCCGGCACGAGCAGTACGCCGAGTACAAGGCGACGCGCACCCGCATGCCGGACGACCTGCGCGACCAGTTCCCGAAGGTCCGCGAGGTTGTCAGGGCTTTGCGCATCCCGCATTACGAGCTGCAGGGCTACGAGGCCGACGACGTCATCGGCACGCTGATCGTTCAGGCCGAGGCGCACGACCTCGAGACGACGATCGTCACGGTCGATCTCGACATGCTGCAGCTGGTGTCGGACAAGACACGGCTGATGACCACCCGCTCGGGCGTCGAGAACACGGTCATCTACGACCCCGCGAAGATCGCCGACCGATATGGCCTCGTGGCCGGCCAGATGATCGACTACAAAGCCCTCAAGGGCGACCCGACCGACAACATCCCCGGCGTGCCCGGAGTGGGGGAGAAGACGGCCGCCAGGCTGATCGGCCAGTTCGGCACCCTCGACGACCTGTACGCCCGCATCGACGAGATAACGCCGGAGAAGCTACGCGAAAAGCTCCGCGAGAACCGCGATCAGGTGTTCACCGGACGTGAGCTGTCGACGGTCGTGCGCGATCTGCCGGTCACGCTGGATTTGGCGGCCGCACGCCTCGGCGACTACGACCGCGACACCGTCGTCCGGCTGTTCCGCGAGTACGAATTCCGGACGCTCATCGACCGACTTCCGCCACTGTCCGGAGAGCGCCCGGAGGAAGCGGTCGCCGCGCTGCGCGAGGAGACGGCCGACGGCACGTTTCCGGCAGCGCGTGTCGCCGGCGCTCGCCCGGAGGGCTGGGGGCCCGGGCGGCCAATTCAGGCGCGCTCGTCGCCCGCCGGCTCGTCGCTGATCGGGCAGGCGAGCGGGCTCCAGCTCAGCCTCGACTTCGCTGCGGTCTCGGGCACCGATGGACAGCGCGCTGCTCCCAGCGGCGAGCTGCCGACCGGCGACCCGCGCGAGGCCCTGGCCGCGGCCATCGCAGATCCGGGGCTGATCGGAGTGGCATCTGCGGACGAGGTGGAGGCTGCCCGCGACTGGATCGGCAACCAGCCGGCCATCGGGGTCTCGCTCGTCCTCGACGATCCGCGGCCGCGGCGGGGCACCGCATTTGCCCTTGCGCTCGCCGGCGGAGATGGGCGAGTGCTGGCCGTCGAAGGCGCGGAGGACGTCGCGCGGGTACGAAGCCTGCTGGAGGACGTCAACGTCCCGCTGGTCGGCCACGAGGTGAAGCCGCTGCTCGTCGCGCGCTTTGCCGACACGCCGGACGCTGCGCCGCTGCCCGTGGCGTTCGACACGCAGATCGCCGCCTACATCCTCAATGCCGCGCTGCGGAGCCAGACGATCGCCGACATCGTGGCCGAGCAGGTCGACCTCATCCTTCCGCCGGCCGCCGAGCTGACCCCGGCGGCGCGCGCCGGGCTGGAGGCGCTGTCGGCGGTCGCGGTCCGTCCCCGCCTCGAAGAGGCCCTGGTCGGGGAGAAGCTGGATCGCCTGTTCCGCGAGATTGAGCTGCCGCTCATCCCGGTGCTCGCCCGGATGGAGGCGACCGGCGTCGCCCTCGACCTTGAGGCGCTGGCCGTCCTCGATCGCGAGTTCGCCAGCGAGATCGCCCGGCTGGAGGCCGAGATCTACACCGACGTCGGCCACGAGTTCAACCTGGGCAGCCCGAAGCAGCTCGAGCAGGTCCTGTTCTACGAGTTGAATCTCCCGAAAGGCCGGCGGACGAAGACCGGCTACTCCACCGATGCCTCCGTCCTCGAAGACCTGCGGCCGGCCCACCCGATGATCGACAAGCTGCTCGAGTGGCGGGTCTATACCAAGCTGCGCTCGACGTACGTCGAGGCGCTGCCCGGCCTGATGGCCGCCGACGGCCGGCTGCACACGACCTTTCACCAGGCGGTCGCCTCGACCGGGCGACTGTCATCCTCCGACCCGAACCTCCAGAACATCCCGATCCGGACGGCCCTCGGCCGGCGCATCCGGGGATCGTTCGTGGCCGGAGCGCCCGATCTTGTCCTGCTGGCCGCCGACTACTCCCAGATCGAGCTGCGGATCCTCGCCCACGTGTCGGGCGACGAGCACCTCAAGGACGCGTTCGCGCGGCAGGCCGACATCCACCGGGAGACCGCGGCACGCGTGCTCCTCAAGGCGCCGGAGGACGTCAGCCACGACGAGCGGTCGATGGCCAAGATGGTCAACTTCGGGATCGCCTACGGGATGAGCGACTATGGGCTGTCGAGCCGGGCGGGGATCCCGCGCCAGGAGGCGCAGGAGTTCATCAACAACTACTTCGCGACGTACTCCGGGATCAGCTACTACATGATGGCGATCCGGGAGCAGGCCCGGTCGCAGGGTTTCGTCACGACGCTCCTCGGCCGTCGGCGTTCCATTCCCGAGCTCCAGGCCCGCAACCCCACGCTGCGGGGCGCCGGCGAACGGATGGCGATCAACATGCCGATTCAGGGCACGGCGGCCGACATCGTCAAGATCGCGATGATCCGCCTCGCCGACCGCCTGCGAGCCGAGGGATTCGCGGCGCGGATGCTGCTCCAGGTCCACGACGAGCTTCTCCTGGAGGTGCCTCGCTCCGAAGTCGACCGCCTGGCGCCGGTCGTGCGCGAAACGATGGAGAGCGCCGTCCCCCTGGACGTCCCGCTCACCGTCGACATCAAGGTCGGCGACGACTGGGAGTCGATGACGCCCCTCACCCGTGCGGACGCGGTGGCCGCCGAGGCCGACGAGCTGCCGGTCGATCTCTCCGCGCCCGTCGCCTGATCGGATGGTTCCGGAGCCCGCAGCCGGCCTAGTGATTCGGCATGCCTGAGCTGCCCGAGGTCGAAACCGTCGCCCGCGATCTCGGCCGGCTGATCACCGGGGCGACCATCGTCGGAGCGCGCGTGTTCTGGCCGAAGACGGTTCGGACGCACACGCCGGAGGGCTTCGCCGAGGCGATCGCGGGACACCAGATCGTTGGCGTCGGCCGCCGGGCGAAGCTCGTCGTCCTCGAGCTGTCGGCCGACGCAACGCGGTCGGGCGATGCGACGCTGACGATCCACCTGAAGATGACCGGCCAGCTTTTCGTCGTCCCGGCCGGCAGCCAGCCGGACCCATACGTACGCCTTGTGCTCGAGCTTTTGGACGGCCGCGAGATTCACTTCCGGGACATCCGGAAGTTCGGGCGGTTCGGGCTGTACGACGCCTCCGGCCAGCCCTTCCAGGCGCTGGGTCCGGAGCCGCTCGACGATTCCTTCACGCTCAAGGCCTTCCGGCGGCTGATCCGCCGTCGCAAGGCACGGCTCAAGCCGCTGCTGACCGACCAGGCGTTCCTCGCGGGGGTCGGCAACATCTACGCCGACGAGGCGCTGTGGGCCGCGCGGCTGCACCCGCTGCGCTCCGCTTCCTCGCTGCGGACGGCCGATGAGCGACGGCTGTACCTCGAACTGCGACGTGTGCTCGCCGAGGCGATCGAGCGGCGCGGGAGCTCGATCGACGACTACACGGCGCCCGAAGGCGATGGATCGATGCAGGAGCAGCTGCAGGTCTACCAGCGCGCGGGCGAGGCGTGTCCGCGCTGTGGCCGGCCCATCCGGCGGATCGTCATCGGGGCACGATCCACCCATTTCTGCTCGTGGTGCCAGCGCCTGCCCGCCAGGGACCGCAAGGGTGCGGCGGGGATCCTGCGCGGGATGGTGCCGCGGCCGGGAGCCGCCGCTGGTCGCAGGGGAGTCCGCTGGACCGAGCTGGGCGGTGGCGACGCGGTCGGGCTGACGGCCCTCGACAAGGCTGGGGCTGCGGCTCGCGAGCGTGCCGAGCGGACCCGACGGGCGGGCGCGACCAGGCGGGCGAAAGCTCGTGCGGCGGTGGGCGGCTAACGTGTCGGTCGTTCGCCTGGACGGCGTCGTCCGCGAGATCGGCGACTTTGTGATCCTTGATGGCATCGACGCGGCGATCGCCGCCGGCGATCGCGTTGGCCTGGTGGGGCCGAATGGAGCCGGCAAGACCACGCTGCTGCGGGTTGCGGCCGGCTTGGACGAGCCCGACCGCGGACAGGTCCACCGCAAGCGTGGGCTTGCGCTTGGCATCCTCGCCCAGGAGGCCCACTTCGACGCGGCGTTCATGGCCGCCCCGGACCTGCGCACTGCCGTGCGCCGCGGCGCTGTGCGACTCGAGGCGATGGAACGCGAGCTGGCCGATCTCGAGCGCGCGGGCCGCGTCACCGACCTCGAGTACGAGGACCTCCAGCACTACTTCGAGGTGCTCGGCGGTTACACGCTGGACCAGCGCGTGGACGAGGCGCTCTCCGGGCTGGGCTTCGCCCGGGACGAGTGGGCGCGGCGGCCGGCCGACATGTCGGGTGGCCAGCAGACACGCGGGGCGCTCGCGCGGCTCGTAATTGCCGACCCCGATCTGCTGCTCCTCGACGAACCGACCAACCACCTCGACCTCGACGCGCTCGAGTGGCTGGAAGAGCACCTGCGCCACCGGGCGGGAGCGCTCCTGGCCGCCTCGCACGATCGCGCGTTCCTGGACGCGACCGTGACGCGGATCTGGGAGTTGCGCGATCGGCGGATCACAGCGTTTCGCGGCGACTACTCCGCCTACCACCGCCAGCGGGAGGAGCGCGACGCCCGAACGGTCAAGGACGTCGGCAGCCACGCCGCGCAGGTCGCCCGCGAGCAGGAGCTCGTGCAGCGCTACCGGAGCCACCGCAAGTACGCGAAGATGCACGAGCACGAGGCTCGCCTGGAAAGGCTCCAGTCCGAGGGTGTGACCGCGCCGCAGCGCGCGCGACGGCTCGCGCTGCCGTCTTCAGCGCTTGGCGGCGGAGGGCCGGCTCGGTCTGGGGAGATCGCCGTCCGCATGGAGGACCTGGCGATCGGTTACGCGGGGGCGACGCCCCGGCCGGTTGCGCGCATACCGTTCCTGGCCGCCGAGCGTGGCGCCCGGATCGGCATCGTTGGGCCGAACGGGGCGGGCAAGACCACCCTGCTGCGCACGATTGCGGGCGAGCTGTCGCCGCTGGACGGGGTCCTGTCGTTCGGAAACGCGGTCCAGATCGGGTACCTCGCCCAGCTCCGCGAGGCCGCGATCCCGGGCACGACCGTTCTCGACGCCTTGCTCGCCGCCATGCCGGTCACCCCCGGCGAGGCGCGCAGTTACCTGGCGCGCTTCCTGTTCCGCGGCGACGACGTGCTGAAGGAGGTGCGCTCACTGTCCGGCGGCGAGCGGTCGCGGCTCGAGCTCGCGCTGCTGGGCATCATGCCGGCCAACCTGTTGCTGCTGGACGAGCCGACGAACCACCTGGACATCCCGGCCCGCGAGGCGATCGAGGCGTTCATGGCCGACACTCCGGCGACACTGCTGGTCGTCAGCCACGATCGGCGGTTGCTCGAGACGGTCTGCGACAAGCTGTGGGTGATCGACGAGGGGCTGGCGGTGCCGTTCGACGGCGGGTATCGAGCCTGGCGATCGGCCCTCGCCGAGGGATGGACGGTTAATGAGGCTGCCCAGACCCAGGCCCGACGTCTCCTCGTAGGCGGGCCCTCTCGCGCCTCGACCTCGGCGCCTTCTCGGGCTTCGATCTTCGCTTCCTCCGGTGACGCTAATGGAAGCTCCGATCGAAGCGCCGCGCGCCGCCGAGCGGTCCCCGCAGGCGTCGCCAGCACGCCCATCCCCAACACACGAGAGAAGAAGGGGAAGTTGTCGAAAGATGCGTATCGGCGGCAGCTGGCGAGCGTCGAGGGCGAGCTGATACGCCTCGGGCTCCGGAAGACACACCTCGAGCTGGCGGTCGGCGATCCACAGGTCCAGGCGAACTTCGTCGAGCTGCGCCGGGTCACGAGCGAGCTGGCCGACGTTGAGGCCGCCCTGACGACGGCAGAGGAGGCGTGGTTGGAGCTCGCCGAGCGCGCACCTTGACGACTTGTTGCTCCCAGAACACCAAATCTGCGATTTCGCCTGCCGCTGGGCCCGTTTGGGGACCCGGATGATGGCCGGTCAGCACGTGCCCGAGCCGCGCCCGGCTGGTCGGCCGATCGTGATCGGCCTGACGGGACCGATCGGCTGCGGCAAGTCGACCGTCGCGGCATGGCTCGGGGAATGTGGCGCGGTCGTCATCGACGCGGACCGGATCGCACGCGGCGTGACTGCGCCGGGCGAGCCCGGCCACGACCAGGTGCTCGCGAAGTTCGGCGAGCGGTTCCGTGGCAGAGACGGAACACTTGATCGAGCCGCGCTTGCACGCCTGGTCTTTGACGACGAGGCCGCTCTCCGGGAGCTCGAGGCGATTGTCCATCCTCTTGTTCGACCCCGCATCGTCGCGCAGCTCGGGGACGCCGGGAGGGTTGGCGCACCGGCCGTGGTCGTCGAGGCCATCAAGCTCGTCGAAGGAGGGCTGGGCGAGCTGTGCGACGTCGTCTGGTTCGTGCACTGCAGCCCGGAAGCGCAACGCTCGCGACTGACGAGTCGCGGCCTGGAGGTCGAGGATGGCGCGCGGCGCATCAACGCGCAGGCGGGCATTTCAGAACGCGCCTCGGCAGGACTGTCAGCGGGCCGGGTGCCGCTCGAGCCGCTCGAAACCTCGGGCTCGAAAGAGGAGACAAAAGCCGCCGTGATGGCACGCTGGAACCGTTGGGTGGCGGCGTCGGAGAAATGAGGCCGCCCGACCCGCCGGCGGAGCGGGTCGGGCGGCCGGGAGGCGCGCCGGGTCAGCGGCGCGAGGATATGCCCCGAAGGGCAGCCGGCCTCTAGGGAACTGGAGCTTCGGAAGCCGAGGGCGAGGCCGAAGCCTGTGGCTTGGCGCTCGGGAATGGCGTGGCGATCGGCCCGCCGCCCTTGCCCGGCGGGTAGGTCAGGGGAACCGGCAGGCCGTAACGCTGGATGATCACGTTGGTCGTCTCGCCGAGCTTGGCTGCGTCGACCGCCCTGCTGTCCTCGTCGGGCCGCAGGGCCATGCTGAACTGGGCCGTGCCGCTGGCCTGCAGGTGCGCGATCTCCTCGGCGACCGGCAACGAGACCCGGATGATGTACATCGCGCCGGACTTGGCCAGGATCGGGATGTTCTGGTAAGTGATTTTGGTCGACTTGTCCGTGTAGAACTTGCCCTGGTCGAGGAGGTCCTGCGGCACGTTCACCGTCGCCGTGACGAAGATGTCGACCGTCTCGTTCGGCTCCAGGAGGCCGCCCACCGCGCGGTCGTCTGGCACGTTCAGCGAGACCGCCCGCCAGTACGGCGAGTCGGCCGTGACGACCTCGCCGGGCGCGAGAACCGAGAACTGTCCGCCGGACGTGCTGGACGCGAGCATGTTCGTGGTGACGAGCTGGCCTTCGAGCGCAGAGATCGCGAGGATCCGCCCGATCAGCTTGGTCTTGTCGGTGACCACGCCCTGGGCATTGCTCGGATCGATCGGGACTTCGCGGACGAGCAGGTCGCCGTCCTCGATCGGCTTGCGGGCGGGGATCGTCCGCGCCGCGACGACGAGGTTCAGCTTGGGCGTGTTGCCCGTGCCGGCCTGCTGCTGCGCCTGGTTGATGACGTAGAACGCGGCGCCGCCGGCGGCAAGGGCGAGGATGACGCCCAGCACGATGATGAACTTGCCGCGCCGGCCGTTGTCTTTGTACTCCAGTTCCATGGAATGACGTGCCTCCCAGTGCGGGCGACGCGCCGCCCGCGGGTTGGTGCCGTGCCCTTTCGGCTAGTCCCAGGGCACCAGCTTCGCCACCTGACCGCGGCGAAGCCGTTCATCGGCCATGTCGGCGATCACGGGCGTGATCGCGTAGGCATCCACGTGGTTGCTGTCCATCGAGACGATTCGCATGACGGCGAAGCCGTCGATGTCGACGTATTCCTTCCCACCATTGCTCGCGGCGGTTGCGACGTAGACCGTCAGGCGGAGCAGGTGGGTGACCTTGTGGGAAGGCGCGTCGCCGTTCATCCCGCTCGCTCGAACCACGAAGTCGTAGGCGCCGGGGGCCATGGTTCCCGTGTTGATCGTCAGCGTGCTGTCGGTGCCGTTTCCCGCGGCCGGGGTGACCGAGCTGGGGCTCAAGGTGATCGCACCGACGCCGGACGGCAGCGGGGTGTCGACGCTCAGCGTCACCGGGTTCCCGAAGTTGGCTCCGGTTTTCCTCAAATTGAGGGTGAAGGAGACCGTGTCCCCGGGATTGGGTGCGACGCCGACGCTCGACGACGACGTGAACGTGAAGTCGCGACTCACGCCGCCGACGTTGATTGCGAATGGTTCCTTCTTCACCGTGAGGTACGGGCTTCCGGCCTGGCCCTGGATCCAGAGCGTGTAGATGCCGGCCGTCGCGCCAGAGGTGGTCATGTTGGTCATCGACACGGTTGTCCCCGATCCCTGAGAGGGGGTCACGGGGTTGGGCGTATAGGTCACGGGATTGCTGCCGCCCTGTAGGGCGCCGGTGACCATCGGGTTCTGGGGATCCAGCGAGTCACTGAGCGTCGAAAGCGTGACGGTGCCCGTGAAGGCCTGGTTCTTGGCCACCTTCAGTGAGCCGGCGTTGACGACGGTGCCGGTGGTTGGAAGAGCGATCGCGGCCGGCGGGGTCATCGAGAAGTCCGGGATTGCCATCGTGACACCGGGATAGACCGCGACGAGGACCTCCTCGCCCAGCGCGAACCGGTTGTTGACCTCGTCGATCGCGATACCGGTGTCGTTGCCCGACATCATCCCGACCTG
>VBFZ01000074.1:11816-12237 GCA_005880805.1 Chloroflexota bacterium | reverse complement strand
GAGCTCGTCTCCGCGAGCAGCTGCTCCAGCGGTCCGTTGGAGATCACTTCGCCACCGTGCTCGCCCGCCCCCGGCCCGATGTCGAGGATCCAGTCCGCGGTCCGGATGGTCTCCTCGTCGTGCTCGACGACCAGCACGGTGTTGCCGAGATCGCGGAGCCTGGTCAGGGTCGCGATGAGCTTCGCATTGTCCCGCTGGTGCAGGCCGATCGAGGGCTCGTCGAGGATGTAGAGCACGCCAATCAGCGTGGTGCCGATCTGCGTCGCGAGCCGAATCCGCTGGGCCTCGCCACCCGAGAGCGTCACGCTCGTCCGATCGACGGTCAGGTAATCGAGCCCCACGTCGACGAGGAAGCCAAGCCGCGCCCGCAGCTCCTTCAACAGCTGGCGCGCGATCGCCCGCTCCCGATCCGTGATCCGGG
>VBFZ01000074.1:0-11799 GCA_005880805.1 Chloroflexota bacterium | reverse complement strand
CTTCCGAGATGTTTCGGCCGTCGATCGTGACCGCCAGCGCCCCCGGCTTGAGCCGTCTGCCACCGCAGGCGGGGCACGGCCGGGTGACCATGTACTTCTCGAGCTCGGTCTTGATGTACTCGGAGTCCGTCTCCTTGTAGCGCCGCTCGAGGTTCGTCACGAGTCCCTCGAACGTCGTCTCGTAGCTGTTCTCACCGCGCTCGTGGCGATAGCGGATCAGGACCCGCTCGTCCTTCGGGGCGTGGAGCAGGTAATCCACCGCCTCCTTCGGGAGTTCCTTGACGGGCTTGTGGAAGTCCCAGCCGTGAGCCTGAAAGACGGCTTCCGTGGTCTTCATCCGCCACGAGAGCTCGGTGGGGATCGCGCGCCAGGGTGCAAGCGCGCCCTCGGCGACGCTCTTCGACGGGTCGGGGATGACGCGCGCCGGGTCGATTTCGAGGCGGGTTCCGAGGCCGGTGCACACGGGGCAGGCGCCGTGGGGCGAGTTGAAGGAGAAGCTGCGCGGCTCGAGGTCGTCGATCGTGAATCCGTCGTACGGGCAGGTATAGCGTTCGCTGTAGCGGCGTTCCTCGAAGCTCTGCGCGTCCACGTCCCGTGCCACGGGCGCGATCAGGACCACGCCATCCCCCATCCGCAGCGCGGTCTCGACGCTGTCGGCGAGCCGGGCAGCATCCGGATCGGGGATCACCTGGCCGGTCTCGGGGTCGATCGGGCGGCCTGACTCCGGGTCGCGCGCGGCACCCTCGGGCGCTTCGGCATGCCGAACGATGTAGCGGTCGACGACCACCTCGATCGAGTGGCGCTTGTACTTGTCGAGGGTCGGCGCGTCCGAGAGCTCGTACATTTCCCCGTCGACTCGCACCCGGACGAAGCCCTGCCGGCGGGCGGCATCGAACACCCGGTCGCCTTCGGTCTTGCGGTCCTTGATGAGCGGCCCGAGGACGAGCAGCCGGGTGCCTTCGGGCAGCGCCAGGATCTGGTCGACGATCTGCTGGACGCTCTGGCGCTGGATCTCGTGGCCGTTCGGGCAGTGCGGGTGACCGATCCGCGCGAACAGCAGCCGGAGGTGGTCGTAGATCTCGGTGACCGTGCCGACCGTCGAGCGCGGATTTCGGCTGGCGCCCTTCTGGTCGATCGAGATGGCCGGCGAGAGCCCGTCGATCTGGTCGACGTCGGGCTTCTCCATCTGGCCGAGGAACTGCCGGGCGTACGCGCTGAGACTCTCGACGTACCGGCGTTGGCCCTCGGCATAGATGGTGTCGAAGGCCAGGCTGGACTTGCCGCTCCCGCTCAGCCCGGTGATGACGATCAGCCGGTCACGGGGGAGCGCCACGGTGATGTCCTTGAGGTTGTGCTCGCGCGCTCCGCGGATGACGATCTGATCCTGGGCCATACCCGTTCAGTCTACCGGAATCAGGCGAAACCGAACAGCCGTTCTACGCGTGTCCTCCCACGCTCCGGCCCGTCGGCTCCCTCACTCTAGCCCGAGGGATGGTCGGATTCGGGCAGGATTTCGGGTTCCCGCGGCCGAATTGCCCGAAGGCGGATCTAGCCTTGGAAACTGTCGGCGAGCGCGCGGAGCAGGATGGCGGACGACGTCGCGCCGGGATCCTGGTGGCCGATGCTTCGCTCGCCCAGGTACGACGCGCGGCCCTTGCGAGCTTGCATCGGAATGGTGGCTGCGGCCCCGGCCTCGGCCGCGTCGGCCGCCACCGCGAGAACCTGATCTACCGCGCCAGACGTGAGGCGCTCGCGAGCGGCACTCAACGCCGGTGTCAGCGCATCGAGCATCGTCTTGTCACCCGGCTGGCCGCCACCGATCGTCGCGACGCCGGCGGCGCCCGCATCGAGCGCGGCGATCAGGTCGCCGAGAGTTGGCTGAGGGCTCCCAGCGAGAGATGCAGACGCCTTCAGGAAGAACGTGCCGTAGAGCGGTCCGGAGGCGCCACCGACCGTCCTGATCAGCGTCTGGGCGGTCTGCTTGAGGGTCCCGGCGACGTCAGGCGCTGGAGCTGCCGGATCGGCGGACCGTCCGTCGAGCATCGCGGCCACCGCCGTGAAACCACGATCCACGTTGATGCCGTGGTCCCCGTCGCCGATCGCCTGGTCGAGCTCCGTCAGCTCGCGCGATCGCTCACGCAGTCGCGTGGCTGACAGCCTCAGCCAGGCCTCGATCATGCCCTCCGTCACGAAGACTGTCGTACTCGCCAAGGCCGGCATCGTAACTTCTTGCACCTCGATTATTCGGGTAGGAGACAGGGCAACCGGCCCCGAGTGGAGGGCGAGGATCCGGCTGCCCTGTTGAGGAGATGCGACGCTCGATCAGGCTCCCCAGCGGAGCGCTGGCGTGTGGACCGGTGCGTCCCACAGGCGCTTGAGCTCGTCGTCAAGACGAAGAAGCGTCACTGAGAAGCCCGCCATTTCCAGGCTCGTGATGTAGGGGCCGACCAGGCTCCGGCTGATCGAGATCCCTCGATCGGCGAGGAGCGAGGCCACGCTCCGGAACGCGATGTAGAGCTCGATGAGCGGTGTGCCGCCCATGCTGTTGACGAACGCGAGGACGTCGTCACCCTGGCTCAGCGCGAGGTCGTCCACGATCGGCTCCACGAGCGTCGCCGCGATCTCATCGACGGGAACGAGCTTCTCGCGCCGCCGACCGGGCTCGCCGTGGATGCCGATTCCGATCTCGATCTCGTCATCGCCAAGCTGGAACGTGGGCGTGCCGGCCGCGGGGACGATGCAGCTGGTGAGCGCCATGCCCATCGATCGGGCGTTGGCATTCACCTTCTCCGCGGTCGCCCTGACCCCGTCGAGGGTCGCGCCTTCCTCGGCCTTGGCGCCCGCGATCTTCTCGACGAGGACCGTCGCGCCGACGCCCCGACGACCCGCCGTGTACAGCGAATCCTGGACGGCCACGTCGTCGTTGGTCACGACCGATGCGACCTCGACGTCGCCGTTGACGAGGTCCGCTGCCATCTGGAAATTGAGGACGTCGCCGGTGTAGTTCTTGACGATGTGGAGGACACCCGCGCCACCGTCGACGGCACGCGTCGCGAACTCCATCTGGTCGGGTGTCGGCGAGGTGAAGACGTTCCCGGCACACGCCGCGTCCAGCATGCCCAGGCCGACGAAGCCGCCGTGGAGCGGCTCGTGGCCGGAGCCGCCGCCCGATACCAGCCCGACCTTGCCCTGGCGCGGACCGCCGACTCGGAGGACGACCTTGTGCTCGAGGTCGATCTTCACCAGGTCCGGGTGTGCGAGGCCGACGCCCTCGAGGCTTTCGGGGACGACGTCGTCGACCCTGTTGATCAGTTTCTTCATGGCCCGTGGCGGGGCTTCTGCGGTCATCGTTCGATCCCTTTCGTCCTGGCCCAATTGTGGGTGCTGGCTCATTCGGGAGCGCTCGCGAGCGGGGGTTCAGGCCTCGGCGTGGGCAGCTTCCGCGACCGCGACACCGGGAACCGTCGCGACGCGGTGGTGGCCGACGAACTCGTACAGGAACGCACCGACGAGGCCGCCCGCGATGGGCCCGACGATGTAGACCCAGAGCTCACCCAGGCGAGCCGAGAACTTGCCGAAGCCGATGGCGCCCTCGACGAGCACGGGGCCGATCTGCCTGGCGGGATTGAGCGCGGCGCCGGTGACGGGACCGACCAGGATGATGATCCCGTAGACGATGAAGCCGATGACGATCCCTGCGAACCCAGCCGGGGCACGACCGTCGACGGCCGCCCCGAAGACCGTGAAGACCAGGATCGCCGTGCCGATCACCTCGGCCGCGACACCGATCCACAGGCCGGCCTTGGAATCGACGCCCACGGAGCCCAGGCCCAGGGCCGCCGGGTCGTTGCCGATCAGGATCACGTAGGTCAGGAGCGCACCAACGATCGCGCCCAGCAGCTGGGCGAGGATGTAGTAGCTGGCGGTCGCCCAGTCCACCTTGCGGGTCGCCGCCAGGGCGATCGTGACCGCCGGATTGATGTGGCAGCCGCTGATGTGGCCGACCGAGTAGACGGCCGCGAAGATCGCGAAGGCGAACGCGAACGAGATCGTGCTCAGCTGGGCGCTTCCGAACGGGTTGTTGCCCGTGAGGTGGACCGTGAGCGGCACGGAGCCCGCGCCGATGAAGACCAGGATCGCGGTCCCGATCACCTCGGCAGTCAGTTTCTGGGGAAGTGTCGGCGAGGTCATCTGATTCCTCCTCGGTTGCGGTTGCGATGGCGGATCGGCCATCGCCGGTGGGCTACGGCCGGCCCGTGACCGGCATGACGAAGGGCCCTAGCTCCTCGGCGAGCGAGGCGAGGGCCTGGTCCGCGTCGGGACCGTCGGCGGCGAGGCTGATCTCGCCTTGCGGTCGAACCGCGAGGCCGAGCATGGAGATCAGGCTCTTGGCGTCCGCCTCCCGACCGTCGTGCCGGAGCACGATGCGGCTGGCGAAGCGGCTGGCCAGCTGAACGAAGCGGGCGGCAGGTCGGGCATGCAGGCCGGAGGGATCGACGACCGTCAGGCGGATCTCAGGCATGGCTTACCGCGGCAGCTTGGTCATCGACGCCGCGGAAGCCGCGGCCTCGGCGACCGTCGCAATGTCGGCGTCCAGGCTGGCCTGGACGCCGGCAAGAACCGCGCCCTCGACGAGCGGCGCCTCGCTGACGACGACGCGCTCCCGTTCTCCGCTGGTGAGCTCCTCGAGAGCCATCTCGAGGCTGAGCGCCGCGCTCCCGAGGTCGAGCAGGACGAGCACGCCCTCGGGCCGATCGACACTCCGAATCGCATCGAGGATGGCGGGCGCGCTTGTGCCCAGCCGACCGTCCTCGGTACCTCCGGCAATCGCGATCGGGACGGAGTCACCGGCGACCTGAGCGACCATGTCGCGCAGGCCCTCCGCCAGGCTCCGACTATGCGAGACGAGCACCAGGCTCACCACCGGTCCTCCTTGCCCCCGGGCCCCCAGTGGGCCGGGTTTCGCTTCGGGTGGATCCTCAATCCGGACTTGGCAAGAACCAAGCAAGAAAACATCTTGATCGCGGATGAAGTGATTCTGTCGGCGTCTGATGGGGGTGCCGACCATTGCTGCGGCGAGGGGGCGTTACTACACTCCGGCGGCAGTCCCTCCCGACCACCCTGATGGACATGATCCGATCAGCCGACCCCAACCGCGCCCAGGCATTGCCAGACGCTCGCCCCGATAGCATCGACGGGCCGGCCGTTCGTGCGTACCTCGGCCGTATCGACAGGCTCATCCGCCGGCACCGTGCCTACCTCACCGGCCTTGACGCCGTGCTGGGCGATGGTGATCACGGGGACAACATGGCAATCGGGTTCCGAGCCGTGTCCGAGGTCATCCAGGACCTGCCGCCGAATGCGACGCCCGGCGTCGTGATCCGGGCAGCGGGGCATCGCCTGGTGGCCGCCGTTGGCGGGGCTTCCGGGCCGCTGTACGGCACGGCGTTCATCGCGGCCGGCCATGTCGCCGGGGACGCCGGGGTGGTTGGCCTGGAAACCCTCGCGTCGATGCTCGACAGCGCGGCCACCGCCCTCGCCCGACGGGGTCGCTGCGCGGTCGGCGACAAGACGATTCTCGACGCGCTGCGGCCGGCCGCTGATGCTTTTGCCGCTGCAGCGTCCAATGGATCGCCGCTCGAACGCTGCCTGGCTGTAGCCGTCACGGCGGCCCGCGACGGAATGCTCAGCACGCGGCCGCTCATCGCCCGGAGGGGCCTGGCGCTTCGCATGGGGACGCGTTCGATCGGACACCTCGACCCCGGGGCGGTGTCCTGCTATCTCCTCATCCGCGCCATGATCCCGGGGAAGTGACCGTGTCCGACAGGGAGGAACTGCGCGACCGGATCGCTGCCCTCGAGTCGGATCGCCGCCAGATCGTGGAGGAGGCGCAGCGGGAGGCGGACGCGATGTTCGCCCAGTACCAGCTGAGCCAGCTCCTTGCGACGGGCGCCGGCCTCCAGGAGCTCGCCGGGATGGTGCTGGTCGAGCTGATGCGCCTGGCCGAGGCGAGCTCGGGTGCGATCTGGTTCCAGGGGACGACGGCCGATCGCTTGAGACTGGTTGCCTCCCTTGGGCCGCTTGCGAATGACGAGGTACTCGGGCAGGCGAGCAGCGTCCCGGCCATCGCGGAGGTGTGCCCGCCCGCGCGCGGCTGGACGGTCCTCGGGCTGGGTGACGAACCGCCAGTCGGAGTCCTTGCCTGCGCACCCGAAGGCGGCACGCTCGATTCCGAGGGCCTGCGCGTGATCCAGCTCTCGCGGCACGAGCTTGCCGTGGCCTTCCGCAGCGCCCAGCTGAGGGAGATGCTCGACCGCGAGCGCCAGGAGCTGACGGCGATCGTTGAGGGCGCGACCGACGCGATCGTCCAGGTGGACGAGTTGGGTCGCTTCCTTCGCCTCAATCCCGCCGCTGAGCAGTTGATCGCGAGGGCCGGCGCCGAGGCGGTCGGGCGGCGTTGTGCCGATGTCTTCGACTGCGCCCGGCTGGGTGTTCACGATCCGTCCGGCTGCCCGTTCCTTGAGGTCGTCGCGACAGGCGAGCCGATCACCGACCGAACCCTGGACGTGCGCGATGCCACCGGCCGGCCGAAGCGTCTGGCCGGCAGTTTCGCAGCCACGCCACCAGAGCCCGGGAGCGCTACGCGCTTCACGGCGATCCTGCGCGACATGAGCGCGGTCAAGGCGCTCGACGAGCTGCGAGAGGGCTTCGTAGCCACGGTCAGCCACGAATTGCGGACGCCACTGGCGCTGATCCGCGGCTATACGGAGACCCTGCTCCACCTCGACCTGGATCCGCAGACGCGACGCGACTACACCCAACGGATCCTCGATACGACCGGCCGGCTGGGGACACTCGTCACGGAGATCCTGGACATCGCGCAGCTGAATGCGAACCCCGTCGTCCTGGAACGCGTGCCGGTTCGGTTCGAGTCGCTCGTCGCGCGGCTGCGCGGGGACCTGGCCATGACGGGCTCGGATGATCGACTGGCGGTCTCGCTTTCCCGGGACCTTCCGCTGGTCGAGGTGGACTCGACGAGGATCGGGCAGGTCCTCGAGAACCTGGTCATGAACGCCCTCAAGTACTCGCCCGCGGACCGCCTGGTCACGCTGGGCGCTTCGGTGGAGTCGGCGTGGCTCGTCGTGACGATCGAGGACGAGGGAATCGGGGTGCCCGAAGACGACCGGCAGCTCGTCCTGGAGCCCTTCCATCGGGCGCGCAACGTCCGCGAATCGGCGATGCCCGGCACGGGTCTGGGGCTGTATATCGCGCGCCGCCTGGTGGAGGCGCACCACGGGGAGCTGCGGGTCAGCGATCGCGCCGACGGTCGGCCGGGCACGCGCGTCACGTTCAGTCTGCCGCTTCAGCGGTCCGGTCGGGCAGCGCGGGAGCGCGGGAGCGCGGCGGCCTCAAGCGCCGCGGCCTCAAGCACGGCGGATGCGGCCTCAGCCGGCTCGGACGGGCGGCCACCCTTTGCAACCGGCACCCGACATGACTGAGCGAGTCCTGATCGTGGAGGACGAGCCCGAGTTCGCCGGACTCATGCAGCTGTGGGTCGAGCGCGCCGGATACGAAACCGCGGTCGCGGCGAACGGCACGGAGGCACTGCGCCGCTTCTACGAGCTGCACCCGGACCTCGTGGTCCTCGACGTCGCCCTGCCGGGCATCGACGGCTGGGGGATCCTCGAGCGGTTGCGCGAGTTCAGCCGGGTGCCGATCCTCCTCGTGACCGCTCGCAGCGGGGAGGCCGACAAGGTTCGCGGGCTCAAGCTCGGGGCCGACGACTACATCACCAAGCCGCTCAGCTTCCCAGAGCTGATCGCGCGGATCGAGTCGGCGCTGCGGCGGGCAGGGACGCCGTCGGCCGAACGACCGCGGGCACTACGACATGGCGAGATTCTCGTGGACCTGGACGACCACCGCGCCTACGTGAAGGACACGGAGGTTCGCCTCACGCCCACCGAGTTCCGGCTCCTGGCCTTCCTTCTCGAGCACGCAGGCCAGCTCGTCAAGCATGGCCAGGTTCTGGGCGCAGTCTGGGGTGCGGGCTACACGGCCGACGTCCACCTTCTTCGAATGACGATCCGCAACCTCCGCCTCAAGCTCGACTCGGTTGCACCGGGCGAGTCATACGTGGCCACCGAGTACGGGCTTGGCTATCGGCTGGTGGCTCCGTCTCAAACGAGGGCGTCGGGCTAAACCGCGCTCCGGTTGACGCTGCTCAGCCGCCGAGCCGTGAATCGCCCGCGGCGCGCTTCAAGCCGGTGCGATACTGCGCGCCGTGTTCGCCTCGGAGTCCGATCAGGCGCAGCTGCCTGTCTTCCGGATCCTCCTGGTCGCCCAGGTCCTGGCTGCCGGGTTCTTCGGGCTGGTGCCCCTGCTGGTGCCGCAGGCATTCGCGTCGTGGTACGGGTACACGGGCCACGACGAGCTCGTGTATCGCCTCGCGGGCGCGGCGTCCACGGGCTATGCGGTTGCGGCGTTGCTCGCGCTCATCACTCGGCTGTCGTGGGCCGAGCTGCGAATCCCCGTCTGGGCGACGCTGACGTTCAATGCCGCGGCGGCGTTCGCGGCGGCAGTTTCCGTGTCGTCCGGCGACCGCGGGATTCTTCCCATGTTCATCCTGGTCGCCGCGTCGGCGTTCGCGGTGATCTCGGCCTTCTGGTTGTTCCGCGACCGGGGACCGGTCGTTCCAACCGGGGCCGTCTTCGAAGTGGGCTTTCGTGTCGTGCTGGCGCTCGCGACCCTCAGCGCGGCGGTCTTCGGGCTGTTCCCGCTACTCGCGCCCGAGCGCTTCGCCACGCTATTCGAGCTGTCCGGCCAGGACCAGTTCATCTTCCGGCTGGCGGGCGCCGCGACGCTCGGGTATGCAGTCGCAGGGGCGCTGGAGCTCCGATCGGGCGACTACCGACGGATCCGGCTGCAGAACTTCGCCGCGGTCGTGTTCAACGTGCTAGGCGCGATCCCGGATCGGGCGGCCTCCTGGCGCCCGTCGTTACCGTTGCGGCCGCGTTCTTCGCGGTCACCCTGACCTGGTTCTCCTTCCGGATCAGCTGACGGATTAACCGCCCGATCAGGGCGCTCATCCACACTCACCGCGTGGACGCCCAACGCCTGGGCCGTATCGTGAGAGCGGCCCGGCATCGGCGAAACTGGCCGCAGCGGGAGCTCGCACGTCGAGCTGGGCTCGCCGTTTAGCGGCGGCGACGGCCGGGGCGGGGCGGTCGGGTGCCGGAGCGGTGGATCACGTTCGGCGTCACGGTTCGGTCCCAGGTCGGGCGGTCGAGCCAGCGAGCCTGCCAGCCGCCGTCGTCGCCGTGCTCGTCCTTGATGCCGGGCAGCCAATCAGAGGCGGTCGCCGCGGAAGCGGCAGCAGCCGCGGCCAGCTCGGCCTCTTCGTCGGAGCCAGGCGCCGGCACTCCATCGAGCGTTTCGGACGGCTCGGTTTCGGCCGGCAACACCGTGACGCTCGTGACCTCGAACGCCGGCGCCTGGAGCTCGGCCACGGCAGCCCCGCCGGCCGCACCGCCGCGCCGGCCACTCCGCGCCGGACCGGCAGCTCTCTCGCGAGCCTCTCGCTTCGCGGCAGCCTCCGCGGCGCGGGCCACCATCGCCGACGCGTCCTCCTCCAGCACTCGGAGCCGGATTGCCTGGATCTCGTCCCGAAGTGCGGCGGCCCGTTCGAATTCCAGCTGCTTGGCGGCCGCGCGCATCTCGGCCTCCATCTGGGCGATCAGCCGCTCGACTTCTGCGCGCGAGGCAGCCGTCAGCTCCACCCCACGCAGCCCGGCGGCACCGCGCCCCGAACCATCGCCGCCGACGTAGGCGGAAGGCGTCTCGGCGACCGCCCGCAGGCGCTCGTTGATGTCGTGGATCTCCTTGATGATCGTCGTCGGCTCGATCCCCCGCTCGGCGTTGTAGCCCTGCTGAGCGTGCCGGCGTCGGTCGGTCTCGTCGATCGCCGCCCGCATCGACTCGGTGACCCTGTCCGCGTACATCACGACCTCGCCGCCGACGTTCCGCGCCGCCCGGCCGATCATCTGGATCAGCGACCAGGCCGAGCGCAGGAAGCCCTCCTTGTCCGCGTCGAGGATCGCGACGAGCGTCACCTCCGGCAGGTCGATCCCCTCGCGAAGCAGGTTGATCCCGACCAGCACGTCGAACACCCCGAGGCGCAGGTCGCGCAGGATCTGCACCCGCTCGAGCGTGTCGACCTCGCTGTGCAGGTACTGCACCTTGACCCCGAGCTCGCGCAGATAGTCCGCCAGGTCCTCGGCCATCTTCTTGGTCAGCGTCGTGACGATTGCCCGCTCTCCGCGATCCACGCGTCCGCGGATCTCCTCGAGCAGGTCGTCGATCTGGCCCTCGGTGGGTCGGACGCTGATCTCCGGGTCGACGATGCCGGTCGGTCGGATCAGCTGCTCGACGACGCGCTCGCTCCGCTCCAGCTCGTAGGGCCCTGGAGTCGCACTCATGAAGATCGCCTGGTTGACCGACCGCTCGAACTCCTCGAACGTCAGCGGCCGGTTGTCGAGCGCGGACGGCAGCCGGAACCCGAAGTCGACCAGGATCTCCTTGCGCGTCCGGTCGTTCTTGTACATACCGACGACCTGCGGGATCGACATGTGCGACTCGTCCACCACGAGAAGCCAGTCGGGCGGGAAGTAGTCGAGCAGCGTCCACGGCCTCGAACCGACGTCCCGCCCGGCCAGGTGTCGCGAGTAGTTCTCGACGCCCGAGCAGTAGCCGAGCTCGCGCATCATCTCGAGGTCGAAGGTGGTCCGCTGCCGAAGCCTGGCGGCCTCGAGGACGCGCCCGGCGGCCTCCAGCTCGCCGACCCGCTCCTCCATCTCGGCTTCGATGTTGACCAGCGCGACCTTCATCTTGTCGGCCGGCGTCACGAAGTGCGTCGCGGGGTAGACGTTCACGTCCTTGCGCTCGGCAAGCAGCTCGCCGGTCAGTGGGTCGAGCTCGGTGATCCGTTCGACCTCGTCGCCGAAGAACTCCACCCGGACGAGCCGGTCCTCCGAGGCGGGCTGCAGCTCCAGCGTGTCGCCCCGGACGCGGAAGCGGGCGCGCGAGATCTGGGCGTCGTTGCGCTGGTACTGCAGGTCGACCAGATGGCGGAGCACGGCATCCCGCCGGTACTGGCCGCCCTGCCGCAGGCGGAGCACCGTGGCGCCGTAGTCGACCGGCGCACCGAGGCCGTAGATGCACGAGACGCTCGCCACGATGATCACATCGCGGCGTTCGAACAGGGCATGGGTCGCGGCGTGGCGAAGCTTGTCGATCTCGTCGTTGCGGCTGGAGTCCTTCTCGATGTAGGTGTCGGGCAGGTACGCCTCGGGCTGGTAGTAGTCGAAGTAGCTGACGAAGTACTCGACCGCGTTCTCCGGAAAGAACTCGCGGAACTCCGCGTAGAGCTGCGCGGCCAGCGTCTTGTTGTGCGACAACACGAGGGTCGGCTTGCCGTGCCGGGCGATGACGTTGGCCATCGTCCAGGTCTTGCCGCTGCCGGTCACGCCCATCAGCGTCTGGTGGCGCATTCCACGGCCGAGCCCGTCCGCCAGGCGGTCGATCGCCTGCGGCTGGTCCCCTGTCGGCTGGAAGTCGGCTACGAGCCGGAAGTCGGTCATCGGTCGGTCCAAGTCTACCGGCGCCCGTGCCAAACCCCGTCAGATATCGGTCTCGGAGGATCCCGGGGAGGACTCCCAAGCGAGGCCCCCGAGGCCGCCGGGCAAGGAGTTAGAGCCCTCGTAATGTCAGATACCACCACCAGGAATGACAACGCCGTTCCAG
>VBFZ01000073.1 GCA_005880805.1 Chloroflexota bacterium | reverse complement strand
CGGCCGCGGCGGCCTGGTAGGCGCCAGGACACCGCCGAGCTTCCCGACAACGGGAACAGCACGACCAGCCAGCCGGACTTACCCTCGTCGCCGTTGTGGCCGCGACCGTGTCCGCACGGCCGAACCACAGACCCTGTGGTCTTGTGATGCCCGGGCGGTCCGTCGACCGAGCCCGGACAGGGCGGTCGCGCCTTCGGTGTGGCAGGCGGCGGCAGAGTGGGCTGGGTCGGCGTCGACGTCGGCTGCGGCGTACGCACGGGCGTCGCCGTCGGTCGAGGCGTGCGCTCGGGAGTCGGGCTCGGACGCGAGGGCCGTGCCGGCACGACGGACGCGGGCGGGCGCGGGGTGCTCGGCGGGTTGGTTTCGGTCGAGGCGGGCGGTGCGGAAGGCTCGAGGGACGCGGCTGGCGAGCCTTGGGGGCTGGCGATCGGCACCTCGCTCGCGGACGGCTCGGGGCTGGGCGATGGCGCTGTGCTGCCGCCTGTGGGTGAGGCGCCGCTGCCGGTCGACGAACCGGGAGTCGGGCTTGCAGGCTGAGGACTTGGGGAGGGCTGCCGGGAGGCCGCGCCGGTCAGGGGGCCAGACGGTTGACTCGTCTGACCGCCTGCAATGCCGCCGGGACCGGGGTTCGTCGGTGCCACGCTGCCGATTGCGAGGGCGACGGTCACGAGGACGAGATTCAGCATCCCGAGCGCGATGACCAGGCGCACACGCAGGACGGTGGGCATCGTCGATCCGGGCTTCCTTCCTCATGCTGAGGTCCGACGGTGGGCCCGGAGATGGTACACCGGGGCACCGGCCGGCATCAGCCCGACGACTGCGCCGCCGCCTCCACGCGGCCCCCGAATCGGGCTTCGACGAGCGGCTCGTAGCGGGCCGGACCTCCGCCCGTGTGGCTCTCGAACAACACGATCCGATCCGCCTGCCACGCTGCCGCGAAGCCCTCGGCTGACTGGATGAGACGCCGCGCGGCTGCCGGCCCCGACCGCACGCCGTCGGTACGGCCGAGCGTGAGGTGGGACTTGAACGGGCGCTCCTCGGCCGGCCAGCCTTCGATCGCCAGGGCCTCGTTCAGCTCGCGCGCAAGGTCCCGCATCTGCTCGGTGCCGACGGTGATACCGAGCCAGAGAGCCCGAGGCCGAGCTGCCGATGGAAAGCCACCTGCTCCATCGAGGACGACGTCGAACGGGTTCACGCGACGCGCCACCGCCTCCACCGTCCGTTGCAGTGGCGCCAGCCGTTCCTCGGGCGTCGCGCCGAGGAATCGGAGCGTGACGTGGAGGCCATCCATCCTGACCCAGCGCACGCCCGGCCTGGCACGACGGCGGCCGTCTGATGCCGTGACGTCCTCGCGGCGCTCTCCGCCCTCGGTCTGCTCCACGCCTTCGACGAGTCGGGCAACGCGGGCGCGCACCTCGTCGGGCAGCGGCACGGCAATGAACAGCCGGCGCGTCGGCGGCCGCTCAGGCTCTAGCGCGTTCATGCTCGCGTGCGAAAGCCTCACGATCCTCCCGCAGGACCTCCAGTGCGCGTTCCCGGTCATGCCAGCCGAGCACGTCCGTTTCCTTCGCCTCGAGCAGCTTGTACGTGTCGAAAAAGTGCTGGATCTCGACGAGGCGGTGGGGCTCCACCTGTTCCAGGTTCTCGAGGTGCTTCTGGTGCGGGTCGCCGACGGCGACGCAGAGCACCTTGAAGTCCTCGCCCTTGTCGTCGCGCATCTCCAGCCCGCCGATCGGTCGAGCCCAGACGTGGCAGCCGGGGAAGGTGGGCTCGTCGATCAGCAGGAGCGCGTCGGTCTGGTCGCCATCACCCGATCGCGTTCCCGCGATGTAGCCGTAGTCGAAGTTGTAGTAGACGGCGGATGAGAGGACGCGGTCGAGCCGGAAGACCTGCGCGCGCTCGTCCCACTCGTATTTGTTGCGACTGCCGCTCGGGATCTCGACGACCATCTCGACGACGTCGGGAAACGGCCGCTCCTGGCTCACCGCCAAACGATACGACGATCGCCCGCGGGCCACGAGCGGGGGCCTTGCGTCAGGCATGAATGACAGTCGTGTCAGACGCAGCCACGCTGCCGATCGGCACGATTGGCGCGATTGGCCCGACATGAAACTTGCCCGGACCGTGAGCCGACAGGGGTTCAGCAATCGCTGGCGAGAGATCGGCGTCTAACGCGAACCTCGTTCGCAGGTGACGCAACGCAGGCCTGCGAGACCACGCGAGGTGCTTCGCCTCACCTCGGAGGGCTAATCGTTGTAGAGGCGCTCCTCGATGAGCTTTTCCTGCACCGTGCGCCCGTTCGGGTCGAAGCAGGAGAACTCGAAGTGCTTCTCGAACTCGAGGTCGACGTTGTCCTGGCCGCCGCGGTTCTTCTCGACCGACACGATCACCCAGTCCCGGAAGCGCTGCGCCTGGTACGGGTTGAACTCGATGTTGACCTTGGCGACGATGTTGTACTTCTCGTTCATGATCAGGATGATGTCGGCCTCGTAGTTGATGGCCGACGAGCCGCGCAGGTGGTGGTTGCGCAGGCGGGATGCCTTCAGGCCTTCCTTGTCGGCGGCCACGATGGCGATCATTGGCACGTCTTCGGACAGTGCGATGTCCTTTAGCCCGTTGACCACGTAGGTGACCTTCTCGGCCTCGGTGGGCGGCTCCGGAATGACCGGCACCTTCTGCAGGTAGTCGACGACGACCACGAGCCGCCGGTCACCCGACAGGTCACGGTGCTGGCGAACGAGGTCCCGTATGTTGTCGACCGTGCTCGCCGTCTGCGAGCCGCGCAGCAGGAACAGGTTCTGGCCGTAGCGGGCGATGCGATCGAGCGACGGCCGGAGGCGGGGGTTGTTCGCGAGCTGCGCCATACTCGTGCCTTCCGCGACCCACGAGCCCAGGATCTCCTTGCGGACGTCCTGGATCTTGATCGCGCCGGTCTTGTGCGGGAGATGGGCAAGGGCCGACTCCATCGCGATCAGGCGGTTCAGCAGGTACTGCTCGTCGTGCTCAAAGCACAGGTACAGCACGTTGGCTTGACCGCCCGAGGCGACGTTGCGGCCCATCTGCAGGGCCATCGTGGTCTTGCCGGTTCCCTGCGCGCCACCGATGAGCAGCAGCTCTCCCGCGCGGAGGCCCATGCCGATCGTCTTGTCC
This sequence comes from Chloroflexota bacterium, assembly GCA_005880805.1. Lineage (GTDB taxonomy): Bacteria > Chloroflexota > Limnocylindria > Limnocylindrales > CSP1-4 > CF-16. Next base: position 5,854 of record VBFZ01000073.1, on the reverse strand, counting down.
ATCGGCGTGAAGCCGAGGGGGACGGGCTGGTACTCCCCTACCCGGCCGGTGGAAACCTTCTCGTTGAGGTCGACGAGCACGTCGAGCGCCGAGCGAGGCGCCATGCTGCCGTTCGCCGTGTCCAGCCGCCAGGAAGACTTCTGGGCGGCTTCCATGACAGGATCGATCGCCTCGGTGCTCACGCGCGCAGTTCCTCCCCGGCCTGATCTGGAACCAATCATCAGTGGCTGCCTCTCACCCGCACAGCCGGTGCGTGGCGGCACTGGCGGCGAGGGCATGGTAGCACCGGGTTTTCGCCGGTCACCCCCCGAACCGGCCCCCGTGGCACCGGCCGAAGGTACCCCACCCCGTCAGCCGAGGGATGTGGCCAGCTCGTCCCAGTAGCGGGCGATGGTGCGAATGCCGGTCTCGTAGTTGCCGAGGTCCATCCACTCGTTCGGAGCGTGCGCCCCGCACTCGGGCTGGACGAAGCCGAGCAGGACGACCGGCAGTCCGAGGAGGTTCTCGAAACTTGCGCAGATCGGAATGGAGCCACCTTCGCGGATGTAAACGGGCGCCCGGCCGAACGTCGCCTCGAGCGCTCGAGCGGCGGCCTGCGTGGCCGGATGGTCGATGGCCGTCAGGCTCGGGTCGCCGTTGCCGAGGCTCCTGACCTCGACCGTGACGCCGGGCGGGGTCACGGTTGCCACGTGCGCCTTCAACAAGTCGAAGATCCGGCGAGGATCCTGTCCGGGCACAAGCCGACAGCTGACCTTGGCATGTGCCCGTCCGGGGATGATCGTCTTGCTGCCCTCGCCCTGGAAGCCGGACCACAGCCCGTTCACGTCCAGCGTTGGACGGGCGCCGCGCCGCTCCAGGACCGAGTAGCCGGGTTCGCCCGCAAATGCGGGCACGCCGAGCGTCTGCCGGTACGACTCCTCGTCGAAGGGCAGCTCGGCAAGGGCCTCCCTCTCGAGGTCCGTCAACGGCACCACGTCGTCGTAGAAGCCGGGTATCCGGACGATGCCGTCGGGACTCTTGAGCGAGGAGAGGATCCACGCGAGTGCGTTGGCCGGGTTCTGGATCACGCCGCCGTAGCCACCGGAGTGCATGTCGAACGGTGGGCCGACGACGTCGATCTCCGCGTACATGATCCCGCGCAGAGCGATCGTGATCGCCGGCAGGTTGCCGTAGAAGAACTCGGTGTCACTGATGACGGCGAGGTCTGCCTGCAGCTGGTCGCGATGGTCCTCGAGCCACTGGTCGAGGCCGGGCGAGCTCGCCTCCTCGTCGCCTTCGAACACGAACTTCAGGTTCAGCGGCAACCGTCCGCGCGTCGCAAGAAGCGCCTCGGCGGCCCGAAGGTGCATGTGGATCTGCGCCTTGTCGTCGGCAGCCCCCCGCGCGAGCACCCGGTCGGCCTTCAGGACCGGCTCGAATGGGGGCGACTCCCAGAGCTCGAGCGGGTCCACGGGCTGGACGTCGTAGTGCCCATAGACGATCGCGGTCGGAGCCCCTTCGGCGTGCAGCCAGTCTGCGTACACGATCGGATGAGCCTCGGTCTCCGAGACCTCGACGTGCTCCGCGCCAAGCCGCCGGAGCTCTGCGGCGAGCCATTCCGCAGCACGGCGGCAGTCACCGGAATGTTGCGGAAGCGCCGAGATGCTCGGAATGCGCAGGAATTCGGTGTACGAGGCGAGCCGCTCTTCCCGATTGGACTGGAGGTAGCTCTCGAGGTCCGTGCTCGTCGAAGACACCGTCATTGAAACCTCCGGTTTCGTGGGGCAAGTGCGCCAGGGCCGGCGCGGAGGGTCCTTGCCGCGAGTCTATCCGGCTGCGTCGGGCAGCGCCGAGGGCGGGAAACAAAGCGAGCGCGTCACGTGACGCGAGTCCTCGGGCGGATGGCGTCGCGAGGCATCCGCCTCCGACCTTGGAGAGCGGGTGCCCTTCGACGATGCGGTTGCCGACCCCCGTCAGGCGGGGCTGGGGTTCGGGTTCGGGCTGGGTGCCGGCTGCGGTGCCGACGGTCCGGGCGACGTACCGCCCGAGGTTCCCGGAGCGATGATCCGCGGCATGCCGTGGAGCGGCGCCTTCGGCGGTAGATCGCTGAAGAGCTTCTCGAATTCGTCGGTGTCGACGGTCTCCTCCGCGACGAGCTTTTCAGCCAGGCCGGTCAAGCGGGACTTGTGCTCGCCCAGGACCTCCATCGCCCGCGTGTAGCCGCGATCGACGATCGCCCGGACCTCCTCGTCGATCGTCTTTGCGACGTCGTCCGAGTAGTTGCGCTGCTCGCCGATCTCACGGCCCAGGAACACCAGCTCGTCGCGCTTGCCGAAAGCCAGCGGTCCGAGCTTCTCGCTCATGCCGAACTCGGTCACCATCCTGCGCGCGAGGTCGGTCGCCTTTTCGATGTCGTTCGAGGAGCCGGTCGTCGTGTCGCCGAAGATCAGCTTCTCGGCTGCGTTCCCTGCCAGCAAGCCCGCGATCTTGTCCTCGAACTCGGTCTTGCTCTGCAGATAGCGATCCTCCGTCGGCAGCGCCATCGTGTAGCCGAGCGCCATGCCGCGGCTGATGATCGTCACCTTCTGGACGGGATCGCACTTGGGGAGAACTCGCTGCACGACGGCGTGACCGCCCTCGTGGTAGGCAATGATCTCCTTCTCGGCGTCGGAGATGATCCGGCTCTTGCGCTCCGGTCCGGCGACGATCCGCTCCAGGGCCTCCTGGAACTCGGACATGCCGATGACTTTCCTGTTGCGCCGGGCCGACAGGATGGCTGCCTCGTTCACCAGGTTCGCAAGGTCGGCGCCCGAGAAGCCGGGCGACTGGCGGCTGATGTTCTCTACGTCGACCGCCTTGTCGAGCGGCTTGCCCTTGGTGTGGACCTTGAGGATCGCGACGCGGCCCTTCATGTCCGGCCGGTCGAGGATCACTTGCCGGTCGAAGCGGCCGGGCCGCAGCAGGGCGGGGTCGAGCACGTCCGGGCGGTTCGTTGCCGCGATCACGATCACGTTGGTGTTCGTGTCGAAGCCGTCCATCTCGACGAGGATCTGGTTCAGGGTCTGCTCGCGCTCGTCGTGGCTGCCGCCGAGGCCTGCGCCGCGCTGGCGGCCGACCGCGTCGATTTCGTCCACGAACACGATGCACGGCGAGTTGCGCTTGGCCTGGTCGAACAGGTCGCGCACGCGGCTCGCACCGACGCCGACGAACATCTCCACGAACTCGGAGCCCGAGATCGAGAAGAACGGGACGCCCGCCTCGCCGGCGACCGCCCGCGCCATGAGGGTCTTGCCGGTTCCCGGGGGGCCGACCAGCAGGACGCCGCGAGGAATGCGGGCACCGAGCGAGTTGAACTTCTCCGGGTACTTGAGGAACTCGACGACTTCCTGGAGCTCGGTCTTGGCCTCGTCGACACCGGCGACGTCGGCGAACGTCACCACGGTCTTGTTGCCGAGGAACATGCGCGCCCGGCTCTTGCCGAAGCTCAGGGCCTGGTTATTCGTCCCCTGGGCCTGGCGCATCATGAAGATGATGAAGCCGACGATGAGGATGAGCGGCAGGAGCCCGGTCACCGCGAGGCCGATCCAGCTCGTGTCGGCGGCCTTCTCCGACTTGAAGATGTTCGAGGGGAGCGTCCGATTGCCCGCCTTCGCGGCGTTCAACATGTCGGGGTAGACCTGGGTCAGGATGCTCGGGACGACGACGGTGTAGTGGTCGTTTCCTTCGGCGACCTGCAGCGTCTGGTCTTGCTGGGTGACCTGCGTGACCTTCCCCTGCTGGATGTCGTTGAGGAAGTCCGAATAGCCCTTTGTCGGCGTGTTCGTCGGCTGCAGGAACCACGCATAGATGAGCGCAACGGTGCCGAGGACGAGCACCAGCATGACGATGCCGTTGCGCAGGAACTTGGCGTTCAAAAAGCTGCCTCCGTCCGGCGGGAGTCCGTTCCCGGTTCTCCCACGGTCAAATCTGTTCGGCGAGTATACCCTCGGGTCACGTGACGACCCCATGACGGTCGTTCGCCGGCGCCTATAGAAGGTACGGACGAACGTACCTGCGAGATGCGTCCGCGCCGTGAAGTCAAGGTGAAGAAACCACCACGCCACCCGTCAGAAAACATGACCCCCCCGAGGTCCGTCGAGGGGGTCCGCACGCCAGGATCAGGTGGTAGCGGAGGGCGGATTCGAACCACCGACCAAGGGCTTATGAGTCCCCTGCTCTACCACTGAGCTACTCCGCCAGGCTCCCGATTCTAGCCGACGCGACACCCTGGGCTCCTCATCACTGGCCGGGGGCTCGCCGCTGGCACCGACCGCGCTCAGCCACGATCATGAGCGTATGCCACCGCTGGGCGCGAGGGAGCGCGCACGCCTGCCCAACAGCTCCTTTGCCTACATCGACTCGACCGGGCGCCGGATGCTTCCGATCCACGACGAGGCGCATCTGCGGAATGCCCTCGCGCGGTTCAGCCGGGTCAATTTCGAGGACGACGAGGCGCGCGATCGTGCCCGGATGCGGCTGCTCAAGGCGGCGGCCAGGTTCGGCATCACGCCGCTCGGCTTCGTCGGTGGTCAGCTCCGACCGGAACGCAAGCTGCCGCGCGGGCAGGTCACCTTCGCGCTGGCCGATGTCGAGGGCTCGACCGAGCTCCTGCACGTGCTGGGTGATGGCTACGGTCCGGTGCTCAACCAGCTTCGACGGCTGATGCGGAGCGAGCTGCGTCGTGCGGGCGGCCGCGAGGTCGACGCGCGTGGGGACGAGCTGTTCGCGGCCTTCGGGCGGGCGGCTGCCGCGCTCCAGGCCGCGGTCGGAATCCAGAGGGGCATTGGCGGTCATGCGTGGGGCGACGGGATCAGTCCCCGCGTCCGGATCGGCATCCACACGGGCCGGCCCACGTTCACCGAAATGGGCTACATCGGCATCGCCGTCCACACCGTCGCCCGGATCTCAACCTCGGCACATGGCGGGCAGATCGTCATCTCGGCCGCCGCACGAGACGCCCTCGGAACGCCGCTTCCCCACGGGATCGAGCTGCTGAGCCTGGGCGCCTGGCGACTTCAGGGCCTGAGGGAATCGATCGAGCTGCTGCAGGTCCGCGCCCAGGACCTCCTCGACGACTTCCCGCCCCTGCGCTCCCTGGCGATGACGGCGCGCAGGTAGGCGCACGCAGGTTCCCGGCCGGGTGGGCCGACCCTCAGTCGGGCAGCGCCACCGGGGCGGTTGCCAGCAGGCCACCGTCCACCCGGATGTCCTCGCCGGTCAGGAAGCTGGCGCGGTCGCTCGCGACGAACGCCACGACCTCCGCGATCTCTCGCGGGCGCGCGACGCGCCCGAGCGGGTGCGAACGACCCCACGCCTCGACGAGCCGCTGCGCTCCCTCGTCGCTTCCGTCGCTGAACTGGCGCGCCGACGCGCGGAGCATCGGCGTGTCGACCGAGCCCGGGCAGATGGCGTTCACTCGCACGCCGAAGGCCGCCTCGTCCACGGCCATCGCCCGGACCATCGCGTCGAGGGCGCCCTTGCTGGCCGAGTACGCGACGACACCGGCCTGCGACACGTGGGCCTGCACTGACGAGATCACGACGATCGACCCGTGGCTCCGACGGAGGTGCGGCAGCGCCGCCTGCGCGGCAAGGAAGACGCCCTTGACGTTCACCGCGAGCACCGTGTCCCAGGTCGTCTCGTCCGTGTCGACCGCCGTGCCGTAGCGCTGGATGCCGGCCGAGGTCACAAGGGCGTCGAGCCGGCCGAAGCGCTCGACGGCAGCCGAAATGGCCGCCCCGATCGAATGGCTATCCGTCACGTCTGCTGGAACGGCCAGCGCGGTCCCGCCTGACGCCTGGATCGCGGAAGCCGCCTCCTCGACCTCGTCCGCCTC
>VBFZ01000072.1:7284-22021 GCA_005880805.1 Chloroflexota bacterium | reverse complement strand
TCTCGATGTCCTGCCCGAGCAGTCGACCGTCCCGGCTCACGCCGCTCCGGTACTTCACGATCGCCGGATGGCGCTTCGTCGTGGCGGCGATGTCCTCGTGGCGGTCGTAGATCATCCGCACCGGGCGGCGGCACTTGAGGGCCAGCAGCGCCGCGTGCAGGGCGATCATCGACGGGTACTCCTCCTTCCCGCCAAAGCCTCCGCCGGTCTCCGCCTGGACGACCTGAGCCTGCCGGTCGTCGAAGCGGAGCGCCCGCCTCATCGCTTTGTGGATGTAGTAGGGGCACTGCAACGAGCCGTGTACCGCGACGCCGCCGTCCTCGCGGGGGACGGCGATCATCGCCTGGTTCTCGATGTAGAGCTGCTCCTGGTGGCCGACCCGGTACGTCCCCTCGATGACCAGGTCGGCGCCCGCCAGCGCGGCGTCCACGTCGCCGGCGCGGATGTCGAAGTGGGCGAAGACCTGCTCTGACTGGAGCGGATCGAAGACCGGCGGCAGCTCCGTCGTCCGGAGGGTGACCCGGCGGCGAGCGGCACGCAGCGTCTCACGGTCGGCCGCCGCGAGCAGGGCCACCGGCTCTGCGTGATGGCGGATCTCGCCGCCCTGTGGGACGAGGACCGGCTGGTCGTCGCTGATGAGCGAGACGATGTTCTCGCCCGGGATGTCGGCGGCGGTCACGATCACCACCTTCGACCAGTCGAAGCCGGGATCGAGCTCGAGCCCGTCCAGGCGCGCGTGGGCCTGCGTCGAGCGGATCGTCGCGCCGTACCAGGCGCCCGGGAACACGAGGTCGTCGGCGTACTTTGCCCGTCCCGTGAGCTTGGCCGGACCCTCACGCCGGAGCGGCGCCCCGCGTACGCGTCCGACACCCACGTCGCCTGGCGCGACGACCAGGGCGTCGGGAGCGGATCTGGCGGGGGCGCCGGGGAACGGCACACGTCTCGTCGGCGTGCGGATTGTCATCGGGGAGCGGGCTCGACCTCCTCGGCCGGACGATGGCCGTCGGTCGGGGCGATGTCAAGCCAGGGGGACCTGGTAGCGCCGCGCGCACCAAACCGCACCTCAGTACGCCGCACCGTACCGCGCGTTGTTCGGCCGCAACGCCTATCGGTCGGGGTGACCATCGACATATCGTCAGGGGCGATATCTGCTCCGTATAGTCGCCAAATCGGTCCTTATCGAGCACTCGTCGTAACGTCATTTGCAGGGGTGCGCTGGAACATGTCTTCCAGCTGCTGGAGTTGAACCACGTGCCGACGCAGGAAGCCATCCTCACGCTGCTCCTCGTCGCGGTCGGGGCGAACGTCCTGCTGATGGCCGCCGTCCTCATCATTCCGCGCGCGCGGCGGCGCCGGGTTCGGGATGTGTTCGGGCCCGGCAGCTCGTGGACGTCAGGCACGCTCGCCATGCAGGGTGCTGCCGCGGGCGGCACCGTTGGCCGTGAGGCCACCTCGCCGGAGGCCGATCCCGAAACAGGAGATCGGGCCGACGTCCTCCGCGCAGAAGGCCGGCCGACGATGTCCGGCGCGGTCGAGGACGACGAGGAGAGCGATCCTTCACCTGAAGGAACGGCGAAAGGGACCGAGGAGCCTGCCGGCTTCCCCGATCTCGATGGCTTCGACCACGTGATCCAGTCCGAGCCGTCCGCGCTGGTCGACCCGCAGACAGGCCTCGACTCTCCACTGTTCTGGTCGCGCTCGATCCATGACGAGGAAGCAAGAACCGCCCGCTACGGCCGACCCGCGACTGTCGTGCTCGCCGAGCTCGACGGCCTCGACAGGCTCATCGAGCGCTTCGGCCAGCCGGCAGCGGACCGCCTGATCCGCGCCGTCGCGGCGACGCTGCGCCACGACGCTCGCCTCACCGACCGGGTCGCGCGCCTGGGGCCGGGCCAGTTCGGCGCCTTGCTGCCCGAGACCGACGAGGTCCAGGCAATCAACTACGTGGAGCGTGTCCGGACCGCTACCGACCTCTGGCTGGAGGCCGGAGCCGTCGCCGTGCGCCTGGCGATCGGCTGGGCGAACGTCGGCGCCGACCAGAGCCTCGACGTCGCGCTGCGCCTGGCGGAGCAGCGGCTCAACGCGGATCGCCGGGTCATGCGTCAGCCACCGACGCCCAGGCCAACGCGCCCTGTTAACGCCGAGCGGCCGGCCGGCTGATTCGGCCCGTTGGCTGATTTCGGTCCGCCGGCTGATTTCGGCCCGTTGGCTGATCTCGCCGCGCGGTCGGCGGCGCAACCGCGCGATCAGTCGCGCCCGTGCCGAAGCGAACGTCCTGGCAGCGCGCCAGTGTGGCGGCCCTGCTCGACCACGATGGAGCCGTTGACGATCACCCACTCGATGCCCGTCGGGAACTGCCGCGGCTCCTCGTAGGTCGCGTTCGCACGTACCCGTGCCGGGTCGAACACGACGATGTCGGCCGCAAGCCCGTCCGCCAGCCGTCCGCGCTCCCGCAGCCCCAGGCGGTCGGCCGGGGCTGACGTCATCCGGCGGATCGCCTCCTCGAGGCTGAGAAGCGCCTCTTCGCGGACGAACTGACCAAGGATGCGCGGATAGCTGCCGTACGTCCGCGGGCTGGGCTTGGCGCCGAGGAACGTTGAGTCCGTGCCGACCATACCGATCGGGTGCCTGAGAAATCGCCGGATCCCGTCCGTGTGCGGGCCGGGCGTCACCTCGCTGACCCCGAGGTCCTCGTCGAGCAGCAGGTCGCACAGGACGTCGACCGGATCGCCGCCAACCTCGTCGAGCAGCTCGCCGAAGGTCCTTGCCTCCCAGCGGAGGTTGTCGGGCCTCGTGAAGGCGCCCAGCCTGACGTCCCGGAGGCCGCCCGCCCCGGCGAACAGCTGGCCCCGCGCCTTGAGCTCCTTCCGGACGCGGTCGCGGACGCTCGTGTCGGCGAGCCGTTCCTTCGTCCGCAGCGGGCCGCCTGCCTGCACCCACATCGGAGTGAGGATGAGAAGCCGCGTGCTCGCCCACTCGTAGGGGTATGCGTCGAAGGTGACGTCGAGGCCCTCCGCGCGCGCGTCATCGACCAGCTGGAGCATGGGCTCGGGTCCGCCCGGGAACGTGAGGCGGTGGTAGAAGTGGGTGATGTGGGCCGGCGCCTCGCCGCGCCTCCCGATCTCGATCGCCTCGCGGAACGGATCGAGATACCGATCACCGAGCGTGTACCGGACGTGGCTGTGGTAGAAGCCGCCCTGGCTGGCGGCCTGGCGCGCCAGCTGGGCGAGCTCGTCGGTGGTGGCGTAGCTGCCGGGCGGGTAGTCGAGCCCGGAGCTCAGCCCGAAGGCGCCCTGTTCCATCGCCTCGCGCAGGAGCGCGCGCTGGCGGGCGAGGGCCCGCGGCTCCGCGGGTCGGTCGTCCCAGCCAACGGCCGCGATCCTCAGCGCAGAGTTCCCGACGAGGACCGCGATGTTGACGCTGACCTGCCGGTCGAAGCGGGTGAGATAGCTGGCGACGGTGTCCCAGTCGAATGCAATCGGCGGGCGGCCGTCGAGGCCTGCGTTGAGGTGGACGAACGCCAGCAGGTCGTCGTTGCTCGAGAACGGCGCATAGGAGTTGCCGTCGACGCCGATCACCTCCGTCGTGACCCCCTGCCGGACCTTCGGCTCGTGGCGCGGCTCGTGCAGGATCATCAGGCCGCTGTGGCTGTGGAGGTCGATGAATCCCGGCGCGACGACCATCCCGGTGGCATCGATCCGGCGGCTGGCAGTGGGACCGTCCTCGCCCGGCGCGACGAGCCGCAGCCGTTCGTCGTGGATGGAGACATTCCCGGGCCGCCCGGGTGCCCCCGTCCCGTCGACGATCGTGCCACCCGAGATGAGGATGTCCGCGGCTGCTTTCACGCCGACTCCGGTTGCCTGAACGCCAGGCGTTCAAACCGACCGTCGTGGGGCGCCCCGGCGTCATCCCTGAACGGTGGGCGTTCAAGGGAACGGCCGGAACGCTCCTGAAGGCGTGGATTGAACGCCGGGCGTGCGAACGGACCGGCGGCCACGCCCGGACAGCCACGTCGGACGTCGCTTTGAACGCTGGGCGAGCAGCGAGGCGGTAATCCTGAGGCAAGGGCGGCCTGCAACGATCCCTTGCGATGATGGCGCCCCGCGAGCGACCGGTAGATCGAGCCGCGCGAGTGAGCCGCAAGATCCAGCTGGCTGTTGCTACCGAGCTCCGTGACGCCCGACTGGCCGCTGGCCTGAGCCAGCAGTCGGTTGGACGCGCCGCGGGCATCTCCCATGCACAGGTTGGACGTGTGGAGCGCGGGGCCGTCTCTGGCCTGACGATCGCTCAGCTTAGTGGCATCGCGACCGCGCTGGGTCTGGATCTCTCGGTGAGGTTCTTTCCCGGCGGCGATCCGCTGCGTGATGCCGCCCAGTCGTCGCTGCTGGAGCGGCTGCGACAGAGGATCCATGTCTCGTTGAAATGGCAGACCGAGGTCGCACTCCCGATAGAAGGCGACCGGCGTGCGTGGGATGCCCTCATCGGATCCAGCAACGAGCGGACAGCCGTCGAAGCCGAGACGCGCATCTCGGACGGGCAGGCTCTCGCGCGCAAGCTGTCCCTCAAGCGACGAGATGGGCGGATCGAACGAGTGATGCTCTTGATCGCAGACACCAGAAGGAATCGGGCGGCTCTGATCAGCTGGCGCGAGGCGTTGCGCTCGGATTTTCCTCTCGATTCGCGGGAGATCCTCCGCGCACTCCAGGAAGGGCGGCACCCGCCTGACAGCGGGATCGTCGTGCTGTAGATGGCGGCGGCCACTCATCAGGCGTCACCCGGGCCGGCCAGGCGGCGGCCGCGGACCCAGGCGGCGCGAACCATCGACGGGTGCGTCCGGAAAATCAGGCGGCTGACCAGCGCCTCGGGGTCGGAGGTGGCCGGGTCGGAGGCGGCCGGGTCCGACCCGGCGGGCCAATCCGTAGCAACGTCCATGATCTCGGGCAGGGGGAGCGTAAGGCGGGGGTCGACCGCGATGAGGTCGGCCTCCTTGCCCACCTCGATCGACCGAGCACGCGCGCGCCCTCGAGCGTCCCCATCCGCAGCCAATCCAGCGGGCCCAGCACGGGACCGCCGCCGCTCGCGACCCGGAGCGCGCTCTGCGTGTAAGCCCCGGATCGCATCGCCCCGAAGATCGACAGCTCCGGCCCGGCCGCGACATCCGAGCCCAGCCCGACACGGATGCCGGCTTCCAGGTAGTGGGCCAGCGGCATGGCACCACTGGCCAGGAAAAGGTTGGACGCCGGGCAGTGCGCAACGCGCGACCCCGTCTCCGCCAGCCGGACGATCTCGCGGTCCGAAAGATGTATCGCGTGCGCGAAGATCGATCGCTCTCCGAGCCCGCCGGCCTGGTCGTAGACGTCCAGGTAATCGGTCGCCGACGGGAACAGTCGCGCGACCTCGGCCAGCTCGCCGCGATCCTCGGACAGGTGCGTCTGCCAGTAGGCGCCGGTGGACCGCGCAAGGGCCGCCGACTCGCGAAGGAGCTCGGCCGTGCAACTGACCGCGAAACGGGGCGTGAACGCGCACAAGTCGGCCGACTGGCGCAGCGAGAGCTCCAGGATGTCCGCCGGCCGCAGCGTCTCGTCGTACGTCAGCCGGTCCATCATGACCTTCCCGATGACCGCCCGGATCCCGTGCTCCTCGGCCGCCCGGAACGCGACGTCGAGACTGGGTTCGAAGACCGCCCCATACAGGACCGCCGTCGTCGTCCCGGCACAGGCGAGCGCCCGGAAGGCGGCCGGTGCCAGGCGTACGGCGGCCTCCTCGTCGAAGCCGCGTTCGAGGGGAAAGATGTAGCGCTCGAGCCAGGTCAGGAGGTCGAGCCCGGCGCCCAGCCCGGCGTTCGGGAGCTGCGGCAGGTGCGCGTGGAGGTCGACCAGCCCGGGCAGGACGACGAATGGCCGAAGATCGACGACCGGACGAGCCTCCGCTGCCCCGCCCTCCGGCGCCCTGGGCCCCCTCGAGCCGACACCCGACGACCACGGGCGAACAGCCGAGATTCGACCTCCAGCGTCGACCTCGACCAGCGCGTCGGCCTCGTGCCGCGTCTGCCCGCCCGACAGGGGTGTGATCAGTCGGGCGCGAAGTGCGAACGGGGGTCGCTCGGGCATCGCCTTGGGGCCGCCATCGGCTTCGGGCATCGGTCGAAATGGTATGCGTCGGGAGGCCCGCGATGACCGACCACGCGCATCGCGAGCCCCGCAATGATCGGCCACGCGCGTCGGGAGCGAGCTACTTCGGCAGGAGCGCCTCGCTGACCAGCTCGTCGACCGACACCTGACGCGCCACCGGGTGGTCCGGCAGGCCGGTCATGAACGCGACGGTCTTCGTCCAGCCGTCGCGGTCGATCGCGCCCAGGCCATGCGCCTTGGTGTACGCGCTCTGCCAGGTGTCGATCGTGGCCTTGAGGATCGCCAGCTGGAGCGCGCGATCCTTGCCGAGCTCGGGGACGGCCGCGACGGCGGCGTCGAGGCCCTTTTGCGGATCCGCGATCACGTCGTTCATCGCCCGAAGGGTGGCGGCCACGAACGCCTTCAACGGTGTGCTCTTTGCCTGGATCCCGTCGCTGGAGGCGATCAGGCCGTTGCCCGGCAGCGGGACAATCGAATCGACCTTCAGGAGGGTCGCCGGCGTCCCGGACTGTTCCAGCTGGACGGGCTCGTTGTTGATGAAGCCAGTCGCGGCGTCGACGGCGCCCTGCTGGAGGGCTGCGCCCTGCCCGAAATCGGGATAGAGCTGGATGCTCACGTCGTTGGTCGTCAGCCCCGCGGAGCCGAGGAGCGCCTGCAGCATGATCCAGCTCGAGCCGAACTTCCCCGGCGTGCCGAGCTTCCGGCTTTTCAGGTCGCCGGCGGTCCTGATACCGCTCGACTCCCTGGCGTACACGACGTTGGGGAATTGCGCGTAGATCGTCGCGACGTAGCGCACCGGAATGCCCTGGCTGACGGCCGGGATGACGCTCGTCCCGTCCGCAATGCCGATGTCGACCGCGCCCTGACCGACGAGCGTGATGAGATCTGGATCGATCTTGTTCTGAAAGGTCACATCGAGCCCTGCGTCGCGGTAGTAGCCCGCCTGCTGCGCGAGATAGAACTGGGCGAACTGGACGCTGGGGATGTAGCCCAGACCCACGGTCAGCTTCGTCGGCGTGAGTGCGGAGGCGGGCACCGAAGGCGACGGGCTGACGGGCGGAACAGACGGACCCGGACTCCCTCCTCCACTGCAGGCCGCCGCCAGCAGCATGGTGGCCAGCGCGAGCGACGTGAGGCGCCTCATCTCCCCTCCGGTTCAGCCCCGCGCGCCGACGAGGCGGCGCTCGAGCAGGACGACGGCCATGTACAGCGCGATGCCGATCAGCGCGATGGTGGCGAGCGTGGCAAACAGCAGTGGCGTGTCGAACAGGCTCCCGCGCGCGAGATTGATCAGCACGCCGAGGCCACGCTCGCCGCCGGCCCATTCGCCGACGATCGCGCCGATCACCGCGAGTGTCACCCCGACCCGGAAGCCGCCAAGGATCGACGGCAAGGCGCCGGGTACCTCGACCTTCGCGAGCACCTGGGAGGGCGTCGCGCGGAACGCCCGGCACATCTCCAGCAGCTCAGCGTCCACCGAGCGGATCCCGACCATCGTCGAGACCGCGATGGGGAAGAACACGATCAGGGCGCAGATGATCACCTTCGAGAGCAGGCCCGTCCCGAACCACAGCGCGAGCAGCGGTGCGACCGCCAGCACGGGCGTGGCCTGCGCGGCAACGATGTACGGCGACAGGAGCCGCTCGGCCATTCGCGAGCGGGCGAGCAGATAGCCGACGACCAGGCCCGTTGCGGCACCGGCGGCGAACCCCAGCGCGATCTCACCCAGGGTCGTCGCCACGTGGGGTTCCATGGTCCCGTCGCGCCACGCCTCCACGAAGCGCGTAGCGACACTGAAGGGTGAAGGCAAAACGAACGGCCGAAAGCCACCGACGACGACCACGGCCTGCCAGACGAGGACGAACAGGACCGCCCCGCCCACGACCCACGCGACGTCGGACGCGCGAACCCTCACGCGGCCATGTCCTCGGTTGAGAGGTGCTGCCGGATCTCCGATGCGGCCTCGGACACGACGCTCGCATCGAGCTGGTCGAGCGTTCGGGGCCGGGCGAGCGGGACTCCGACCTCGGCCACGATATGACCGGGTCGTGGCGACATGACCAGCACGCGATCCGCCAAAAAGACGGCCTCGGAAATGCTGTGGGTGACCAGCAGGATCGTCGTGCTCGTGCGCTGCCAGAGCTCCTGCAGCTCGAGGTTCAGCCGGTCACGGGTGAGCGCGTCGAGCGCGCTGAACGGCTCGTCGAGCAGGAGCACGCCGGGGTCGAGCGCGAGCGCGCGAGCGATCGCTGCCCGCTGGCGCAGGCCTCCGGACAGCTGGTGCGGCCGCTTCTCGTTGACGCCGGTCAGACCGACAAGGCCGAGCAGCTCCCGAGCCCGGCGCTGCCGGCGCTCCTTCGGCCAGCCAGCGAGCTCGAGCGGGAAGGCGACGTTGTCGAGCGTGGAGCGCCAGGGCAGGAGCCGCGGACCCTGGAAGACGAGCCCGATCCGCGGATCCGGGCCGTCGACGCGCCGTTCGGCGATCTCGACGGTTCCGGAGGTCGGCTGCAGGAGACCGGCAAGCAGGCGGAGGAGCGTGCTCTTGCCACACCCGTTCGGGCCGACCAGCGCGACGACCTCGCCGGGCTGCACCGACAAGGACAGACCCGCGAGGACCAGCTGGGCTGAACCGGCGCCCGAACCCTCGTAGCTGAAGTCGAGCGACTCCGCCGTCAGCGCCGCTGGCGGACGGTGGGCAGGAGCCGCCGCCCCACCGCCGACGTCAGGGGAAATCGCCTGGTGGTCGATCAACGCGTCCCGAACTCCGTTCTCGGCTTCGGGGCGTGCGCTCGACGGCCCACGCTCGCGCGCAGGCTCGCCTTCTTCCATCCGGACTGTACCGTCGGCTCCGGTCGAGCGGCTCGGCCGCCCTCGGATCTGCTGACGCCCGGCGCGCAAGTCGCCGGGCCGCTCGTGGGCTCACCCCGTCCAGGTCGATTGCCGGTCCGAACGAGGTCTTACCACCGGTCGGGAATTCCACCCTGCCCCGAAGGCGCGGCGAGTCTAACACGGGGCCGCGGGAGGCCCCGCAGTCAGTCTCTGGCGATCCCGTGCAGTCGGGCGAAGGTCGGCCGGAGGTCCGCGTACAGCTGCTTGTATGCGGCGAAGAGGCGGTCGTAGGTCGCACGCGTTTGCGGGTGTGGTTCCAGGCGGTGGTCGATCCTGACGATCGCCCCGATCGCTTCCGGCAGGTCGCGGTGGAAACCAACGGCCGGTGACGCCAGGATCGCGGCGCCGACCATGGCCGTATCGCGCAGAACGGGAACCGCGACCCGGAAACCGGTGATGTCGGCCTTGATCTGGTTCCAGGTATCGCTGCGGCCGGGCCCGCCGCAGATCCGCATCTCCGTAACGGTCACTCCGGCGGCCAGGATCGGCTCGGCGACGTGGCGGATAGCGAACGCGGTGGCCTCCAGGATCGCGCGGACCAGGTGGCCGCGCCGATGGGCAAGGGACAGGCCGGCGAACGTCCCGCGTGCCTCCGGGTCGAAGATGGGCGCACGCTCCCCCGCGAGGTAGGGCAGGAAGATAAGCCCCTCCGCTCCGGGTGGTGTGGCGGCCGCTTCCTCGATCAGCCGCTCGGTCGTGGTGTGACCTCCCAGCACATCGTCGCGGAACCAGTCGAGCGATGCCCCGGTGGCGGACATCGCGCCTCCCAGCGCGTAGCGCCCCTCCAGCGGAACGAACGAGCGCGACGTCTCGGGCAGCGGCAGGTCGCCAGACCAGTAGACAGCGAACCCACCCGACGTTCCGCCGGTGTCGATGGCGTCGCCGGGACCCGCCAGGCCCGCCCCCAGGAAGCTCGCGAGCGCATCCGCCAGGCCGCCTACGACCGGAACCCCGGCCGGGATCCCGAGCTCGCCGGCGGCCTCTGCGGTCAGAGCTCCAAGAAGCTCACCGGCGCGGATCTCCGGCGGCAACCGATCGACCGACAAGCCGGCCGCCCGCAGGGCCGCTCGGTCAGGAATGGTCTGACCGATCGCCACCGTCGCCCGGGCCACGCCCGTCAGCCGCAGGCCGATCCACTCCCAGGAGGTCAGGTACCAGCGGGTCGATGACTCGGCCAGCCCGTGGCGCTCCAGCCAAAGGGCCTTCGGCAGGATCCCGAGTCCCCACCCGCGGACGCCGAGAGCCGTGGCGAGCCCGTCGGCCTCGGCCTGGCTCCGCCGGTCGAGCCAGCTGATGGCCGGGTGAGTCGGGCGCCCGTCCGCATCGGCTGCTACGAGCGTTGGCCCCTGCCCGACGCAGCACACCGCCCGCACGTCGACCGGACCGGCCTCCGCGAGCGCGCTTGGGGTCGCGTCGTGGACGGCCCGCCACCACGCCTCGGGGTCCTGCTCGGCCCGCCCGTCCTCCCCGCCGAGGTCCACCGCGTAGCCCGCGCGACCCGCACCAAGGAGCTGCCCGTCCGCCGCGACGAGGCCGACCTTTGCCTCGCCCGTCCCCAGGTCGATCGCCAGAATCGCCCGTCGCGCGTTCGTAGTACCGGCGATCCTCATCGCCACGATCATCCAGAACGCCGGAACCGGCTGTCAAAGCGCGCGCCCGTTGGGCCGGGCGCGCGATGGGCTCAGGCGCCCGACAACAGTCGCGTGGCTTCGGCCAGCTGAAGGGGATCGAGGCCGGAGGAGAGCGCGATCGCCTGCCGGAGGAGCCGCGCCCCGCCGGATCGATCGCCGCTCGCGAGGTCGATGGCTCCGGCGTGGTACAGAAGCCGTGCGTCCGGGGTCCCCTGCGCCATCGCTGCTGCCATCTCGGCCTTCGCCTCGCCGGGTCGGCCGAGGCGGTACAGCGCCCAGGCGACCACGTCGTGTCCGTAGACGTCGCCTCGCGCTGCGAGGGCAATCCTTGCGCCCTCCAGCACAGGCTCGGTCGCGCCGCCGTGATCCAGCTCGAACAGCAGCAGTTGCCGGTCGTACACCGAGCTTGCGGTCTCGCTCAGCGTTCGAATTGCCCTGACCGTCGCGTATTCCTGCGTGGCGCCCCGAGGATCGCCGGATTCCTCGAGCAGATCGCCGAGCAGAGCGAGCGTGTCCGGCTGCGGCGCAATCGCGGCCGCTCGGCGGAGCTGTGCGATGGCTGCCCCTGCATCGCCGTCGTGGGCCTCAACGCGGGCCAACCCCACCAGCGAGCCGAGATCGTCCGGCCGATCGATCAGTGCTGCACGATAGGCGGATCCTGCCAGCGCGGGATCGCCCGTCAGGCGGGCGATCTCGCCGAGCTGGTACTCGTAGAAAGCCAGGTCGGGACTGTGGGGATCGTCGGCTGCAATGACCGCCGCGTCTCGCGCGGCTTTGGCAAGAGCGAGGGCCTTTGCTGGATCGCCGGTCACAAATGCCAGGTGCGCGAGTCTCGCGTCGATCGGAGGCCCCTTGGCGATGGCGGTCAACAGCCTGTAGCTGTCCTGGGCCGCTGCATATCGGCCGAGCTCCAGCTGGGAATCGGCGACAGTGGCCCGCGCCTGGAGGTTGCCGGAGTCATCGGCGAGCAGGCTCTGGGCATGCTCGAGTGCGGTCGCAAACTGATGGGTCGCGAACAGCACGTTCAACTCGACGGTCCGGCCGGACTCGTAGCCCGGATCCGCGACAAGAGCCTGAGCAATCGACCTGGCGGCGCGATCGTAGTCGTCGATGTTGGCCGTCAGGCGGGCGCGCTGCAGATACAGTGAGCCGAGGTTGGTGGCGCTGATGTAGTCCTGCGAATTCTCGGATAGCTTGCGGGTCCACACGCTGATCCCGTTGGCCAGCCAGTCGAATTGGCCACCGGTCACGCCGACGCCACTCGTCACGTGCCCCGAATCTGCCGGATCGGCGGCCAGCTCGCCGCCCGTCGAGGCAGCGTTGGTTGCCGCCGTGGGTGGTCGGGTCGGGTGGACAAGGATTGCTGAAACCTGTGTCACCGCCGCAATCAGGATCGCACCCAACAGGACGGCCACCGGGCGGATCCGGATGGGGCGTCGAGCCCGACGAGCAACCGCAGTCATGAGTGTCACCTGCGTCCGTCCTTGGGAACAGCCCGGGAGCGAGAGGGCTCGCTCCCGGGTTACGGCGTCAGTGCGGGACGCCCAGGTAGGGGAAGCTTGACTGGTAGTCGGTATGCGCCGCCACGCAGTCGCTCGTGACATGGTTCATGGTGGTCACGCCGAGCTCGGCGTCGATGACGTCGTCGGCAAGAGCACGCCCGTTGAAAGCGGTTCCATTCGCGGCCGTCCGGGTGTCGTAGGTCACGACGTCGGGCAGGAGGAAGGACGCGATCCCAGTGGCGGACGCGGTGCTCCAGCCGAAGCTCGTCAGGGTGTCGATGATGTTCTGGGTGAATGGCTTGGAGGGGTCGGCTTGCTGTGAAGGCGGGGTGACGTTGAACAGCTCTTTGTCAGCCGCCGTGTGGTTGAACACGGTGTTGATGGCCGGCCGGCCCATCTGGTCGATCTGCACCCAGTTGCCGTCGATCAGCTGCTTGGTGTCGCCCCACACTCCGATGTGAGTCCCCAGTGCCGAGTCCGGCACCTCCAGGACAATCGCCATCGTGTTGAGGTCCTTGAAGAAGTCGTGGTTGCCGGGCCGACTGTCGCACAGTCGAGCGGTTCCCCCGAGACCGAGCGAGCCGCGGAAGCCAAGCAGGTCGAAGAAGAATGGATCCGACCGGAGGCCGGCGAAGAGCTTGCCGCCGCCGGCGACCTGAACCGCGTTACCGGTCTTGCCGCTTGCCACAATCTGGCCGTCTCGCCAGAGCGTCAGCGACTGCTTGCTGTCTGGTCCGCTGCCGACGGCCCCAAAGCGGGCGACGTATTGGTGATCGGCAACGGCATTGCCGCTGTTGTCGATGTTGATCTCGTACCTGACGTTCGTCCCATACGTCGTGGGCGCGAGCGCCCCCGCAGCTGGGTTGGTCGTCATTGCGATAACCGTCTTCGAGGCATTGGCGCCCTGGAAGACATAGACATCGTTGATATCCCGGTCACCCTTGAGCGAACCCGCGGTGAGCGAGCCGAGACTCGGGGCGTCGAGGTGGTCTGCCGCCGACGTCAGGATCGGGGCCACGCCAGCTGTCAGCACGACGATCGCCGCCCCAAACGTGGCGAGCTTGGTGGATGTACGCATTGGGCTGTGAGGTCCTTTCCTCGAAGCTGGAGGGCACGCGGACGAGGGACGGGGTGTTCGTCCGCGCGGGGCCTCCTCGATCGACCGGTGCGTCGCGACCCCTCACCGGCCATCTGGCGGGGTATGCGCCGATTGCCGACCGTTGGATCACTCGGCGAGAGGTTTTTGCCCCTGCGGTGTCCCGGCGGGCGAAGAACGGGCTAGACGACCTTCCCAGGGTTGAGGATGCCGAGCGGGTCGAGCGCGTGCTTGATCGACCGCATCACCTTGACAGCGTCCGCGCCGCGCTGGAGCTCGAGGAAGTCGCGTCGCGTCGTTCCGATGCCGTGCTCGCCGGTCACAGTCCCGCCCAGCCGGAGCGCATCCCGGTAGAGGTCGACTCGCGCTGTCTCCGTGATCTCTTCGGCCCGTGGATCGTCGCGGTCGAACACGAAGTTCGGGTGCAGGTTTCCGTCGCCCGCGTGCCCGAACGTCGCGATCCTGACGTCGTACCGCTTCGCGACCGCCTCGATCGCGACCAGCATTTCGGGCACCCGGCTGCGCGGCACGCCGATGTCCTCCATCCGGACGACGCCCAGCTGCTCGAGCGCCCGGTACGCCATGCGACGCGCCTGGCGCAGCCAGTCGGCCTCCTGCGCGTCGCGCGCCCGGACGAGCATCGATGCGCCGGCGGCGGTGCAGGCCGCTTCCGCCGCCGTCAGCTCGACCTCGGCGGCCGCGTCGGGCAGGTCCGACTCGATCAGCAGCATCGCCGCCGCTTCGCGGTCGAGCCCCAGGTTCTGGTAGTCATCGACGGCCTGGATGGTGAACTGGTCGAGCAGCTCGAGGGTGACCGGGCCCAGACCAGCCGCCGTGATGCCGCTCACCGCGTCGCCGGCCTGCTCGAGCGTGGGGAAGAACGCGAGCATGGTTGCCCGCGGGGGCGGGGTCGGCCGCAGGCGGAGTGTCGCCTCGGTGATGAGCCCGAGCGTTCCCTGCGAGCCGACGAACAGGTGCGTGAGCGCGTAGCCGGCGACGTCCTTGATGTTCTTGCCGCCCGTCCTGATGACCGCGCCGTTCGCCAGGACGACTTCCAGACCGAGCACGGAGTCGCGCGTCTGGCCGTATTTGACGCAGCACAGGCCGCCCGCGTTGGTGCCGAGATTCCCGCCGATCGAGCACATCTCATACGACGCGGGATCCGGCGCGTAGAACAGTCCCTCGGCCGCCACAGCCTTCTTGAGATCGGCGTTGATGATCCCGGGCTGGGTGACAACGCAGAGGTTGTCCTTGTCGATCTCGAGGACGCGATCCATCTTCGTGAACGAGATCGTGAGGCCGCCGTCGATGCCGCCCGCGCCCCCTGACAGCCCCGTTCCGGCGCCCCGTGGGACGATCGGGATCATGTGAAGCGCGGCGATGCGCACGAGCTCAGCGACGTCTGCGGTCTCGGTCGGCAGGGCAACTGCCAGCGGCAGGCCGGGGTGCAGGTAGGGTGTCTCGTCGCTCCGGTAGGACTCGCGATCG
>VBFZ01000072.1:6071-7238 GCA_005880805.1 Chloroflexota bacterium | reverse complement strand
CCGGGGGTCGGGCCGGCGGTCTCCGTGGTCGTCGCCATCGCTTCCAGTATGGCGAGCAGTGTCGCGCCATGCGGGAATGGTCCAAATGAGCCAGCGACGGGGCTGGTCGAGGGCGCGACAATGGGTGCATGCACGTGCGACCGGTGCTCGGGGCACCGCGCGAGGCGGCACGCACGCGGTTGAGCGTCCTGGTTGGCCTCGCGACGGCGGCGACGGTGCTGCTCGGTCTCGTCGCGACTGGCCAGCCGACCGCCGCCGACGGCATGACGACGGCGAGCCTGGGCATCGGCGGGAAGTCCGCGCAGCAAGCGGCGCCCGCGCTCGTGACGGGATCGCAGATCGTGCCGGGCTCGGTCAACCGGACGAGCATCGCCCTGGTCGCCACGTACAACGTGAACGCCACCGTCCGCTACGGGGACAGGGCGGCCGCCGCGACCTCGACCATCTCGCTACGCAACGCGAGCGGCGGTCCGATCGACCGCGTCGAGCTCAATACCGTCACCGCCCGGATCCGCGCCCTCCGGGTCACGTCGCTGACGGTCGACGGCGCTTCCGTCACACCGACGATCGACGACCAGACCGTGGTCGTCCCCCTCGGCGGCGTCCTGCCCGACGGCGCTTCTACGGCCATCCGGATTTCCATCCGGGCAACCCTTCGGAGCACGCTGACCGGCTCCAACTGGCTCTTCGCGAGGGTGAACGGTGTCGTCGAGGCCGCCCGCTGGCTGCCCTGGGTCAGCCTGCGACGCGCGTTCAACCGGCCCAATCACGGAGACCCGTTCATCACGGCGTCGAGCCCCCTGGTCCGGGTCCGGATCACCACGGATCGGAGCATGGTCATCGCCTCGACCGGGATGCGTGTGGCCTCGAGCGGCCTCAGCCAGACCTTTGAAGCGCGCAACGTCCGCGACTTCAACTTTGCGGCGAGTCCGTACTACAAGGTTTACGGCAGCAAGGTCGGCAACACGCTGGTTCGCGTGTTCGCGAAGGCGGGTTATCCCGCTTCGACCGTCCTGTCCTACGCGAAGAACGCCCTCAGCCGGATGGGCGCGCTCGTGGGAACGTATCCGTATCCAAGCTTCAAGGTCGCCCAGTCGGCCGGCGGCTACGGGATGGAGTCCCCCCAGTTGATCTGGATTCCCGGCGGCGACAGCGGCACGCACCTGC
>VBFZ01000072.1:2829-6061 GCA_005880805.1 Chloroflexota bacterium | reverse complement strand
CGTCGGCAACGACCAGGCCCGGCAGCCGTTCGACGACGAAGCCGCTGCCGACCAGATGGCCCGCTACGTAACCGGGATCTGGCAGCCGTCACGATGCGCCACGAACCGGCTCGACCTGTCGATCTACGGCTACTCGGCGACGTGCTACTTCCACGTCATCTACATCCAGGGATCGGCACTCCTGGATCGCGTCCGGCAGCGGATGGGCACGACCGCTTACTGGCGCGCGATGCGCGACTACGTCGCAGCCCACCGCTACGGGATCGCGACGACGAAGTCGCTCCTCGACACGCTCGACGCGCACACGTCCCTCGACCTGCGCTCCATGTTCGCGTCCCGTTTCCCGTCTATCTACTGAGGGGTAGACCGCCGGGTGAGCGAGACTGCAACCTGAGCTCACCTGGGGCGGCTCGGGGAGCGAGACGGCGACCTGAGCTCGCCTTAGCGTCAGCGTCAGCGAGCGGTGGTCGTCGACTCACGACCCGACCTCTCCTCTGCCAGGCGAGCCTGACGGAACGTTCGGAATCCGACCGGCAGGAGCGGTCGCCAGAACTGCCACGCGGCAAGGAGCCATCCCGCGACTGCACGGTGACCTGGTGTCCATGGGAGGTCGAACTCGGCCCGGACCCGGTCCGGAAGGAGGGCGATCGCCGGCCAGTTCGTCCAGGCGTAGAGCGGTGCGGGCAGGATGCCGAGGGGCCGGAAGATCTGGCCGAGCGACGGGTGCAGGACGAAGCGCGCCAGCTCCTGCGCGGTTGGCGTCACGTGAACGGGGCCGTCCGGCGCGAGCATTCGCCCCATGTAGGCCTCGAACGAGTCGAGGTCCGCTGGCAGGAGCTCATTGCTGATCCCGAACGCGCGCCCGATCGGCCTCGTCTCCGCGTAATAGCGGGAGCGCTGTGCGCGTGTCAGCGGCTCGATCCAGGCGTCGTACGCCACGATCGTCGAGTCCACGAGGGTCGCGTGGACCCACAGCGACAGCTCGGGGTCGCGCGCCGAGTAGCGGCTGGCGCCGGAAGAAACGGCGGCGGCCGGGTCGCGGACCGGACCATTGATCGAGCGGTGGAGGCTGTTCAGCCGCGAGATCTCGCCGCGGGCCTCGGCCGTCGTCCCGTACACGACCCGCAGGTAGCTCCTGATCGTGCCCTGCAGGCGCCGCCACGGGTCCTCCCGGAAGTCGCTGTGCTGGTCGACGCCCTCGGCAATAAGTGGATGTGCGATCTGCATGAGCAGCGACCGCGGACCCGCCCCCAGCAGGAGCATCGCCTCCCGATTGATTCGCCACGCCTCGCTGCCGGGGCCGTAGAGGCCGAGATGGCCCGGCTCGGGCCGCCTCATCCTCGAGGCCGGGGATTGCGAACGGACCGACGTGACCACGTCGCCTACCATACCGGCCACCCCGATGACCGACCTTTCGACCAAGCCGGCCCCCCTCGAGCCTGCCCGCCGCTGGGGCGCCGACTTCGATCCCGACCGCCTGGCGACCCTCGAGCTGCGAATGTGGAAGGCCTACTATCGCCGGCAGCCGGCGCGGCTGTTCGGCTGGCTCGTGCTCGGCCTGCGGGAGCAGGCGCAGGCCTCCTGGCGGCGCGCGCTGTTCGCCTCCCTCTGGCTGACGAAGGCGGCGGCGGGGTTCTCGAGAGCGACCGGCGACTACGACCGGTATGCGCCCGACATCGCCCGCGGCTACCGGATGCTCGGCCTGCCCGAGCAGGTCAACCCCGACGAGGTCGCCCGCCGCGAGCTGCGCTGGTGGGTCGTCCGCCGCGAGATCGGACTGGCCGCGGGGCAGGCAGCGGGCGAGGCGATCACGCGAACCTATGCCGCGATCTACGAGCTGCCCGAGGAGGCCGTCGCCGAGGCAGGCCGGCTGCGAGGCGAAGCCGCGGAGGTCAGGGACCGGGGTGCGACGGCCGATTCCGACGGCCCGGCTGGTGCTGGCCGAGGCTACTGGCCCGAGGTTGGCCGTCTCCTGCGCGAGTCATATCGGAACCTCAAGGCCGCCGTGTCAGGGCGGGCCGGCCATTTCACCAGCGAAGCCCCTGGCGGGAACGTAGCGACAGGGTCTAGCGCTCTCCCGGGCGTCGCCCGACGATCCACCACGCCGTCGGGAACAGCAGCGCCGCGAGCACCAGCTTCGCGAGGTCGACGATCACGAAAGGCGTGAGACCGAGTGCCACGGCCTTGTCGAGCGGATTGGCCACTGAGGCGGTGGACAGCGCCAGCGCCAGCCACGGCACGCCGACCAGGTAGATCACCACGTTCCCAATGAACATCGCGGCGATGGCGCCGGCAGTGTGGCGATCCCAGCCGAGCTCGGCCAGCCGCCCGGTCACGGCCGCCGCCAGGACGAAGCCGATCAGGTAGCCGCCCGTGGTACCCAGCACGATGTGGCCCGCGTCGACCGAGACGTAGCGACCAATGCCCTGGGTCCCAGACGCGTAGAACGGCAGGAACAGCCCGAGCATCAGGTAGAGCGCGACCGACAGAACTCCCCGACGTGCACCCAGGGCCCCGCCGACGAGGAGGACGGCGAAGGTCTGGCCGGTGATCGGCACGGGGGTGTTCGCCAGCTGGATGCGGAAGTCGGCGATCAGCGGAATGGTCTGCCCGGTCTGGACGACCGTCAGCTGCGCGCAGAGGGCAATGAACAGGGCGCCCGCCACGATCAGGACGACGTGCCGCGCGCGGGAGCTCAGGCGCTCGCCAAGTCGGATCGGGACAAGGAAGTCGCCGATCGTGATGCCCGACTCGGCCGCGGGCAGTCGGTTGAGTCGCGGGGTCGCGATCGTCATCGGGAGTCCCTTCCGGACGCCGCCCGGAAACGCGGCGACGGTGCGCTGGGAGTCTAACAAAGCCGGGTGCGGGCTCGTCGGCCTCCCGGAACTGCCGTCGCTCGCCGATTACTCGTACTGAACCGCCCGGACGATGGAGATGCGACTCGCTATCCGCGCCGGTTCGAAGGCGGCCAGCATGGCAACGGCCGTCGCGAAGACGGCCGCGAGGACGATCGTCAACCACGGGACCTGGAGCGCCACTCCGAGCCCGCCGGCTGCGACCAGGCCGAGCATCAGGAAGCCCGCGGCGAGCCCGACGACGCAGCCGATGATCGCCCCGACCAGGCCGAGCACACCCGCTTCCACCACCACCATGCGCCATACCTGCCTGCGGGTCATCCCGATTGCCCGCAGCACACCGATCTCGCGAACCCGCTCGAGCACGTTCATCGTCA
>VBFZ01000072.1:0-2752 GCA_005880805.1 Chloroflexota bacterium | reverse complement strand
ACTGCTCACGGCGCCCTGGACGCGGTCGAGGGGTGCCGGCTCCAGCGCCAGCTGGCGCGCCGCTGCCTCCAGCCCTGGGCGAGCCTCCGCTCCCGTCTCCCCAGGCGCGAATCGTGCCGCGAAGAAGTCGGCGCCGACCACACCCAGCGAAGCCGACGCGTCCGGCCAGCCGACGACCAGCGCCTCGCCGGAGGATCCGGGCAGGCCGCGCTCGATGATGCCGGCGATGCGCAGTTCGATCGGCTTTCCTCCTGCTCCCTGGAACGCCATCGCGGAACCCATGTGGAGCCCGAGGCGCTCGGCGACGGATCTCGGCAGGAGGACCGTGCCGCCCGCGTCGAGGCCGGTGAGAGCGGCCGTGCGATCGCCTTGGACGAAGCGCAGCCGGCCGTCGGCCAGCATGTCGGCGCCGACGACGGCGGCCGCGTCCAGGCGGACGCCCTGGTAGGCAACTGCGAAGGTCGCGATCGGCGTCACGCGGACGACGCCCGGAACGTACAGATCCTCGGGCACAGCGGTCGCCCCGACGACCGGCAGGGGATTGATCGCGGTGAGGATCTCGTCGCCGGGGATCACGTCCGTGAGCCAGGCAGCGGCGGCCTGGCGTGCGTTCTGTGCCACTCCAGCGAGTGCCACGATCATCGCGACCCCGACCATCAGGGCTCCCACGGTGAGCGCGGTCCTTCCCCGATCGCGGGTCAGTGCGCCGCGCGCGAGTCGCTCCTCGGGCACGAGCAACACGCTGAACGGCACGCCCGCCAGCCTCCCAAGCGGCCCGAGCACGAACGGCGACGCGATCGTGCACGCAAGGAGGAGGCCGTACACGAGCAGCGCCCGGACCAGTGCCGGATCGCCGACGCGCGACGGCCAGGCGAGAAGACCCGCGACCGCGATGGCCGCAAACACGACGGCGAGCCAGCGCAGGCGGGCCCGGATGGCGGGCCCCTGCTCCGGTCGCGAGCGAAGGGCTTCGATCGGCGAGATTCGTCCGGCGCGCCAGGCGGGCTCGAGCGCGGCGGCGACCGTGACCAGCACGCCGATGGCGATCGCGAGGACGACGGCCGCGAGCGGCACCTCGACGGCCTCCACCGGAACCCCAGCAACGGAGCGGACGTAACCGGCCATGAGCGCGGCCAGCAGCCATCCGAGGACGATCCCCCCGGCCGATCCGAGCGCCCCGAGGGTGACCGCCTGCGTCAGGACGAACCGATGGACCTGGCGGCGGGTGGTCCCGGCCGCGCGCAGCAGGCCGACCTCGCGGAAGAGCTCCGTGACCGTCATCGACAGCGTGTTGAAGATCAGAAACGCCCCGCCGAACAGCGAGACCGCCGCGATGAGCGCGGTCGTGGCCTGGAAATCGGCGGTCGACGACCGCAGCGACGCTGCGAGGTCGGCCGGCGTGAACAGCAGGTAGGGCTCCAGGCCAAGCCGGCGCTCGAGCTCCTGCGTGACCGCGGCGGGGGTGACTCCCGGCCCGACCGTCAGGTCGATCCGGCTCAGCCCGATCGGTCCGAAAGCCGCGCGCGCGGCCTGCAGCGTGACCACAGCGGCTCGACCGTCGCCATCGAGGATCGGGCCGTGGCCGGGCAGGACGCCGCGGACAGTGAGCCTGACGTCGGCGGCAGCACCCTGGACGACGATCGTGCTGCCGACCGCAAGACCATCCTCTCGGGCCAGATCTTCGGAAACCAGGATCTCTCCGTCGGACGCAAGGTCGGCAAACCCCTGACCGTCGTGGACCATTCGGTCCAGCGAGGGGTCGACTGCGAGCAGCGTCACGGGCGGGCGTGGACCCGAGCCCAACGCCGCCTGGAGGTAGGTCCGTCGCTCGATCTGCCCGGTGGCCTGCGCAACGCCCGGCGTGTTGCGAACCACAGTAAGCGTGGCGACGCTCAGGCCGGTCTCCTGGAAGGCCGCGATCCGAAGGTCCGCCCGGCCAATCGCCTCGAGAACAGTTCGATCGACCGACCGATCGATGCTCGCGTTGGTAGCCAGCGCCGCGAACAGGATGCCGACGCCCAGCGCGATGCCCGCCACGGTCAGGGCAGTGCGCGCGCGCCGCGCGCGCAGGCTTCGCCAGGCGAAGGAGGAGAGACCTCGCACGTGGAGCTACAGGCCGAGCTGAGCCAGACGGCTGATCAGCGGCGTGGCGCTGTGGTCCTCGCGCCGCCCCAGCGGGATCTCCTCGAGGATGCGCCCGTCCTGCACGAAGCAGACCCGATCCGCATACGCCGCCGCTTTCGAGTCGTGGGTCACGAGGACGATCGTCTGCCCTCGCTCGACGCACGACCGCCACAGGGCATCGAGGATCTCCGACCCGGTTGTGTAGTCGAGGTTGCCCGTCGGCTCGTCGGCGAACAGGAGGGCCGGCCGCGTGACGAGCGCTCGCGCGATCGCGACGCGTTGCTGCTCCCCGGCCGATAGCTGGTCGGGGCGATGGTGCTGCTTGCCCGCAAGGTCCACGAGGCCGATCACATCGCGCACCCGGGCGGCGAGGTCCCCATTCCCTGGGTCGTGCCCGGCGATCGTGAACGGCAGGCCAACGTTTTCCGTGACGTCGAGCAGCGGGATCAGGTTGAAGAACTGGAAGACGAATCCGGTCCGGTCCCGCCGCAGACGGGTGGCCTGCTCGTCGGAGAGCTGGCTGATGGTTGCGCCTTCGAGCACGACCTCGCCGCTGCTCGGCCGGTCCAGGCCCCCCAGCAGCTGGAGAAGCGTGCTCTTTCCTGAGCCCGACGGGCCCATGATCGCG
>VBFZ01000071.1 GCA_005880805.1 Chloroflexota bacterium | reverse complement strand
ACGGTTGGGCTTTCCGGCTGGCAGGTCGCGGACATCGAGCAGCCGTCGACGGTCACCGAGGCGCCCTCAAGCGCACCCGTCTTCTGCTCGCCGTGCCACGCGCCTCAGGCCGACCTCCTGTTCGCGGTGGCGCGGACGTCCGTCGGGCTCGTCGCCGTGGGTATCGAGCGGCCCGTGCCCACGCTCGCGGCGGTCTGGATATCGCCCGACGGTCGGCAGTGGTCGCGCGTGCACGACTTCCCCGCCGAGGACGGGACCGGGGCGCTGGCCGTCGCCGCGGACGGGGCGCGAGTCGTGATCGTCGGGGCGGACCGTCGCGGGGGCGCGGCCTGGTCGTCGACTGACGGCCGGACGTGGACGCGCGCACCCCGCTCCCCGCAACTCGAAGGTCCCGACGGCGGGACGGGCATGTTCGCCGTAACGACCTGG
>VBFZ01000070.1 GCA_005880805.1 Chloroflexota bacterium | reverse complement strand
CCGACGGCCTCGCCTGGCAGCGCGGGGCCGATGACCCGCCGTTCGCCGGCGCGCGGATCCTGGGCCTCGCAGCGACGGATTCGGCAATCGTCGCCGTCGGCGGGACCGACACGAGCGCTGGCCCGCCGGGACTGGCGTGGCGCTCGTCCGACGGCGATCACTGGACGAGAATCTCGAGCCCGGCCGTCGCCGCAGGAGTCCCACAGGCGGTCACGTCCCGCGATGGCCGGTTCATCGCGGTGGGGGTCAACGCCAACGACACCGGCTCGACGGTCTGGTCGTCCCCCGACGGGAGCACGTGGACGAAGATCCCGAACCAGGAGTCGTTCCAGGCCAATGGCAGTCCACTCCGCATGGCAGCGGTCGCCCCGACCGAAAGCGGGCTCGTGGCCGTCGGCTGGCAGTGGGACGGCGGCAACGGCTCGGCCGCCGTGTGGCAGTCCGCGGGCGGCACTGACTGGCGACGGGTGAACGCCGTGCCGTCGTTTTCGGGCGCCAAGATGGATGGGGTCGCATCAGGGCCACTGGGGCTCGTGGCCGTCGGCACCGCCGGATATCCCGACAACGACCAGTCGACCGTCTGGCTGGGTCCCGGTTAGGCGCGCGTCGCCCGCCCGTCCGCCCGATCTCCGACGCGATTTCGCTAGTGCTGCTCCGGCATCTGGTAGATCTCGAAGGTCCCGCGCGACAGGCCAATGACTCCGACGAGAGCCAGCCACAGCCCGGGCGCGTGGTCGGGCCGCAGGCCCACCAGGTCGTGGCCCATGAACTGGATGAGCCACAGGAGGATGCCAAGGCCCGCGAGGGCAGCCAGGATGAGGTACGAGGTCCAGCGCTCCGCCCAGGCGATGGGCCGGTCGCCGGCGGCGTAGGGCAGCGTGACGAGCGCCAGCGTCCCGATCGCCGCGAGGAAGACCAGCAGACCTGCGCCGGAGAACGCGTTGAAGGTGACAACGGGCAGCCCGCCGGAGCCACCGGCCGCAAACCAGGGGAGGAGACAGCCGACCAGGATCGCGACCGCGCTGATGGCCGCGAGCTGGCGCCCCCGCCCGAGCGGTCGACGATGCTGCATCACGCTAGCTGGAGTAGACCTCCGGCCGGAGCACGCCGACGAAGCGCAGGTTCCGGTACAGCTCCCCGTAGTCCAGCCCGTAGCCGACCACGAACTGGTCGGGAATCGTGAACCCGATGTAGTCGACCGGGATCTCCACCAGCCGCCGAGCGGGCTTGTCGAGCAGCGTGCAGATCCGCAGGGATGCCGGGTTCTTGCCCCGGAGGTAGCGGAGCAGGTAGTTGAGCGTCAGCCCGGTGTCGATGATGTCCTCGACGAGCAGCACGTCGGCGGCCTCGATCGATGAGCTGAGGTCCTTGAGGATGCGCACCAGCCCTGAGGATTCGGTCGCGGTACCGCCGTAGGAGCTGACTTCCATGAGGTCGATCCGGAGCGGGATCGTGATATGCCGCATCAGGTCGGCCATGAACGGCAGCGATCCCTTGAGCACGCTGACGAGGGTCAGCTGGCGGCCCCCGTAGGCGGCGCTGATCTGGCGCCCAAGCTCGGCGACGCGCGCCTGGATCGTCTCCTCGTCGAGCAGGATCTCGCCGACGTCGGCCAGCAGGTCGACCTCGGTCGCCACGCGCTCAGCCATCGGTCACCGTGCGCCGCCTCGCGGCCAGGCGCGAACGAGCGGCCCGCGGCGGACGACCGACGACGGATGGCGCGGGGCTGGCGGGTGCGCGCCGGCGCGGCCGCTCGGCAACGACAGGGCCTGGCGCCTTCCCGGCCACGGGGCGCCCGATGGAGGCGTCGACGCCTGGGCGCTGCGACGCCTGCAGGTTCGGTTCTACCGATTCCGGCTGCATGGTCGGTGTCGTCTGGCCGGGGGTGCCCGACAGCTCGTTGACCAGGCCAACCTTTCCGTACTTGAGCATCAGGGCCCGGAAATCGCGCCCGTAGAACAGCTTGATCCGGACTTCCGGGTACAGCTCCCGCAGGCGGCGGAGCTTGCGGTTCTTCTTGCGCACCAGGCTCTGCTTCAGCGTCGTGAGCTCCACGTAAAGATCCAGGTCGGGCAGATAGAAGTCCGGCGCGAAGCTCTCCAGGACCGCACCGTCGAGGTTCCACAGGATCGGGAACACGTGCGGCTCGTACTCCCAGCGGACCTCGTAGAAGTCGAGGATGCGGGCGAGCTCCTCTTCGCTGGCGTGAGCGAAGGCCGGCCGTGGGGATTCAGCTGGGCGGATGTCGTCGAGCGCGTTGACGCGCGCTCCTTGGGTCACGCGTACCCTCCGCCGCGATCCTCGCGCGGTCGCCCGACGAGGCCACGCAGATCCCCCCGATAGCCGGCCAGGAAGTCGTGCATTGCCAGGACGTCGTCGATGTCGAAGGCGGCACCCGCGCGCAGCCGCGCCTCGTCGGCAGGTCCGAACTCACCGAACGGGGCCGTGTCGAGCCGCGCCGCCGCGGGGTCTTCGTCATCGATCGTCACGATTCCGATCGTCGTGGTCCCGCACGCGACGCATTCGAGCTCAACGAAGGCGTGCTCCTCGCGCTGGGCGAGCAGCCGAATCCGCCCCCCGTCGATCGGCTTGCCGCAGACCGTGCAGCCGACACCGTCGAGGTGCCTGAACAAGCCGTCGCGCGACTCCATCAGCCGTCAGTCTAGCGACTCACCCAGCCGAGGCGTGTGGATTGCCTGGCCGAAAGAGGTTGCGGTTTGCGGTCGAGATGGCCGTGCGCCCGCTGTTTGCCCGGGATACCCCCCGGGGGTATCATCGCTCGCGTGACTTCCCCCGAATCGCATCGCGACCAGGCCGCCGCAACCGGCCAGGCGCACGCCGATTTCCGGCACAGCTACTCCAAGGACAAGGCGCAGCTCGCTCGGAGGCTGTCCCGGATCGAGGGCCAGGTGCGCGGCATTGCGCGGATGATCGAGCGAGAGGAGTACTGCGTGGACATCCTCCAGCAGACCGCCGCGCTCCGGGCTGCCGTCGATGCGCTCGCGATCCTGGTCCTCGAGGACCACGTCCAGGGTTGCGTTCGTACCGCCGCCGAGCGCGGTGAGGCGGACGTGTACGTCGAGGAGGTGCTCGACGTCGTTCGCCGGACGCTGGGGCGCCCGATCCGGGGGAGTGCGCGAGCGACCTGACGGAGCCGCCCACGGGCGTTCTTTCGAGCCGCCCACGCTGCTGCCAGGGCAGGCTGAACGGCGTCGGGTTATCCACCGACCTGTGGACGATTCGCAGATTCGTGGATAACGGCGTTGACACCGTCATGCCCGGTCGGTAGCGTCGGGCATCCGCACTAAGGCTGCGCCAAGTACGGTAACGAGGCTTGCGAGGGGCTCGGGGAAACCCGGCCGCGAACCGGACAAGCCGCGGAAGACCGAACGGCCCCGCGGTGCGAAGAACGACCACGCCGGGGGCGGACGCCGCCACCTCTCGCACAACCCCCAGGAGGGTGCGTGAGGGATTGCCGCGAGCCGCTCCCGACGCGTGTCGACCTCACCCCATCACTGCCGCCCGAGTACGACGCGGTGCTGGAGCGTGGGCTGGACACGCTGGGCGTCCGCCTTGGGCCGGATGAACGCCAGGCCATTGACGGGCACGCCCGGCTTCTCCTCGCCTGGACGCAGGCGATCAACCTCACCGCGATCCGCGACCCGGCGGTGGTGGCGCGCGAGCACGTTCTCGACAGCCTCTCCGCGCTGCCGCTCCTTCGCGGGCGGGGCGTCGAGAGCGTGCTCGACATCGGCAGCGGGGGCGGCTATCCGGGCATCCCGCTCGCGATCGGCCTTCCGGGCCGCAGCCTGCTCGTCGAGTCGGTCGGGAAGAAGGCACGCTTCCTGGAGGTCGTCGTCAATGCGATCGGACTGGGGCAGCGAGCCGCCGTCGCCGGCGCCCGCGTGGAGGCCCTGGCGGGCGAGGAGGGTCATCGCGGTTGGCAGGCAGTGGTAGCGCGAGGAGTTGCCACGCTCGCCGAGCTGGCCGAGCTCGGGATGCCGCTGCTGCGAGTGGGCGGCGTCCTCGTCGCCTGGAAGCGCACGCCTATCGAGGCCGAGATCGGCCGTGCAGGCTCGGCGATCGCGACGTTGGGCGGAGGGCAGATCTCGACGCACCAGGTTCCCGTGGATGGGCTGGAGGACCACGTCCTCGTGACGGTCGAAAAGCTGAGGGCAAGCCCGTCGGGCTTCCCGCGGGATCCCGCCGAACGCAGGCGTCGTTCGCTCTGACGTCGCTGTTACCCTGAGCGGGCATGCGGATCGCGGTCCTGTCCGACATCCACGCGAATCTCGTGGCCCTGGAAGCGGTGATCGACTCGCTCGGCAGCGTCGACCGTGTGTGGCAACTGGGCGACGTGGTCGGGTATGGGCCGGAGCCGGATGGGGTCGTGGAGCGGCTCAAGGCGCTCAAGGCCCAGGGAGTCCGCGGCAACCACGACACGACGGCCGTCAGCGGCGAGGGGCTGGACTGGTTCAACCCGGAGGCCCGCGCCGCGATCGAATGGACCCGGTCGACAATCAGTGAGGCGACCCGGACCTGGCTCGCGGCCCTGCCCACGCAGTGGCAGGACGAGGAACGAGGGATGGACCTCGTCCACGGCAGTCCACGCGATCCCCTTTGGGAGTACATCACCTCCGGGAACGTCGCCCGCGCGAACATGGACGCCCTGCCGCCAGGCACGCCGATCGGCCTGCACGGCCACACGCACGTGCCCGTGGCGTGGCGCGCGGACGAGAGCGGGCGAGTGACGCTGATCCGCCCCGCCAACGGCGATCGGCTGGAGCTCGATGAGCGGCCGATCCTGCTGAACCCGGGCAGCGTCGGCCAGCCGCGCGACGGCGATCCGAACGCGAGCTACCTCGTGCTCGATACCGACGGCGCTGTTGCCACCTGGCACCGGGTGGCGTATTCCATCCCCGCCACGCAGGACTCGATGCGCCGAGCGGCGCTGCCCTTCCGCCTGATCGAGCGCCTTTCCTACGGTGTCTGAGCCCCCCGATTCACACGGAGCGGAGCGGGCCACCTCGGTCGCGAGGCCGTCTCTGCGTGGCCGGAAACCGGGCGACCGACGGGTCGTCGTGCCGCGGCCGCACAGTCCCTACTTCCGATACAGCGGCCCGGGCCAGCTCACGGCCCGACCGGCCGCCAGCGCGCCGCTGACTGCCCGCGAACGGACATGGGCGACGATCAAGCGCGTCCTCATCGGCCAGCCGCTCGCGTCGGAGGCCGAGCTGACCGAGCGCCTCTCGAAGAAGAAAGCGCTCGCCATCTTCAGCTCGGACGCGATCAGCTCCTCGGCGTATGCCACCGAGGAGATCCTGCGCGTGCTGATCCTCGGCGGGGCTGCGGCACTGGCGTTCGGGATCCATGTCAGCATCGCGATCGCCGGCCTGCTGATCGTCGTAGCGATCAGCTATCGCCAGGTGTGCATCGCATACCCGACCGGCGGCGGCTCGTATTCGGTATCGAAGCGCAACTTCGGGCGGAACGCCTCGCTCGTGGCTGCTTCGGCGCTCCTGATCGACTACGTGATGACGGTGGCGGTCTCCACGTCATCGGCCGTCGAGCAGATCACCTCGGCGATCCCGGCGCTGATCGACTTTCGCGTCGTGATCGGCGTGGCGGCCATCTCGCTGATCACGATCGGGAACCTGCGCGGCCTGCGGGAGTCGGGCAACATCTTCGCCCTCCCGACCTACCTGTTCCTCGGGAGCGCGCTGCTCATGATCGCGATCGGGGCCTACCGGATCCTCGTCAACGGCGAGCACGGCACCTTTTCATCGGCGCTCGTCCAGCAGACCCGGGATGCCGCGCAGCCGCTCGGCGCGCTGCTCCTGTTGCGGGCGTTCGCCGCCGGGTCGGTCGCCCTGACCGGCACGGAGGCGATCGCCACCGGGGTGCGTGCCTTCAAGCCTCCGGAGGCGAAGAACGCCGCCGCCACCCTGGCGGTCATGGCCGCACTGCTCGGCACGCTGTTCATCGGCATCACGTTCCTTGCCGTGAACTTTGGCATCACGCACGTGGACCTCCCCGAGAAACAGACGGTCATCTCGCAGGTTGCTGCGCAGGTCTACGGCGACGACTCATTGCCCTTCTTCCTGTTCCAGGCGTTTACGGCGCTCCTTCTCTTCCTGGCCGCGAACACGAGCTTCAACGCCTTCCCGCGGCTGGCCGCGATCCTGGCGGAGGACGGGTTCATGCCCCGTCACTTCAGCTTCCGAGGGGATCGGCTCGCGTTCACGCTCGGCGTCGTGGTGCTGGGCGTGGTGGCCGCGAGCCTGGTGATCGCCGCGAGCGGCGAGACGCACCTGCTGATCCCGCTCTATGCCGTCGGAGTGTTCATCGACTTCACGATCAGCCAGGCCGGCATGGTGAAGCACTGGTGGACGCTGCGCAGTCCGGGCTGGCGCCGCCGCCTCCCGATCAACGCCGCCGGGTGTGCACTGACCGCGGTCGTTGCGGTCGTGGTGACGGCCGCCAAGGCCCCGCCATCGCTCCTCGTGCTTGTCCTCATTCCCGTGCTCGTCAGTGTGATGCTGCTGATCCACAACGAGTACGACGAGCAGGCCCGGGAGCTCAGGGTTAGCGAAGACATCGTCTTTCCCGGGCCGCATCGAGAACAGCGGGTGATCATCCCGGTGAACGGCATCAACCGGGCAGTCGTCCAGGCCGTCAACTTCGGACGGACGATCGCGCAGGACGTGCGGGCGATCTTCGTCACGGAGGATCCCGACGAAGGCGAGGCACTCCGCAGGCGTTGGGAGCGCCAGCTCCCGAACGTGCCCCTCGTCATCGTGGAGTCGCCATACCGTGCCCTCATTGGTCCGGTGGTCGCGTATCTCGACGTCCTCGATGCGACGTGGCCGCCCGGGAAGGAGTTGCCGATCAACATCGTCGTGCTGCCGGAATTCGTCGCGCGACACTGGTGGGAGCGCCTTCTCTACAATCAGAGCGCCCGGCGCCTCAAGGCAGCCCTGATTGGCCGGGAACACACGGTCGTCGCTGACGTGCCGTACCGGCGGGAGCACTGAGGCATCCTGATCTGAGCGTCGAGCCCCCACATCCGAATCGCCCGGGGGGAGGACGATGAGCGAAGACGGCGGACCCCGCTCCGGCAGAAAGCTCGGGGATCGCCGGGTCCGGGTCGAGCGGCCGCATGCTCCGTACTTCCGCTACACGGGCCCCGGGCAAATGGTCGCCCGCGAGGCGGCGCTCGAGCGCCCGCGCACGCCGACGGACCGCATGGTCGCGCGCCTCAAGGCGATCGCGATCGGCAGGCCGCTCTCCAACGAAGAGGAAATCGCCGAGCGGCTATCCAAGAAGAAGGCGCTCGCGATCTTCAGCTCGGACGCGATCAGCTCGTCCGCCTACGCCACCGAGGAGATCCTGCGCGTCCTGATCCTGGCCGGGACGGCCGCCCTGCTGTGGTCCATCGGGATCTCGCTCGCGATCGCGGGGCTGCTCGCCGTGGTCGCCCTCTCCTATCGCCAGATCTGCTTTGCCTATCCCTCCGGCGGCGGCGCGTACGTGGTCGCGCGCGAGAACCTCTCGCAGCGCTTTGCCCTGGTCGCCGCCGCGGCGCTGCTCATCGATTACGTGATGACCGTGGCCGTGTCGACGGCGTCCGCCGTCGCCCAGATCGTGTCGGTTGTTCCATCACTTCACGTGGTCGCGGTGGAGATCGGGCTCGCCTCGATCACCCTGATCACGGTCGCCAATCTCCGGGGCCTGCGGGAGTCGGGCAATATCTTTGCCGTCCCCACGTACCTGTTCGTCGGCCTGGCGCTGCTGATGATCGCGATCGGGCTCCTGAAGGTTCTCGCCGGCGAGGCCCAACCGCTTCCACCACATCCGCTCGCGGTTCCGCCGGAGACCCAGGTCCTGACCGTCATCCTGCTGCTGAAGGCGTTCGCGAGCGGATCGGTCGCCCTGACCGGGACCGAAGCGATCACCAACGGCGTCCCCGCGTTCAAGCCGCCCGAGCCGCGCAACGCCGCCAACACGCTGATCGTGATGGCGGTCCTGCTGGGCGTACTGTTCGTCGGCATCACCCTGGTCGCCCACGCGTTCGACATCCGGCCGACCAACACGGACGCGGGCGGCCCGACCGTGATCGCGCAGGCTGCCGCCGCCGTCTTCGGCAATGGGACCGCACTCTACCTCGCGCTCCAGGCAAGCACCGCGCTGATCCTGTTCCTGGCCGCCAACACCAGCTTCAACGCCTTCCCGCGGCTGGCAGCGATCCTCGCGCAGGACGGCTTCATGCCCCGCCAGTTCACCTTCCGCGGCGACCGGCTCTCGTTCTCGTGGGGGATCGTCCTGCTGGCCGTGGTCGCGGGTCTGATCCTGGCCGCGTTCGGTGGCGACACCCACGCCCTCATCCCGCTCTACTCGGTCGGGGTGTTTGTCACGTTCACGATCAGTCAGACCGGGATGGTCCGCTACTGGCGCCGGGTTCGCACCGCCGGCTGGCGCTGGCGGCTGGTGATCAATGCGCTGGGCGCCGTCCTGACCCTCGTCGTCCTCGCGAT
>VBFZ01000069.1:2707-13674 GCA_005880805.1 Chloroflexota bacterium | reverse complement strand
CATTGCTCCAGATCGAGTCAGGTGCACCGGGAAGCGCATGTTCCCGGGTATCAGAGGAGATCACCTCCTTCGAGAGTCCGTTCAAGCGAGAGCTCATCGCCTTCCACGAGGCGATAACCGGGGGCAGCAAACCCGCGACGCCCGGACAGGACGGCCTGCGCGACATTGCGCTGTGCCAGTCGATCATTGAGGCCTTTCGGACGCGGGGCCCGATCGACAATCCAAGCGTCCCGCATTGACGGTCGAACGTACGAGGCTCCCCACGGGTCAGCCTGCTCGCGAGCTCGCAGCCAGCGGACGAACCTTGCGACTTGCACATCGAGGGGACTGGCGGCGCGCTACGGAGAACTCGATCGAGGCACTCGTACTTGCGTCGATGGTGCCGGGGTGTGACGGAGTGGAGTTCGACGTACGCGCCTCGACGGACGGTGTGCCGATCCTCCTTCACGACGAGACACTCGAGCGCGTCCAGCATGTGTCAGCCCGTGCGGACGAGATGCCCGCGGACGAGCTCGAGTCTCTCGGGGTTCCTCGGCTGGTTGACGCGCTGGCGGCGCTGCCTCAGCAGGCATTCCTTGATGTGGAGCTCAAGGAAGACCTGGCCGACAGGGTGGTCGACATGCGCGCAGCGGCGCGCGGTCCACACCTTGCGAACGCCGTCGTCTCATCGTTCGAGCCGGCGGTGATCCGAGGGATCCGTCAGCGGATGCCCGCGTGGCCGACCTGGCTTAACACCAAGGATTGCTCGGAAGAGACCATCGAAACTGCGCGATCGCTGGGCTGCCGGGGCGTGTCCGTGGAGTGGCATGCCATCGACGCCAGCGCCGTGACGGCCGCGACGAACGCTGGCCTCGAGGTTGCCGGCTGGACGGTGACCCGGCAGCCGACCTACCGCCGTCTCGAACGAATGGGACTACGGGCTCTGTGTGTGGAGCGCCAGGCGTTAACGGGTTGAGTTCTGGTTCAGCAGGGCGGACACGGGCACGGGCAATCCGGACCACAGTCGGGATCGGTCGAGGGGCGATGGTCAAAGGCGCGCGGGAGATCCATCAAACGCACTTCCTTTCTTTCCTTCACTCGCCGTGCACGTCAGTCGCGCGCGGATGATTGCTGCAAACATTCCGTCCGCCACCTCGTGCGTGGGTTGGATGGACACGTCCTCGAAGCCGACGTTGCGGAGGCCGCGCTTGTACTCGTCGAACGACAGCGCTCCGGCGATGCACCCGACATAGCTGCCTCGGGCCGCACGCTGCTCCGGTGTGAGGTCGTCGCGTGCCACGACGTCGCTGATCCCGATCCGTCCGGTGGGCCGCAGAACGCGGGCGATCTCCCGGAACACGGCGTTCTTGTCGGCGGCGAGATTCACGACGCAGTTGCTGATCACTACGTCGACAGACGACGCCGCCAGCGGGATCGATTCGATCGTTCCCTTGATGAACTCCACGTTCGAGGCCCCAGCTTCCGCGGCATTGCGCCTGGCAAGCTCGAGCATTTCGTCGGTCATGTCCAGGCCGATCGCTCGACCCGTGGGCCCCACCCGGCGCGCGGAGAGCAGGACGTCGATGCCACCGCCGGATCCGAGGTCCAGGACCGTCTCGCCTTCCCGGAGATCGGCGACCGCGATCGGGTTGCCGCACCCGCTTGCGAGCACGGCCGCGTCGGGAAGGCCGGCCCGATCGACCTCTTCGTACAGCCGTGCGCCGAAGGACTCTCCGGGGCCGTCGACAGGCCCGCAACCGCAGCCAGTGCCGCAGCAGTCGGCCGTCGCGTCCGGCTGGCTGCCCTGAACGACCGCCAGGGCGGCATCCGCGTAGCGGCGTCGTACGGTCTCGCGGAGGGAATCGCCGGCCGGCTCGTGCATGACCTCGCTGTGCGACGTGGACATCTCGTTGCTCCGTGCGACCCGGGCATGATAGCCTCATATCGATGATTGTCAATATAGATCGAAAACGATATTGTCCGGCGCGATGAAACCGATCGACTCCGACGTGCAGCTGCTCCAGGCCCTGGCCGACCCGACGCGCCTCGCCATCGTCCGCGAGCTCGCCGGCCAGCCCGAGGTGTGTGCCTGCAACCTCACCGATTGCTGCGGCGTGCGCCAACCGACGGTCTCGCATCACCTGAAGGTCCTGCGGGAGGCAGGCGTCGTCCTCGCCGAACGGCGTGGGACCTGGATCTACTACCGGCTCGACCCCACGGCGGCGGACAGGCTCGCCACGGTCGCGCGGGAGCTGGTGCCCGGCGGCCTCATCCCGGTCGCCGCCCTTCGCGAGCGGCGCCCCGCCGTTCCGAGCGCCGCGCGACCTTCCTGAAGGCGGGCCTTCGGGACGCCACTCAGGCCCAACTCTCCGCGCGACTTCCGCGCCGCCTTCACATCCGCTTCACAACGGGTGCGGAGGATTGGGTTCATCACGATCGAACGAAAGGAGATCGACACATGAACCCACGATCGGCGTGGAGAGTTCTGATCGGCGTACTGCTGGTTGCGGTCGCCATTTTTCTGGGTGTTGGCGCGTACCAGGCGGGCCTCGCCCAGGGCCTGGCCCAGAGCGGCACCACGGCCGCCCCGGCCGTCGTGCCCTATTACGGCTGGCACCCGTTCTTTGGCTTCGGCTTCGGGTTCTTCGGCTTCCTGGGCACGCTGCTGTTCATCTTCCTGATCTTCGCCCTGATCCGTGCGCTCGTCTTTCGCGGCGGTCCGCGCGGCGGCTGGTACGGACACGGCGGCGGCTGGCGAGGTGGGCCCTGGGAGTCGCGCGGGCAGGACATGTTCGACGAGTGGCACCGCCGCTCCCATGATCGGACCGGAGGTGCTTCCGAGGGCACGCCCGCTCCGGGTGGGACTCCGCCTCCGGGGAGCACCCCGCCGCCGTCGGCCTGACCGTCGACGACCAGGATTTCAGTGGCGCCGGGCGTCGAGAGACGCTCCCGGCGCCTTCCCGTTCAGAAGGCCCGCAGCGTGCTGCATTTGCGTCCCCCCGCAGCCCGGACCGTAGGATCAACCCGATGAAGACCATCCTCGTCGTCGATGACGAGCCGAAGATCGTCGAGCTGGCGCGCGACTATCTCGAGCACGCCGGTTTCTCGGTGATGACCTCCGGCGATGGTCCATCGGCCGTCGCGACGGTCGGCGGTCGGCATCCGGACCTGGTCGTGCTCGACCTCGGGCTGCCGGGCATGGACGGCCTCGACGTGATGCGCGCGATCCGCCGCGATTCCGAGATCCCGGTCGTGATGCTCACCGCCCGCGACGACGAGGTCGACAAGCTGCTCGGCCTGGAGCTCGGAGCGGACGACTACATCACGAAGCCCTTCAGCCCGCGCGAGCTGGTGGCCCGCGTCCGCGCCGTCCTGCGACGCACGGAACGGCGGCCCGAGGCCACCGACCTCATCCGGGTCTCGGGCGTCAGCATCGACGTCCCGCGCATGCGGGTGGACATCGACGGTCGCTCGATCGAGTTGACGGCCACCGAATTCGAGATCCTGACGACGCTCGCCCGACAGCCGGGCCGGATCTTCACCCGCTCCCAGCTCCTCGACGCCGTCCACGGCGTCGCGTTCGAGTCATACGAGCGGGCGATCGACACGCACGTCAAGAACATCCGGCGCAAGCTCGAGCCCGATCCGCGACGCCCGCGCTACCTCCTGACCGCCTACGGGGTGGGCTATCGCTTCGCGGACGACGAGGGGTGACTCCTCCGACGGGACCACCGCCCCGGCGGCAACCTCCGTGGTGGCCCGCGGACGAACCGTGGCCACCGGCCGGCGGTTACGGGCCGCCGTGGACGCGCGGTGGTTGGTCAGGCGGCAGCTGGGCTGAGGGTCGTGGCTGGCGACCGGGTCCGGCGCGCTTCATCTGGGCCCTCGGCTGCCTGTTCGCGCTGTTCTTCCTCGTCACGCTTTCGGGGGCCGTCCTGATGCTGTGGTTGCTCGGTGCGGCGTTCGGACTGTACGGCCCGCCGGGTGGCGCGCCGGTGGGCTTCCACGTGCCGCTGGTCGGCGCGGTCATCCTGATCTTTGGGTTCCTCTTTCTGCTCCGGCTCGGAACGAGAATGGGCCGCATGGCCCAACCGCTCGACGATCTCGCCGCAGCCGTCGCGCGCGTCGAGGGAGGCGACTACTCGGTGCGCGTGGACGAGCGTCGGCGGTCGCCCCGCCCCATCCGCTCGCTGCTCCGCGGGTTCAACACGATGGCAAATCGGCTCGAATCGGACGAGCGCCAGCGGCGGAGCCTGCTCGCCGATGTCAGCCACGAGCTGCGGACACCGCTGTCCGTCGTGCAGGGCAACCTCGAGGCGATCGTCGATGGCGTCCATCCGGCAGACGAGGCGCACCTGACCACGATCCTCGACGAGACGCACGTCCTCGGCCGCCTCATCGACGATCTCCGGACGCTCGCCTTGTCGGAGAGCGGGACGCTCGCGCTGCACCGCGAGACGACCGACTTCGATGTCCTGGTCACCGACGTGGTGGAAGGTTTTCGGACTGCAGCCGAGGATGCCGGTGTCGAGCTCAAGACGTCGGTCCCATCAGACCTGCCGCTCCTGGAGGTTGATCCGGTTCGCATGCGTGAGGTGCTCGAGAACCTCCTCTCGAATGCGCTTAGATACACGCCGCGCGGCGGCCGGATCCGCGTCGAGGCAGGCGCTGAGGGCGAGCAGGGTGTCGTCCGGGTGAGCGTGACCGACACGGGCTCGGGGATCCCCGAGGATGTCCTTCCGCACGTTTTCGACCGGTTCGTGAAATCGGCGGAATCGCGCGGGTCTGGCCTGGGGCTCGCCATCGCGCGGAACCTCGTGCTGGCACACGGGGGCGACATCGGCGCCAAAAGCCCGCCGGGCGAAGGCACGACGATCTGGTTCGAGCTCCCGACCGGTTCGCCGGGTAGCTAACGGCCCCCCGGGATCGGCCCCGTTTACGCCTCGCGCTCGAGGTGGTCGCGGAGCGATTCGACGGCTCCGGGGAGATCCCTCTCGATCGTGCCCTTGATCATCGCCTCCATGAACCGAAGCATGCCCTTCGGCTCGATGGATGCCGTGATGCGCAGCCTGGTACCACTGTCGGACGGCTCGAAGTCGAGGCTGCCGTT
This sequence comes from Chloroflexota bacterium, assembly GCA_005880805.1. GTDB lineage: Bacteria > Chloroflexota > Limnocylindria > Limnocylindrales > CSP1-4 > CF-16. Next base: position 8,585 of record VBFZ01000069.1, on the reverse strand, counting down.
CAGGTCGACCGGTCCGCTCAGGCTCTGGAGGCCGAGCCGCCGCGGTCGCTCGAATTCCACGATCTCGCCGGTGGCCTCGATGGGCCCGGTCGGGCCGCGCACGATCATCCGGAACTGCGTGCCCTGTTCAACCGGGCCGGGGGTGGTCTGCTCGGCCAACTGAATTCCCGGCTGCCAGGCCGGCAGATGCCCGATGTCGCTGAGGTAGTCGAAAACCGCTCCCGGTGGCCGGTTGACGTCGACCTCGCGCTCGAGCCGGATCAAGGGCGATTCGCGGGCTCGACGCTCGGCGGCTGACCCTCCGCGCGGTAGCGACGCTCGCCGGTCTGGAGGTCGACCCACACGCGCATCCGGGTGCCGCTCGTCGGGTCGATGAAGAGCTCTTCCGTTCGCTGGAAGCGGGATTCCAGGGCGCCGTCCTCACCGCCGCCCGGTCCGGAGTGCGCGCCGGTTCGCTCGGCAGCCTCGCTCCGGTAGCGACCGCGCTCGAGGGCGACCGCGATGATCCCGACGCCGCCCAGCACGAGTGCCCATAGGCCACTGAGCGCGTACTCGCGGCCGGCCAGGATCACCACGAAGCCGGACAGGAAGATAATCAGGGAAACTGCGCCGACGATGACGCGGATGGTGGTGTGCATCGATCGCGCGCTCGGCGCGTGCTGCCTCCCCGACTACTCTGCGACCGGTTGGCCGGCCGACTCGTCAGCCGCGAGCACCACGGCCGTGCCGTATGCCACGATCTCGGACATCGTGTTGCCGATCTCGGAGCTGTCAAAGCGCATCGACAGGACCCCGTTGGCGCCCATCAGCGTGGCGTTCTGCACCATCCGATCCACGGCCTGCCGTCGGGTGTCCTCGAGCAGCTGCGTGTACTCGTGGATCTCTCCGCCGACGATGGAGCGCAGGCCCGCGGCCAGGTTGCCGGCGAAGCCGCGACTCCTGACGACGAGCCCGAAGACGTGGCCCTTGACCTCCGTGACCCGGTAACCCGCTGCATAGGGCGTGGTGGTGATGATCATTGCTGCCCCTCCTCGTGTGGTTTGCCCGCTCCAACGGCGGCCGCGTGGCTCAAGTGGCCTGACGGCCGCGAGGCTTCGCGGCCGGCGGCGGATCGGCGCCCCTCGCACTCGTCACACGGACACCGATCGCGCAGCACGGCGAACGTGTAGTAGCCGGTGTGGTGGCCGTCGCCCCAGGTCGGCGCCACCGCGTACTGGCCGACGAGCTGGAGGTCGCGGAGCTCGGTCTGCTCGGGCGTCAGGGTCGGCCGCGAGTCGAGCCAGCCCGGCAGCCCAGCCTCTCCGCGGCAGAACGCGCATGGGCACAGCCAGCGCAGCGTGTCGAAGTCGTAGGTCGTCCGGTGGCCGTCCGCCCAGTTGACTTCGAGCGTTCGGGCTGCCCTGTCAGCGTGGATGCGGGCCGGCGTGGTCGCGGTCACGGCCGGATTGTAGGGGTAGCCACCCGCGCAGGGGCCTTTGGTACGGGAGCCCGCCTTGGGGTCGACTTGTATCCTGCGCTGCGTGTCGCTCGTACTCGATGGCCTGAGCAAGCGATTCGGGCAGGTCCCCGCGCTGGATGGCCTGTCGTTCGAAGCCCCCCGCGGGCAGATCTTCGGCTTCCTCGGCGCGAACGGGGCCGGCAAGACGACCACGATGCGGATCATCCTGGGCGTGCTGCGGGCGGACAGCGGAACGATCCGCTGGGGAGGCACCCTTCACGACTCCCTGCCGCGGCGCGTCTGGGGCTATCTGCCCGAGGAGCGCGGCCTCTATCCGCGCATGACGATCCTCGAGCAGCTCGTCTACTTCGCCGGGCTGTACGGGGTGCCACGCGACCAGGCCGCTCGGGAGGCGCGCGCCTGGCTGGCGAGGTTTCGGGTTCCGGAGTTCGCGGACCGGCGGGCCGACGAGCTATCGAAGGGCAACCAGCAGAAGGTCCAGTTCCTGGCCGCGGTCCTGCACGACCCCGAGGTCCTGCTCATGGACGAGCCATTTACGGGCCTCGACCCCGTCAACGTCGCGCTCCTCCGCGAGGCGTTCCTGGAGCTCCGGGATCGGGGCAAGACCATCATCTTCTCGACCCACCAGATGGACGCCGTCGAGGCGATGTGCGAGTCCGTGGCGATCACCGACCGCGGCCGCGTCGTGGTGGGCGGTCCGATTCGGGAGGTCAAGCGCGCGGCGGGCCGGCGGATGGTGCGCATCTCGATCGACGGCGATCATCGGCTCGAGTGGCTGTCGGAGGTACCGGGCACGCGTCTCATCCGGCCAGGCATCGACCGGACGGAAGTCGAGCTGGACGCGGGAGTCGATCCTGAGGCCATCCTTGCGGCCGCGATCGCGCGCGGGGCACACATCCGCCACTTCGAGATCGCCGACCCGTCGCTGGAGCAGGTGTTCATCGATCACGTGGGCCGTCCCGCGGACGAGGAGCTGACCCTCGCGACTGTGCCGGCCGAGGATTCCGCGGCATGAGCCGCTCCGACCCGCTCATGCCGAACACACTGATCGTGGCGCGGCGCGAGTACCTCGATCGCGTCCGCAGCCGGATGTTCCACGTGTCGACGATCGTCCTGGCGACGCTGGCCGTCCTGGTCGCATTCATCCCGATCTTCGCCAAGGCGGTCGACCGTGGGACGACGACGCGCGTCGCGGTCTACTCGTCCGACCCGCAGCTGAGGGCGACGATCGTCGCGAACCTCGGGACGTTCCTGAACCAGCAGCACGATCCCGGCCGGGCGGATCCCTACGCGCTCACCGCCGCATCGAGCGAGGATGCGGCCCGGCAGTCGATCGACCAGGGTGCGGCGGACGCGGCCCTCGTCGGCGAGCGAGCGCCGACCGGCCGCCTCGATTTCCGCTTCTACACGGGCGAGGGAATCGCCGCCGACCGTTCCCAGCTGATCAACGTCGGAACGTTCTTCATCGCGATCCTCGACTACACGTCGCTGAACCGGCGCGCGCCTGGCCAGGCCTTCACGTTCCCGACCCTCGAGACGGTTGCCGCCAGCGGCCCGAGTACCGGCGCAGCTCCGCTCGACAGTGCGGATTTCGCCGGCCGGCGGATCCTGGGGATCGTCTTCGTGGTGCTGATCTTCATCATCCTCGTCATCTACGGGATGTGGGTAGCCGCCGGCGTAGTCGCCGAGAAGACGAGCCGGGTGATGGAGCTGATCATCAGCGCGGCCTCTGCCCGGCAGCTGGTGATCGGGAAGGTGCTCGGGATCGGGGCGGCGGGTGCGACGCAGTACGTCGCCGTTCTCGTTCCGTCGCTCCTCGCGCTCGGGCTGGAGAACCGCATCGCGACCGCCCTGTTCGGTCCGGGCGACGCGATCTCACCCTCGCTGGTCGCCCTTGCGCCGCCGCTCGTCCTGGCATACGGCGCGTACTTCGTGCTCGGGTTCGCGCTCTACGCGCTGATCTATGCCGCCGCGGGCTCGCTCGTGAGCCGCCCCGAGGACCTGCAGGTCATGGCGCTCCCGCTCAGCCTGATCGCGATCGGCGGGTATTTCCAGGCGGTGCTGGCGCTCTCGGGCGGCACGGCCGGTTTCATCCGCTTTGCGTCGTATGTTCCGTTCTGGAGCCCGTTCGTGATGATGACCCGGCTGACCGTCGGGCGGGTTGAGCCGGGGGAGCTGGTCCTGAGCTATGGCCTGCTCGTTGCCACGATCGCTGTGACGGTCGTGATCGCGACCCGTGTCTACGCGGCGGGCGTGCTGCTGTACGGGCAGCGGGCGGGTCTGCGCGAGGTGGTGGAGGCAGTTCGCCACCCTGCCTGATTTGCGCCTCGTCTCGCGTTTTGCGTGCGACGTTCGTTTTCCTGCCTCGCTTGCGCGCAGCGTGCGGTAACGGACTTCCGGCAGTCCGGACACACTGAACGCCGGCTAGCTCTTGCGTGAGGTGCAACGAAACGGTCGCACGTCCCGGGCGGCGCCGGATCCTTGCTTCCCGTGCAAGAAATCAGACCCAAGACCCGACCGGGAAGTCCTTCCTGGTCGTTTGTCGTCCAGTGGACGCAAGGCGCGCAATCAGGCTGATGGACTCACCCGCGCCCGGTCCTGACTCAGCTTTCGTCGTCGAGGGGCAGCCGCCGGATCACGGCCAGCACGGGACCAGGGCCCCCGGTCGGGTTCTCGAGCCCGATCGTCTGCTGCTTTCCGTCGCCTTTCGCGACCGCACCCGTCGCCGGGATGAACCGCCACAGCCGGCTGCGCACCCCTGGCAGGTACGGACTAAAACGCTGGCGCGCCATGACGCCGCCGATGCCCTGGGCCCGAACCGCCTCGTACAGCGCGCGTCCTTCCTCGGCGATCGCGGGTACGGCCACGACTGACTCGCCGGGCGTCAGCGTCCGCCGGAGCGCCTGGCGCCGCCGATAGAGGGGTTCACCGAGGAGCGGCCGGCCGTCGAGGTAGAGAAGGTCGAAGACGAGGTAGGCAACCGCCGGCCGCGCCCCATTTCGACCCTCGCTTCGGCCGACGCCGTCCGAAAGCCGCTCCGCGAGGGCGGGCGCGTCGGCTCGCCCGTTCGCATCGACGACCACGAGCTCGCCGTCGATCAGCGCCGAACGAGCCATCACGCGCGAGCACAGGTCGCCGAGCTCCGGCAGTCGCCCCGCAAGGTCGGTTCCGTCGGCGTCGATGAGGCGGAGTTGGCCGCGGTCAGCTGGCTCGCAGAACGCGAGGGCGCGGGTGCCGCCCCACGACGGCTCGAACAGGTGATCCGGGGAGTCGAACGGCTCGGCCAGGGGACGCGGCAGCATCGGGCGGACGCCCGCCGGTAGGTTCGGCAGTGCTGCGTCCAGGCTCAGCGACAGCTGATCGCGCGCGGGCTCTGGACGGGCCGGCTGTGGCGGGGCCGTGGGCTCGCCCATCGTCGCAGGATGGTAGCCTCTGCGAACCCCGCCGTCCCCTCGCCGACACCGTCCCGCACTCGACGGTCAGCTGGAGGAAGCGACCACCCGGGATCCCTCGCGCCTACTCGGAGTGACCATGGCTCGGGCTCCGCGCCCCGACGACATCTACCGGTTTCGCCTCGCGACGCAGCCTGCCCTCTCCCCGGACGGAGGGTCGGTGGCGTTCACGTTGCAGACCGTGGCTCCCGGCAAGGACGGGTATCGGCACGCGGTCTGGATGGTGCACACAGACGGTCGTGAAGGCTCGCGCAAGCTCACGATCGGGGCGAAGCACGACCGCCAGCCGCGCTTCTCGCCCGACGGCCGAACCCTCGCGTTCATCTCCGATCGCCGGCTCACGGCCGAGGAGCTGCCAGGCGCGCCTCCGACCGAGGAGCGGGAAGACGCCAACCAGGTCTACCTCCTGCCGCTCGACGGGCCAGGGGAGGCTCGGCGCGTGACGGACATGCCGCGCGGCGTGGAGGACTTCGCATGGTCGCCCGATGGGCGGCGCCTGGCCGTCGTCAGCTCCTCCCACGGCGCAACGCGCGAAGAGGACGCGCGACGCCGCGGAAAACCGCTCGAGAAGGCGAAGCCAGGCGAGGCCCCGCGCTCGGACTATCGCTTCGTCGACCGGCTGTCCTACATGCGGAACGCTGCCGGTTTCACCTACGACAAGGAGAAGCGGCTCTGGCTCGTCGAGGTCGAGACGGGCGCGGCAACGCCGCTGACGAACGGGCGGTCGGGCGATCAGGAGCCGGTCTGGTCGCCGGACGGCACGCGGATCGCGTTCACGGCCAATCGGAGGCCCAACTACGACCTGGGCTGGTGGCAGGACGTCTTTGTCGTGGACGTCGAGTCCCGTCGCGAGACGCGCCTGACTCCCGCCGGCGAGGCGATCTTCGGGGCGCCTGCCTGGCGGCCCGATGGCCGCCGCGTCGCCGTTCTCGGGCATCGGTTCCCGGCGGCTGGCGGGAGCCGCTTC
>VBFZ01000069.1:0-2615 GCA_005880805.1 Chloroflexota bacterium | reverse complement strand
ATGGGCAGCGACGTGACGATCGGCGAAGACCCGCGGCTGGCGGTATCAGCGGATGGGCGCTGGATCACGTTCACGGCCCCGCAACGCGGCTCCTACGAGCTCTGGCGGATCTCGACGCGTGACGGGGAGCTCGAGCGCCTGACCGAAGGCCGCCACTACATCTCCTCGTTCTCGCAGGTGGCCCTGCCGGGCAGTGGCTCGCGAATCGCCTATCTGCGTTCGTCGCCCACCGAGTTGCCGGACGTCCAGGTCCTCGACCTGCCTGCCTCCGCTGCGAACGCAAAGGGCAGGGCCCGACGCCGCTCGCGGCCGCGCCGCCTGACCGAGCTCAACCGGGAGTTGCTCGACGAGGTCCAGCTGGCCGAGCCAAACGATCGCTGGGCCTCAGTCGTCGGGCACGAGGTCCAGACCTGGTACGTCCCGCCCGCCGCGCGAGCGGGCAGCCGCGGCGCCCCCCTGGTCACCGAGATCCACGGCGGGCCCCACACTCTCTACGGCTGGGCGCCGTACTGGGAGTTCCAGGTGCTCGCGGCCGACGGGATCGGTGTCCACTACGCGAACCCACGCGGCTCGGAGGGCTACGGGCAGGACTTCAATGCCCGCAACTTCCGGGATTGGGGTCCAGGCCCGATGCGCGACGTTCTGGCGGGCATCGATGCCCTCGTCGCCGAGGGTCTGGCTGACCCCGATCGCCTGGGCGTCACCGGTGGCTCGTACGGCGGCTACCTGACGAGCTGGATCGTCGGCCAGACCGACCGCTTCAAGGCTGCGATCACCTGCCGCTCGGTGAACGATCTCACCTCGCAGATGATGACCGGCGACATCGCCGGACCGTCGTTCGGTCGGCTCGACCTCGGCGCCGCGCCGTGGGAGGATCCCGAGATCTTCCGTGCTCAATCGCCGATCACCCACGCCCGCAACATCCGGACGCCGCTGCTGATCCAGCACTCCGAGAAGGACCTGCGGACACCGATCGGGCAGGCGGAGGAGCTCTTCACGATCCTGCGTTCGCTTCGCCGCCCGGTGCGGCTCATGCGCGTGCCCGAGGAAACCCACGAGCTCACCAGGTCCGGAACGCCCTTCCGGCGGGTCGAAAACGCGGTCCAGGTCCGCGACTGGTTCCACCACTTCCTCGTCGCCGGACGACGCCGGCTGCCCGCGCTCCCGAAGGTGCGCGGAGGCCTGTAGGGCCGAGAGAGTCGAGAGGCCGGAGGCTCCAGACAGAGAGCTCGCCTGGCGGCCCGGACGCGTCTCCGGGCGGCCCGGGTACCCGGTGTATCCTCGCCGTCCCATGGCGACTACCGTCCATCGGCCCGAGACGGCGGCTCGAGAGCACGCGCAGGAGCTCCTGCGCGCCTGGGATAGCCGTCCGGTCACGGGTGTCAACGCGCTCGGGAGCCTTCTCGGGAGAGTCACGGCGGTCGACCAGGTCGGCGTCGACGAGCGTGTCGACTCGCTGCGGAAACGTTCGATCAAGCGCGAATCCAAGCTCTGGGCGCTCGACCTTGCGATCCGGATGATGGATCTGACGACGCTCGAGGGGAAGGACACGCCCGGCAAGGTCCGCGCGATGTGTGCAAAGGCGATTCACCCGCAGCCCGGCGACCCGACCATTCCCTCCGTGGCCGCCGTGTGCGTTTATCCGGCACTCGTCCCGGAGGCACACGACGCAGTGGCAGGTTCGGACGTGAAGGTTGCCTCTGTGGCGACCGGCTTCCCGTCCGGGCAGACGTTCCGCGACGTCAAGGTCACGGAGGCGCGCGAGGCCGTCGCGGCGGGTGCCGACGAAGTCGACATGGTCATCGATCGCGGCGCCTTCCTGCGCGGCGACTACCTGACCGTCTTCGAGGAGATCGTCGAGGTCAAGGACGCGGTTGGGTCGGCGCACCTGAAGGCCATCCTCGAGACCGGCGAGCTGGAGACCTACGACAACATCCGGCGGGCCTCGGTGCTCGCCATGGCGGCCGGTGCCGACTTCATCAAGACGTCGACGGGCAAGGTCACGCCGGCCGCCACTCTGCCGGTGACGCTGGTCATGCTCGAAGCCGTCCGCGACTTCGAACGGCAAACGGGTCGCGCGGTGGGCGTGAAACCGGCTGGCGGGATCAGGACCGCCAAGGAAGCCGTGCAGTACCTGGTCGTGCTGTACGAGACGCTCGGACCGCGCTGGATGACGCCGGATCGCTTCAGGTTCGGGGCGTCGTCGCTCCTGAACGACGTCCTCATGCAGATCGAGAAGGAACGGACCGGCCGCTACCAGGGGCCGGATCACTTCACGATCGACTGAGATTCCCGTGGCGAGCCGCCTCACCGTTGAGGATTACGAGCCGGGGGTCGAGCTTCCGCCGGTGCCCGGCCTTCGCTTCCGACACCTCCGGGTGCCGGATGACTACCCACTCATGAACGCGGTCGCGAACGCCGCGCGCTCGAGCGAGGGCATGCACTACTTCACCTCGGACGACGACTTCGCGAACTTCTACGCGCACCTGTCCAACTGCGATCCGGCGCGCGACGTCTTCGTCGTGGAGATCCAGGGCGAGGTCGTGGGCTACGGGCGGTCGACCTGGTACCAGCTGCATGCCGGCGGCCGGATCTACGAGAACATCTGCCTCCTG
>VBFZ01000054.1:11696-12035 GCA_005880805.1 Chloroflexota bacterium | reverse complement strand
CGTCCGAGCCATCCACCGTGAACCGAAAGACGCCGGCCCGGTCGGCCGGACGCGTGCGGCCGTCCGACGTTGGAATCTCGAACCGCACGGGCTCGTCGCCCGTATACGGCTCGAGGCGCAGGTCGTCGAAGCGGAGTTCGGGATCGACCGAGTAGTACGGCAGGCCCTCGAACGCCTCACGTTCGGCCTCGGGGAGCGGGCTGTTCGGCGCGGACCGGAAGAACCCGTCCTTGTCGGCGCGAAATTGCGCTACGGCGTCCTCGTAGCTGAGTTGGTGATGATGCTCGTGCTCGTGTTCGTGATCGTGGGACTCGTGCGCGTCAGCCATCCGATGCTCCT
>VBFZ01000054.1:2297-11685 GCA_005880805.1 Chloroflexota bacterium | reverse complement strand
TCCGACGGGAACCACAATTGTGAGCCAGGAGCCGAACGTTCGCGGTTTGGAAGCCCAGCCTTGCACCAGTCCGACGGTGGCAGGCCGGCGTTGCCCCCGGGAGGCGTTGATACTCTCCGGCGCGTGACTGCCATCACCGCTTGGCCCATCGATGTCGTCGCGCCGCCACGGCTCGGGCGGAGCTTTCGGTGGCTGCTGGCGTCCACGATCGTCAACAACGCGGGCGACGGAGTCGCGGTCTCGGCAGGGCCGCTGCTGGTCGCCTCGCAGACGCGCGAGCCGTTCCTCGTCTCGCTGGCGCTGCTGATGGAGTACCTGCCGGTGCTCCTCTTCGGGGTCATCGGCGGGGTGGCGGCCGACCGCTTCGACCGCCGCCGGATGGTCGTCGGCATGAACCTCGCGCGGTCGTTCGTCCTGGCTGTCCTGGTCGCCACGGTCGTGACCGGGGCCGTGAACATCGCCTTGATTCTGGCGACGCTTTTCGTGCTCGGCACCTCGGAGACGTTCGCTGACTCGGCCAGCAGCACACTGGTGCCGAGCCTGGTCGCCCGCGAGGACCTGGGCATCGCGAACGCCAGGATGCAGGGCGCGTTCGTCGTCCTCAACCAGCTGGTCGGGCCGCCGATAGGGGCGTTCCTGTTCGTCGTCGGCATGGCTGTGCCATTCGCAGCGAACGCCGCAGCATTCGCCCTGGGCGCCGTGCTCGTCTCGCGCGTCGTGACGAGCACCCGCGCCGCGTCAGGGGAGGGGAAAGGCGTCCGCTCCGAGATCGCCGAAGGCTTCCGCTGGCTCCTGGCGCACCCGCCGATGCGCACGCTCGCGCTGACGATCCTGACCTTCAACGTCACGTTCGGGGCTGCCTGGTCCGTACTCGTGCTCTACGCGGGCGAGCGACTCGGCATGAACGCCGTGGGATTTGGCCTCCTCACGACCGCCGTGGCGGTGGGTGGCGTCGTGGGAACCGTCGCGTATGGGTCGCTCGAGCGGCGGTTCGCGCTGGGCAACATCATGCGCGTCGGCCTGCTGATCGAGACCGGCACGCACCTGTCGCTCGCGCTCACGACCTCACCCGCGGTCGCATTGGCGACGATGGTCGTCTTCGGGGCGCACGCCTCGGTCTGGGCCACGACGTCCACCGTCGTCCGGCAGCGCGCCGTTCCCGACGAGCTGATGGGCCGCGTCGGCGGCGTGTACCGCGTCGCGATCATCGGCGGGCTCGTGATCGGAACGCCCATCGGCGGCCTCCTGGCGAGCACGTTCGGGATCACGGCGCCGTTCTGGTTCGGGTTCTTCGGCTCGGCGCTGCTGGTCGCCATCCTCTGGCGTCAGTTCCTGCACATCGCGCACGACGACGCGCAGCCCGCCGGCGCCGAGGCCTGACGAACCCGGCCGCATCTCACCGGAATAGACTCGGGCCCAGCCAGGAGGAGAAGGTGGATCCATGGCGTTCGAGATTGGTGTCGTGCTCCCGATCTTCCAGTACGGGCCCGACCGCATCACGGCCCACTGGAAGGACCTGCGCGAGATGGCGACGCGTGCCGAGCAGCTCGGGTTCGACACGATCTGGACGCCGGACGAGCTCCTGTGGCGCTCGGCCGACGGCCGTGACCGCGGCTTCTGGGACGGCATCTCGATGGCGGGCGCGGTGGCGTCGGTGACAACTCGGGCGAAGGTCGGGACGTGGGTGATGTCGGCGCTCCACCGAAACCCGGCAATCATCGCCAAGACGGCCGAGACGCTCGACGAGATCAGTGGCGGACGCTTCGTCTTCGGTCTCGGTGCAGGTCACGAGTGGCCGGGGCAGGCCCGCGCGTTCGGACTGCCGGAGGACCACATCTTCGCCCGCTTCGAGGACGCCCTCCAGATCATCATGTCGCTCCTTCGGGGCGGTCACGCGGACTTCGAGGGGACCTGGCATGCCGCGCGCAACCTCCCGCAACAGCCGGTTGGTCCCCGTCCGAACGGCATCCCGATCCTGATCGGTGGCAACGGGCCAAAGGGCCAGCGCCAGGCCGTCCGCCACGCCGATATCTACAGCTGCTACGTCGACGAGCGCGCTCACGCCGACGAGGTGGCGCCACGCATCGCGTCACTTGAAGCGATCTGCGCCGAGGTAGGCCGCGACCCCGCGACGCTCGCGCGGTCGGTCGGCACCTCGGTCAACGCCCTGGAACCCGCCGGCTACCGCGCCGACGTCGTTTCTGGTTCCACCCAGGAAGTCGCCGACACGCTCCATTCCTTCCGCGAAGCGGGCTTCACCCAGGTCGAGCTCCAGTTCGAGCCGGGGACGATGGCCGGCCTCGAAGCGCTAGCGCCCGTGCTCGAGCTCGCTCGGGCAGACTGGGGCGATCCCGCTTCCGGGAAGCCGTGATGGTCGGTAGTTCGTCGCGCCTTACTCGGGCGCTTTACCCATCGGATACTCAACTGCTTCCGCGATCGACGCGATGGGCACCTGTGCGAGCTCGTTCGCCCTCCGCACGAGGGCCTCGGACGTCGCCTCGAACAGGCAGATGCATCGGTCCTCGATGGCGACCACGGTGCTGCGGATGTAGTGGATCGCTTCACCGTCGTCGCCGGCGTTCAAGCGCTGGGTGATCTCACTGAGGGCATCCCGCAACGCTGCGAGGTGGGCATCGCCGACGTCACGCAGGCGATGCTCCACGACGTACAGCGTCACGGGGCCGCGACCCCCGCCGATCCGAGGACCTGGCGATCGCTTGGCGGGGACTCGACGACGTCGTGCTGGTAACCGAGCCGTCCTCGCGTCGCCAGCAGGACGACAACGGCGAGTGCCGTAAAGCCGGCATAGGCCCAGACTGGATCGAGACCAGGAGCCACGGCCGGGAGGAACGCCGAGCCCGACGCAATACCCAATGAAGCGTGATAGATCCCGACGACGGGGATGCTCTGCCGGCTGCGGTTGTACAGCCAGGTCAGGACGATTCGCTCGGAGATGGGAATCACGAACAGGGCAAACAGATATATGGGGTACTGATCGGGCGGCACCCGGCCATCGGTCACGCCACCGGCGATGAATACGAGCGGCACGTGCAATGCACCCTGCGCCCAGGTCGTGAGCACGCTTGCGGGCACAGGCCCGACGCGCGGCTGGAGTCGATGCAGCAGGAAGCCGGTCCAGGCGAGCTCCTCCCAGAAGTTGACGAGGACCGCGGCCACAAGCAGCGCGATCAGCCAGTTGACGAGCAGGGAGGGCTGGGTGGCGATGGCCGACACCGGCGCCGTCCCCTGGGCCACGACGGCGACGCCCAGCGCCGACAAAGGCAACGCGATGACTGCGAACACGTACCAGACGGGTGACGCCCGGAAGCGGAACGCGCGATGCCGAAGGTCGCGAACGCCTGCCGGTCCCTCTGCGATTCGAGTCACGACGAAGGCGGTCGCGGCGAGCGAGAGCGTGCTGAGAAGGATGAACGGTGCGATCCCGGGAAGCTCGATTGGAAGGACACCGATCCCGTTCTGACTCAAGAGCGGGATGCCGAAGATGAGCATCGTGAGGATGTATGTCGCCGTGAGGAATGCGGCGATTGGATGGTGTCGGACGGTCGTCATGGCGGAAACCCCTGCGCTGGATTTGACTTTGTACAGGGTCGGCCTGACGGCACCGGGCGGGTACCGGGAGAACCCGGAATGTCTAGGGAATTTCGCTGTTTTTCGTGAGATCGGGGTTTCGCACGACCCAGGCCGCGATTTCGGTTCGCGACGCCATGCCCAGCCGATTCATGATCCGCTCGATGTGCGATTCGACCGTCCGGGACGAGAGGACCAGGCGCTGCGCGATGTCCTTGTTGGAAAGGCCCTGGGAGACGAGCGCCGCAACCTGCTGTTCGCGACGGCTTAACAGCTGCCGCGCGGATGCCTCCTCGGCCTTCTCGACGGTTTCATCCAGCGCTCGAGCGACCGCTTCGGCGGTATCCGCGTCCTTGCCGCCCGTGGTCAGCACGGCGAAACGGCGGTCGCCGAGAGCCGCGCGAACCCGTTCGACGGCAGTCTCGCGGAGTCCGATCACGATAGCGGGCGGGGGAGCGGGGATTGCATCCCAGCTGCCCTGTGCCGCACCCACCAGCCAGGCGGCCCGCTCGGTATCACCCGTCGCGGCTGCTGTGAGCGCCATGCCTTCAAGGCACAGCGCCATGCCCGTGCGGTCGCCGACGTCGCGCATCAAGTGGAGCGCGTGTCGCATCGCCTCGTCGGCTTCGGCTGCCTCGTGGCGTGCCAATCTCGCCAGCCCGAGACCCCAGAGCGCATGGGATTCGGTCCACGTGTCGCCAACGGAGCGGCTCACGATGAGGCTTTGCTCGAACTCGGCGATGGCCGTTTCGGTATCGCCGTCGAGCGTTGCGGCGATGGCAGCATCGGCGAGCTCGAAGGCGGCCAGCCCAGGGCGACCTTGTACACGATGTCGGGCCGCCGATTGCGCGAACAAATCGCGGGCCGCTCCATGGGAACCCTCGAACAGCCGCACGAGCCCGAGGTGGCCGATCGCATAGCTTTGCGTCTCGGTGTCGTTGGATACACGGGCCAATTCCAACGCTTCCGAGAGCGCGGTTTCCGCGGCCTTGACGTCGTGCTGGGCGAGCGCCAGGTAGCCCGCCGCCCACTGCCCGATCGGTCTTGACGCCGCCTCCCTGGGCGCGGCAGAAAGGAGGGTGGAGACCCAGCGTCGACCTTCGCCGAGACGGCCGGCGGCCTGCCACCAGAGCCAGAGCCGAGCGGCGACATCGAGCCCGACGGCCGCAGTTTCTGGCGTCTGCCGGCATTGTTCGAGGGCTTCACGCACGTTGTCGTAGTCCGATGTGAGCCGATGAAACCAGGACAGCTGCTCCCCGGTCGCCCACGTTCGCGACGCAGTCTTCGCGATATCCAGGTAGTAGTCACGGTGGCGGACGCGCAGCCACTGCAGCTCGCCCGCCTCGGCGGCTTTCTGGGATGCGTACTCGCGGAGGGTTTCCAACACCCGATACCGGCCGGTCGACGCCTCGTCGAGTTGGACGACCGACCGCTCCGCCAGGCCACTCAGGGCATCGTCGACACGGTGAGCGGGCAGGAAGTCGTCGTCGTAGCAGACGGCCGTGGCGGCCTCGCTGCCGAAGCCCCCTGCGAAGACCGCGAGCCGGCGCCACAGCACCCGTTCGTCTGGCTTGAGGAGCTCGTGGCTCCAATCGAGCGTGGCGCGCAAGGTCTGCTGCCGGGCCGGGCCGGATCGATCGCCCTCCGAAAGCAGGGCAAGCCGATCGCCCAGCCGCCGAACGATGTCGTCCAGGTTCATCCCGCGAAGCCGAGCGGCGGCCAGCTCGATGGCGAGCGGGATCCCATCCAGTCGTCTGCAGAGCTCCATCGCGGCAGGTCGAGTCGCGTCGGTCAGCCGGAACTGCTGTCGGACCGCCGTCGCCCGATCGACCAGCAACTGCACGGCGGGGCCCTCAACATCCAGCGGAGATACATGCACAAGCGACTCCGCAGTGATGGCCAGTGGCTCCCGGCTGGTCGCCAGGATCCTGACCTCCGAACCCGCCTGCAGCAAAGCCCTCACGAGGCTGGCGCACGGGTCAAGGAGGTGCTCGCAATTGTCGAGGAGCAGGAGTAACCGCCGCTGCGACAGATAGTCCGATAGCGCGGCGACGAGCCACCTGCCTGTCTCGTCTCGCAGTCCGAGGGCGGCGGCGAGGTGCTCGGCGAGGAGTGTTGGATCGCGCAGTGCACCGAGGTCCACGAGCCATATCCCATCGGGAAATGCACGCCGATGGCGGGTCGCTGCCCGTATGGCAAGGCGGGTCTTGCCGACTCCGCCTGGCCCGACCAGCGTCACCAGGCGCGAGGTTCCGAGGCTCGCGGAGATCTCGTCTAGTTCACGCTCGCGACCAACGAAGCTTGTCAGCTCGGCCGGGAGGTTGCCACGTCCGCGGTCCCGACTGCCGCGGGCTCGGTCGCGCATCGGCCGAGCCTAGCACCGTGGTGTTCGCCCCCAACGGGGTACAAGGGCCGTCACAACCGGGCGCTCAGCGTCGGGGATTGGTCGCCGTGAAGACCGCGATCGAGCCGATGGTCGACATCTGGACCTGCCCGAACGATGCCTCGAGGATCTCCCGAAGCGACTGCTCGCTGTCGTCCAGGTTGTCGAAAGCGCCCCGGCGATTGAAAGTCTGAAGGAACCGCCGCGCCAGCCAGGTGTGATTGCCCGACTTCCCCAGGACTGACATGCCGAACAGGACGCCGTCGGGCTGCAGGACGGAAGCCACGTTGGAGACGGCCTTCGCTTTGCGTTCCATCGGCCCGGGCAGGCAGTGAAGGACCGCGTGCAGGGCCGCGGACGCGAACGGACCCTTAACCGGAAGCGGCTTGAGCACATCGGCCTGGACCGCGGTCACGTCGAGGCGCTGCAGCCGACGGCTGGCGTGGCGGAGCACGTTGGGGTTCGGGTCGAGGATCGTTACGCGGCTGCCATCCGGGAGCCCCGACCGGTCGATGAAGTAGCCGGTGCCCGGCCCGACGTCCAGGTGCGGCTCGCGGATGTGCTCGCGGTAGCCCTTCGGCAGTTCGCTCGTCGGAACGCGCCAGACGAACCTGGCGATCGGGCCGAGCACCAGCGGGTCGTACAGCCGGAGCAGCAGCGGCGTGTAGTCGGCCTGGCCCTTGTACGCGGGGTCGTCGCGCTCCATCGGCTCCACGGCTTGGCCGGCCGCCTATTCCGTCAGGACCAGCAGGTGGACGCGGAATGGCGGCCCGCCGTCGTACGCCTCCTCGCCGTCGAGCATGCCTTCAGTTGGGATCGCCAGGGCGCGATGCGCGTCGGCGACCCCCTGGAGAGAGCCCGTGTAGCCCGAGATGTCGGCGAGCAGCAGGGCACCCTGCCGTCGGGATGCCGCTGTGACGGGCGCATTCATGTCGGCATTCTCGCCCAGGATCGGCACTGCGTCACGCCTCGGCCACGAGGGCGCCTGCCTGTCGAGGCTCGCCTTCGCGCCGGGTCGCCAGCGCCGAGCCCAGGATCACCAGCACGAATCCGAGCAGCATCGGAACGGTTAGCGTCTCGCTCAGGACCAGCACGCCCAGGACGGCCGCCACCGCCGGGTTCACGTAGGTGATGACGGTCGCTCGCACCGGGCCGACCTCGTCGATGAGTGCCGCGAAGATCAGGAACCCGGCGGCGGTGCACAGCACCGCGAGGACCACGATCGAGGCCACGACGTTGGGCGAGGGGATCGTCGCCGGCCATTGGAGCGCCGCGATCGGGACGTAGACGAGGGCGGAGAGCGCGAGCGACAGTGCCATGACGCCGATCGATCGCAGTCCGCCCAGACGACGCGCGAGGATCGCCGGCCCGACCGCATAGCACACGACGACCACGGCGACCTCGAGGAACGCCGTCGGGTCGGACGTGCCGATATCGGCGCCGACGATCGCGGAGACGCCGACCAGCCCGATCAGGAGTCCGAGCCAAGTCGCCCTGCCGATCCGTTCGGAGCCGCCGGTCACCAGGGCGAAGACGGTGCCAACCAGCGGAACGCCGGCAATAAGGAGTCCCGTCAGCGAGCTCGTAAGGTGCTGCTCTGCTGATCCGAGCATCACCCACGGGAGGGCGATCTCGATCGCGGCGAAGGCGGCTACCCATCGCCAACGCGCCAGGATCGGTCGCAGATCCACACGAGCCAGCGCGATCGGCAGCAGGATCACGGCAGCCAGCGACGTCCTGGCGAGCACGAGAAACGACGGCGAGACCTCGGCGACGACCACCCTGATGAACAGATAGGGGATGCCCCAGATGACCGACATCAGGGCGAAGAGGACGAGCCCGCGCCG
Organism: Chloroflexota bacterium; assembly: GCA_005880805.1. Taxonomy (GTDB): domain Bacteria; phylum Chloroflexota; class Limnocylindria; order Limnocylindrales; family CSP1-4; genus CF-16. The sequence continues at coordinate 3,867 of VBFZ01000054.1, read as the reverse complement.
GGTCACCGAGACGAGCGGAGAGGAGGGGTCACGCCGCCGATCTTCGCAGAGATCGCCCCAGACGGCCTGCGCCGCGCGGAGGAGCCTCGAATCTGTGGCCCCTTCGTCGCCACCGAATTTGGGCCGAATGTAAGGCTGGTCAACGGGACCGGAGCCGGGCGACGATGGCCCCACACCCACCCATCAGGAGGACCGGCGATGGACCGAGTGCTGTTTCGACGCGACCCATTCGAGGGCACGGGCGCTCAGCGTAGGGACCTGCGGCTCACGATCGAGGGCCTGATCGCGCTCGCGATGGCGGTGACCGCTTGCGGCCTGACGGCCGCGCTCTGGTTCAGGACGGTCGCGCCGGTGTTGAGCCGCGTCCTGTCCGGCTAGGATCGCTAGCCCCACTAGCCCCGAAGCACGCGGACTTCGACGCTCGAAAGCGTGCTCCACCAGTGGGCGTATCGACGATAGACCATCGGTTCCCGGCCCGACAGGAAGGCCGCCAGACCGCGAGCCTCGGCTTCGAGTCCAGCCCAGACTTCGTCCGACAGTCGGTGGAAGGCCGTCGCTTCGATGCCGTCCTCGACGGGCCGCCACACGCCAGCGACATAGCCGTCGACGAGCAGCGTCGGCAGAATGTCCCCATTCTTCCGGTTGACGTGCTCTCGGTAGTGCGGCGGGATCATCCGGCTGCGGTCGACGTAGCCGAGCAGGATGTTGTCCCACATCGCCATGAGCCTGGGCGGCGCAGGCGTGTCCTCGGGCGGTAGAAGGCCACCGGGCACGTCGAAGAGCTGCTCGCCGTTCGGCCCTTCGACGCAAGCAAGCGCGTCGCCAAGCGCCTCGACCGCCTCCTTCACCGGCGGCCGGTAGATCGTGGAGAACGCTGCGATGTCCTGGATCGTTGCGGGACCGAACCCCTCCAGGTACCGGCGGACAAGCTGCTGCATCGAGACGCCGACGTCACCTGGGCGTTGCTGATCGCGCGCGGCGACATACGACGGGCGGGGGCCGAACGACCACGAGCCGCCCGTCGGTGCATGGACGAACGGCCCGAAGTGGCGGAACGCCCACCAGATCCCGGGCTTCGGGGTCGGGCCGATTCGGTCGTCGAGCCAGGCCTCGACCTCGGCGTTCGTATGCGGCTCGGCGGCGAATTCGAGCACCTGCGGAACGAGCGCCTCCGCCTCGGCGACAGATAGCCCGACCCGCCTGAAGCGGCGATCGTTCAGTCGCGCGGCTCGTAAGGAGGGCTGCATCGCTTCGTGGAACGCCGGGTAGTCGCTCGCGTGCACGGCCTGCAGCGTGATCCGCATGAGCGAGGCCTTGACGACGGTCTGGTCGGCAAAGGCCCGGTCAAGGTCGACGGGGTCGAAGTCCACGAGTCGATTCCAGAGCGCGATGTACGGCGAGGCCGCCTCCTGTGCCTGCACCGCAACGACACGGCGCACGGCCTCGGGGGCGTCGAGCGACTCGCGCCGCAGCAGCAGCTGGCGCCCCAGAGAGGCCCGGTTGAGCTGGCGAGCAGTGAGCTTCATGGCGGTGGCCATCGGGCGAGTCTAGGGGGCTCAAGCCGCCGCAT
>VBFZ01000054.1:270-2200 GCA_005880805.1 Chloroflexota bacterium | reverse complement strand
GCGCGCTCGAGATGCGCGAGCCGCCGACCTTCGCCTGGTTTCCCGGTGGTCGGACGAACCTGACCGTCAACGCCCTCGATCGCCACGTCGACGGCCGCGATGTCAACGGCACGGGCGGCCAGACGACCGCGCTGATCACGCTCGACGAACGCGGCGGTCGGCGGGCCTTCACTTACCGAGAGCTGTTGGCTGAGGTGGAGCGCCTAGCCGCCGGCCTGCGTGGGCTCGGCATCGAGGCAGGCGATCGCTTGACGATCTACATGCCGACGTCCGCCGAGGCGATCATCGCGATGCTCGCGACGGTCCGCATCGGGGCGATCCACTGTGTCGTGTTCGCCGGCTTCGGAGCAGGCGCCCTGGGCGACCGGATCCGGGCGAGCGGATCACGCCTCGTGCTCACAACGGATGTCACGTACCGCAAGGGCAAGGACGTTGACCTGCTGGGGATCGTCGACGACGCGATCGACGCCGGGCCGAGCGACGTCGAGCACGTGATCGTCCTCCGACGGACCCCGACTTCGCGCCCGCCCCGCCGCGGCGAGCTGTCGTGGGCGGAGCTCGTCGCCGGGGGAGACGGCCAGGACGACGGTGCCGCGGACACCGACGGCGAGGACCCCGCGTTCATCCTCGCCACGTCGGGCACGACCGCCAAGCCAAAGCTCGCCGTCCACACGCACGGCGGCTACGGCGTCCACGTCGCGTCGATGGGTGACTGGGTCTTCGGCCTTCGGCCCGGAGAGACGTGGTGGTCGACGTCCGACATCGGTTGGGTCGTCGGGCACAGCTACATCGTGTACGCGCCCCTGATGGCGGGCGCGACGACGATCGCCTTCGAGGGCGCGATCGACTATCCCGATGCCAACACGCCGTGGTCGATCATCGAGCGCGAGCGCGTCTCGGGCGTCTTCTCGTCGCCGACCGCGATTCGCCTGCTGATGCGCTACGGCGAGAAGGCCCCACGGCGGCACGACCTGGCCACACTCGAGCGATTCTTCTCTGCTGGCGAGGTGCTCAACGCACCTGCCTGGGAGTGGCTGCAGCGGACGGTCTTCGACGATCGGGTCCCGGTTATCGACCACATGTGGCAGACGGAGACTGGGGGACCGATCTTCGGTAATCCCTACGGCCTCAGCATGCTGCCGATCAAACCAGGGTCCGCGGGCGTCGCCCTGCCAGGCGTGGATGCGGACGTCGTCGACAACGAGGGTCGGCCGGTCGGCGTCGGCGAGAAGGGGATCATGCGTATCAAGCGGCCGTTCCCGGGGCTGATCGCCACGTTGTGGGGTGAGCCGGAACGGTACGTCGCCGACTACTGGCAGAAGATCCCCGGCGGCTACTACGTCGGGGATGCGGCGCACGTCGACGAGGACGGCTACGTCTGGTTCGCAGGCCGGGCGGACGAGATCATCAAGATCGCCGGCCATCGGATCGGGACGATCGAGGTCGAGACCGCGTTCCTCCGTCATCCGGCAGTCGCCGAAGCGGGCGTCAGCGGCGTCCCGGACGACCTGCGGGGCGAGGTGATCGAAGCGTTCGTCGCCCTGCGGGCCGGGCATGAGCCTTCCGATGCGCTGCGCGGCGAGCTCCTCCAGACCGTCCGCCACGAGCTCGGGCCGGTCGCTGTGATCCGTGACGTGTCCTTCGTCGCGATGCTGCCCAAGACCCGCAGCGGCAAGATCATGCGGCGGGTCCTGAAGGCGGTCGCGCTCGACCTGGACCCGGGCGACATCAGCACGATCGAAGACGAGGGCTCGGTCGACGAGGCGCGCCGCGCGGTGGAGGAGCTCCGAGCCGGCCTCCTGACGTGAGCGCGGAACGAGCGCTCGGTTCCGTCGGTGCCGTGTTCTTCGATCTCTTCGGGACGCTGCTCTCGCTCGCCCCGCTCGACGATGCGTGCGACAGCCTCGCGCCAGGGCGTGGAGGGGAGATC
>VBFZ01000054.1:0-233 GCA_005880805.1 Chloroflexota bacterium | reverse complement strand
CCCGCGATGCCCTGCGGGCGACGCTGGAGGAATTGGGGGTCGAGCCGCCGACCGATCTCGACACGGTAGCCGAGGCTTTCGTCGACTTGCCGCTGGCCGAGGGCGCGGCCGATGCTGTCCGAGCCCTCCGGGAAGCCCGCATCGCAACCGGGGTGCTCACGAACGCCTCGCGGCGGACGCTCGACATGGTCGCGGCCGGGCTCGACCTCGAACTGGATTACCTGTTGTCCGTT
>VBFZ01000226.1:2492-2840 GCA_005880805.1 Chloroflexota bacterium | reverse complement strand
GCGACCTTCATGATCACCGGGTCGCGCTCGATCAGGACCTGCCCGTCAAACAGCTTTCGGTAGAACTCGCGCGAACGATCCTGGTCGGAGACGACCAGGAAATGCGTGATCACAAAACCCTCACGTGGCGCTGGAAAATCTTCGGGGTTCATGCCGACGTCCTCCTGTTCCGCTGCAGACTCACGCGCAGCCTGCCACGGATGCCCGGTATAGGCCGCAGCCGAGGGCTCGGGAATAGCAGAGAGCCGTCGCGTCTTGCGACGGCTCTCGTCGTTTTGGGATCGACTGCGACGGGTTATTCGGGTGGCAGCTCGCGGTAGACGAGGTCGACGTCGATGCCCTGACCGC
>VBFZ01000226.1:0-2456 GCA_005880805.1 Chloroflexota bacterium | reverse complement strand
CGTTGTCGGCATTGCCGTACAGCGCCAATGCCGGGTAGCGGACGGTCAGGTAGACCAGGAACAACATCACCAGGATCGATAGCGGGGCCACGATCTTGAGGACCGGGATGCCGCCCCAGCTGACGTTCGCGGGCGAGGCGCGGTAGAGGTCCGGACGGCGATCCGGGAAGATGAACGCCGCCACGCCGACGATTACGACGCAGACCACGCCGGCCAGCACACCGAGCGCCAGCCAGGTCGCAAAGTCGGTCGACGCGATGCTCCAGGCGAGCATGACCGTCACCAGGCCCATGACGAGCAGGATGGCCGGCACCGGCGAGTGGGTCCGGCTGTTCACCTCGGTGAACTTCTCGGGTAGCAGCCGATCGAACGCCCAGGCGAATACGGTCCGGATGGGCATGAACGTGTTGCCGACCATCGCCGGCAGGCTCCAGAACAGGAACGAGCCGACGATCAGGATCGTGAGGACCGGGACGTTGTAGACGAGCGAGGCCATGAAGTGGTACCAGGGCCCGCTCGGGATCGCGTACGCGCCGCCGGCGATGGCCCCGCTCGCGGCGTCGGTGACCGTGTTGACCGCGACCATGAAGTCGTAGCCGGTCACCTTGAACAGGAGCACGACGCCGAGGACGATGAAGACGACGTCCCAGGCGAGCGCCCCGAACATGATCGACAGCTGGCGCCCCCGGTTGCCGGCGCTTCGCAGCTCGCCCGCGAGGTAGACCGACCACCAGTTCCACATCATGAAGACCATGATCGCGAACACGGTCGGCAGGGTCGCGTCGAGGTTTCCGACGTTCGGGGCGGCGCCCTGGGCCTTCGCGCCCGCGATGACGGCTTGCGTGTCGCCCCCGCTGAACTTCCCGTTGAGGTCGTTGAAGTTCTTCGCGAAATCGGCGTTCGTTCCGAACAGCAGCACGACGAACGCCAGGAAGGTGCCCAGCGACGCGATGATCCAGAAGGCGTTCTGCCAGCGGAAGGTCGTGCGCACGCCGGCGATGTGGATCGCCGTCATCAGCGCGATCATCGCGAACCCGCCAACGAAGACCCACAGACCGTCCTTCTGGAAGCTCGTGCCCCAGCTGGTCAGCGTGTCGTTGCCGAAGATGATGCCGAGGACCACGAGCACAGGACCGAGCGCGAAGACCGGGAAGTAGCGCGCCCAGAACGTCGCACCGATCATGGCCGACAGCGCGGCGCCGAAGTTGGAGACGGTGGCCAGCGGCGGCGAGAGGATCCTGCTGACCCACACGTAGTCACCGCCGGTCCGGGGCATGCTCGAGGCGAGCAGGGCCATCATGATCAGGACCGGGATGTTCAGGAAGAACGAGATAATGGTCGCCCACACGAGGTCGGCGCCGGGGAACGCGCTGAGGGCGAAGAAGACGCCCCACGCGAGCGTGGCGCCCACGGGCGCCGAGAACACGGCGTTGTAGATCGTCGCGTCGATCGCGGATGCCTCGCGGACGAGGCCCGTGCTCTGGCGGACGAAGACCTGACCGCTGTCAGGGTTGGTCGCAGCCATCCCAACCTCCTGCGCCGGCCCTCTCGGCGCTCTCGCCAACCCCGCGAGGGCTGCTTGAGAGGCATCACCCTGCGCGGCGATCTCGGACAGAATTGCATACCCGTCGTCAACATTTCTCGCGCCGGTGAAGGGGTCTGTCTGTCGGAGGCTGTTCGAATGTCCCGGGAGCTCTCGTCGACCTCATGGCAGACGGAGAGGAGCCGATGAATTCATTTGATGCGCTGTTCGGGCACCCCAAGGCCGTCATCGCGATGCTCCATTTCCCCGGCCTGCCCGGCCGGCCGCGGCACGATCGCGAGCGCGGTCCCGCAGCCCTCGTGGACGCAGTCGGTGCGGACCTGCGCGTGCTGCAGGACGCAGGCGTGGACGGCGTGCTGTTTTGCAACGAGGCAGACCTGCCCTATCAGATCGAGGTTGGTCCGGAGATCCCCGCCTCGATGGCGGCCGTCATCGGCGAGTTGCGGTTCGACGTCCGCGTCCCCTTCGGAGTCAACGTCCTGTGGGACGCACGCGCCAGCCTGGCGCTTGCCCGGGCGACCGGCGCCCGTTTCATTCGGGAGGTGCTGACCGGGGTCTACGAAAGTGACCTCGGGATGATCGAGCCGCGGATCGGGGAGATCGCGGGCTATCGGACGGCGATCGGCGCCGATGACGTGCTGCTGTTCGACAATATCCAGCCCGAGTTTGCCAGCGCTCTCGGTTCGCGGACCGTCGCCGACCGCGCACGGGGCGCCGCGTTCCTGGGCGTCGATGCGATCCTCATCAGCGGGCCGGCCGCGGGCTCACCGTTCGACATGGGGCACCTCGCGGAGGCCAAGGAGGCCGCTCCTGACACGCCCGTGATCGCCAACACCGGGGTACGCGCGGAGCGGATCCGCGAGATCTTCCAGGTCGCCGACGGGGTGATCGTGGGCACCTCGCTCAAGGTCGA
>VBFZ01000231.1 GCA_005880805.1 Chloroflexota bacterium | reverse complement strand
ATAGGCCCGCAGCTTGTCCAGTGGTGCACGCGACACTAACAGCAGCGTCGCGTCGCGAGCGTGCAGGTGCGGGAGGAGACCGTCGATGCCGTCGGCGATCGACGAGTTGACCGGGCAGCCGGCTTCGTAGGTCCGCCCGAACATGAAGTGGTAGACCAGCAGCTGCGAGCGACCGTCGAACAGGTCCGTGAGACTCTTCGACCCTTCACCGGTATCGAAGCGATACTCCTGCTCGACTGGGACCCAGGGGAGCTCGCGGCGCTCTCGAGCGAGCTCGTCACCGAGCCTCGTGTGCTGCTTTTCGCGTTCGAGCAGCTCTTCACGCGCGGCGAGCCACTCGTCACGTGTGCCAACTTTGTGGCCGGTCTTGGCCTTGATCATGGTTGAAGTCCCTTTTCTATTTGTTACTCAGCCCCCGTTCAGGGGCGCACGCGCTCGTAGGTGAGGAACGTCGACGAGGCGCATTGGCCTCGCGCCGCTGGTCTCGCCGAAGAGGCGCTCGCCGGCGCCGAGCACGACCGGAAAGACCTTTAGCCGCATCACATCGACGAGGTCGTGCTCCACTAGCGTGCGCACGATCCGGAAGCTCGCCGGGATCACGATGTCACCGGCGAACTCGTGCCTTAGCCTCGAGACCTCGTCGAGCACGTCGCCCTTGACCACCGTCGAGTTGTTCCACTTCGGAGCCTCGAGCGTCGAGGACACGACGTACTTGGGCAGGCTGTTCAACCTGTCTGCCAACGGGCCGGTCCGGGATGGCCACCGAGCGGCGAACCATTCGTAGGTCCGGCGACCCATCAACATCGCGGCGGTGCCCAAGGCCTCCTCGAGCGTGAGCTTGGCCAGCTCCGGGCGGTCCGCGATCAGGCCGACCCAACCGCCGCGCGGGAAGCCTTCGTCACCGGCCGGGTCCTGGATGACTCCGTCGAGCGAGACGTTGTCGCTAACGACGATCTTTCCCATTTCGATGTCCTTCTGGGTCTCCAGATACGGGCGGCATGATCCACGCGGTGCCGCTCATCTCATGCGTTTCCTGCTACCGTATTCATTGTTGAACACTGTGTTCGGTATTGGGGACCCAGGTCAACCGACAACCTGGCGCGGATTGTTCGATGACGAACGCTGAACAGGCAGACGTTCAGAAAGCAGGTGGCGCGCGGTGGCGACCGAACGCGGGGACACGCGATCCAGACCGGATCGACGGGTGGGCAAGACGAGGAAGGCGCTGAAGGAGGCCCTCACCGACCTCATCCTCGAAAAGGGCTACGAGGGGGTGACGGTCCAGGACATCATCGATCGTGCGGATGTCGGGCGTTCGACCTTCTACGCGCACTTCATCGACAAGGACGACCTGCTGATGGCGATCCTCGCCGACCTGGAGATGCCCGGCCTCGACCCGAGCAGCTGGAAGCCCGATGATCCCGCGTTCGGCTGGACGCTCGCGCTGTTCCGTCACTTCGGCTCCGTCAAGCGGCTCTTCAAGGCGGTCGCGAGCAGTCAGAGCGGCTCGGTGGCCCGCCGCGAGACGACTGCGCGACTCGAGAAGCTCGCCCAAGCGGAGCTCTCGCGACTCAAGGCGGCGCGGAAGCTCGATTCTTTCAGGCTCGAAACCATCGTCCGCTTCCTGGTTGGGACGTTCCTCGGCTTCATGGATTGGTGGATGCGCGAGGAGAACGACCACCTGCCCGCGGAGCAGGTCGACCACGCCTACCGCTCGCTTGTCCTGCCCGGTCTGGCGAACGTGCTCGAGTTGGAGCTCGAGTTGCCGAAGTCCCTCTGACACCCATCGCGATATGTCAATCGACAACGGGTGTCATCGATCCGCCAACCCGCACGAGCGACTTGATTGACCGGCGCTCGTCCATCGCAGTGTAGGCCTCGGCGATGCCCTCGAGGTCGGTTTCGAAGTCCAGGACCCGACCAGGGTTGATGCGACCGGCCAGAACATCGGGGAGCAGCTCCGGGATGTACCTGCGAGCGGGCGCCACGCCACCGCGAAGGCCGACGTTGCGGAAGATGACGGTATCGATCGGCACCTCGACGTCATGCGGGGCACCGACCGCGCCAACCATTCCGCCGGAGCGGGCGATCGCGAACGCGGTGGCCATCGATTGCCCCGTTCCGACGCACTCGAGCGCGGCCTCGACCCCGAGGCCGCTGGTCATCGCGAGGACGGCCTCGATGGCAGCGTCGCCCCGCTCCGTGACGATGTCGGTCGCCCCGAACTCGCGCGCGACGGCCTGCCGCGACGGGTTCCCGCTGAGGGCGATGATCCGCGCGGCGCCGAGTCGCTTCGCTGCGAGCACGGCGGACAGGCCCACCGCCCCATCGCCGACGACGCCCACCGTCATGCCAGGGCCGACCCCGCCGCTGACGGCTGCGTGATGACCCGTGCAGGCCACGTCCGAGAGCGCCAGGACCGATCGCAGCGTCTCCTGCGAGTGGCCGGATCCGGGGACCTTGAGGAGAGTGGTGTCGGCGAACGGGACGCGCACCGCCTCGCCCTGGCCGCCGTCGATGCCGTGGTTGCCGAATCCACCCCCGTTGATGCAGTTCGAGGGCCAACCCGCGAGGCAGATCGGGCACGTGCCATCTGAGTAGGTGAAGGGCGTGACGACGAGGTCGCCGACGGCGAGGTCGCGGACGTCAGACCCGATCTCGTCGACGACCCCGATGAACTCGTGGCCGATCGCGCCGAGATCATGCGGCGAGAGTCCGCGGTAGTACCAGAGGTCCGAGCCGCAGACGCAGGCCAGGGTGACGCGGACGATCGCGTCGGTCGGGTGGGTGATCACCGGGTCCGGCCGCTCCCCGACGCCGATGTCGTGGGGTCCGTTGAAGATGGCAGCTCGCATGTCGGGCCTCGTAGCCGCGATTCGTGTTGGTCATGTCGAGGACAGCCAAGCACCCGCGATGCGTTCGAGGAAGTCACGCGTGATAGGAGGTACTGCGAGTATCTCCCATGCATCGCCAGCGGGCACGCGTACGGTCCAGGGTGAGCAACGCGAGCGAGATCCGCGAGTTCCTGGCCTCGCGGCGGGCCAGGATCACCCTTTGAGCGGTCTTACGCTCTACACATCCGCGTCGCCTTGGACGCGACCGGGCGCCTCCACGGACGCGGTCGTCAGCCGGGCGACGTGTTCGAGTTCGCCCCGCTGCGGAGCCCGGCGAGCTGGGCGCGCGCCGCGGCGATCAGCTCTTC
>VBFZ01000229.1 GCA_005880805.1 Chloroflexota bacterium | reverse complement strand
AGCGTGGATCCCGATGCCAACCGTGATGGGACGCTCAGGATCCGAAGCCGTCGTGCCGGCGGCGCGGTCCTGGATCGCGAGCGCACAGCTGACCGCGCTCCCGACCGAAGCGAAGACGACGTAGAAGCTGTCGCCCTCAGTCTTGATTTCGGCGCCGTCAAACTCGGCAAGCACGCCGCGTACGAGCTCCCGATACACCCGAAGGAGCTCCGTCGCCGCCCGATCGCCACGACGTTCGACGAAGCTCGTGTACTCGCGCAGGTCCGCGAAAAGGAACCCGTGGGTCCGCGTGGAGCTCGGTCGATCTGTCATGCCGCTGGCCGCACCAGTCCCTCGAACACCAGATCCCCGGCGATACTCCCTGAGCGGTGGGATGGTACGTCCGCGCTGGCAGCCGTGGCGGGGGTCGCTGCGCGCCAGGTGGGAGCCAGAGACTCAATCGGCGCGCTGGTCGCCCTCCACATCTTGCGGGTTTCCCGCGTGATGCACCGGCTCCGGCATGGCGTCAACGGTCAACAACCCGCGAGGCCTTCCGCAGCGATCATCAGATGCCTGGCGGCCCTGCCTGGATTCGCCGGCGAACCGAATCGACCGTCGCGGCCTCCCAGTCGGCATCGATCCACCAGGTTGCGCCGACGTCGGCGTACGGTCTGACGGTTTCGGAAGCGCGGGCGGGATCGTCGGCCGCGGTCGAGCCCTGGACGACGATCTCGAAGGGCTGATCCCGAAGGTCCGCCGGCCGCTCGCGCTCCACGTACTCGACGATCGCCGTGACCTCTCCGACGGCATCGGTCTGCGTGACGATCCCATCCCAGCGGAGGACGCGCCGCATTGACCGCTCGCTGGGCCACGCCCCGACGACCCAGATCGGGATCCGCGGGCGCTGAACCGGCGTCGGCCGGAAGGTCAGCGACGGGAAGCGGTAGTGACGGCCCTCGAAGGCGAACGGCTCGCCCGACCACAGGCCGTCCAGGATGGCCAGCGTCTCGTCCAGGAGCTCGGCGCGCGTCTTCGCGTCGGTCGGTTCACCTACCCCGCCAAAGCCCTGGTCGTCCGTGGTGCCCAGGCCGACCGGCAGGACCAGCCGGCCGCCCGACAGTCGGTCGATGGTCATCGTCTCCCGGGCGAGCTTCCACGGCCGCCGGCGCGCCGGCGCCGCGACGATCAGCCCGAGGCGCACTCGCTCGGTTCGCATCGCCATCGCGGCGAGCACGACCCAGGGGTCGTACAGCTCCGCGTCACCGATCGCGATCGCGTCGTAGTAGAAGACGCCGTCCCAGCCGGCCGCCTCAGCCTCGGCCGCCAGATCGGCCATCTCGTGCGGGTCGCCGGCGTTGACGATGATCCCGTAGCGCACCCGGGAAGCTTGATCCGAATCCCGCTCCGCGGCGGCCCGACGTGGCCCGGTCTACCCTGAGACATGCGCCGCCACGACCGTCCCGGCACCGTGGTCTGATCGGCCGGTGATCGATCCGCCGCCTGACCCGGGAAGGCTGGTTCCGGCCGATCCGAGAGGTCCCACGATGGCCGTCGCGGCTGCGCTGCTCGTGGGAGTGTTTGTCGGGCTCGCCCTCGCGAAGCCGTGGGGCGCCCATGTCTCCCCACCCGCGCCGTCCGCGCACTCCGCCGGGGACATCTCGGCTACGAGCGTGCCGACCATCGCCGCCCAGGGTGCACCGCGCGGACCAGTCGCTGACGCCTTCACAGTCGCCGCGCCGCCGGCTCCCTCGGCCGCGTGGTCCGGCGTCCGCTGGCAACGTCTTGGGCCACGGGACCCGCTCAACCTCGTGAAATGGGCACTGCGCTGGCGTCGCGGGTTCATTGCCGTCGGCTGGGACGCGAGTGCAACGGAGCCACGCACGCCCTTGTGGACCTCGCAGGATGGGTCGCGCTGGGACCCCTTGCCCGGCGACACTTCAAACCCGTTCGGGCCGGGCATGGCCGTCGTCGGCATTGCCGCCGTGTCGTCGGGGCTCGTGGCGCTGACGCAAGGGGTCAGGACCGATTGCGCCAACACCTCCTGCATCAGTCCGTATGCCGGGCCAGTCGTGTCATGGACCTCGCCGGATGGCCGTTCGTGGACGCCGCACGCCGCGGTTGCCCTCGGGCCCGCCCTCACGTCGGGCCCAGTACAGATCCTGCTCGCTGGGGGACCGGCCGGGCTCGTTGCGGCAACCAATAACCCGAGGACGGTAACTGCGACCTCGCTCGATGGCGTCGGTTGGCGTGTGCTCCCCCGCAGCACCTTTCCCGAGCAGTTCGTGATCAACGACCTCCGCGGTACGGCGACCGGCTACCTGGCCGGCGGTCTCTGGGTGACGAGCAGCGCCAGATGGGACGCCGCTGCCCTCTGGTCGCGCGACGGGCGCACGTGGATGCGGACATCTCCGCTGCCGGCGGCATCGACGCCTGCGACCGCGGGTGTCGGCTCAGGCGCGACGATGTCGGCTGTCACGTCGCTTGTCCTCGGAGAAGCCGGCCTGATCGCGGTCGGCCGGGAGATCCTGGCACCGGGCAGGACCCTGTGGTGGCAGTCGTCGGACGGGAAAGCCTGGGTATCCCTCCCTTCTTACCCTCCGGTCGGACCGACGGGAAGCGTGTGGTCGCCGTGCGGGGTGGCGGCGATGCCGGGGTATGGACCTCTGCCGATGGCACGGCGTGGCGACGGCTTACCGTGACCGGAGACGTCCCCCGGGATCAGATGTCACAGGCGGCGCTGTTGCCGGGCGGAGTCCTGGTCTCGGACGGTACGAGCAGTTGGTACGGCGAGGTGGTCGGGAACTGACGGCAGTCCCGGCCGGCAAATCCTGGCGGCAATCCTGGCCGGCCGACGGCGGTACTCTGATCGATCATCGCTGACATGCCGACTCGGTGTTCGCCGTTTTCAGGAGACACATCGGAGGACGCGCCGGTGGCTGTGACAGAGGAGATCCTCGGCCAGTTCCTGGGTGACGAGACGTTCCCGGTCAGCTGGGAGTCCGAGGTCGAGAAGGACTTCTTCTGGGTGTACGACGACCTGCACATTCCGCACCCGGTCAGCCCGATGTTCTTCGATATCGGTGGGTGGTGGCTCAGCTGCGACCACATGTTCCGGCGCTTTGGCACGCCGTTCGCCGTCGATTGGCTTGCCAAGAACGTCAACGGCTACGTGTACACCACCGCCATCCCGGCCGATCCGCTCCTCCGTATCGAGGGGACCGAGTACAGCGCGCGCTACGAGGCACGGGTGCCTCGCGACGCAACGTTCGCGGAGACGATGGGCGCCTACCTCGACACCGTCCTCCCCGTCTACGGCCGCGACTTTGCCGACTGGTGGCGGGATCGCCTGCGGCCGGAGATGGAGCGCAATTTCGCTTACCTGGAGGAGCGGCTCGACGCTGCCGACGCGATGAGCCTGGCCGATGTGGCCTGCCTCCTCGAGGACGCAATCGACATCCACGATCGCCACTGGAAGATCCACTGGATGCTCAACTTCGCCCAGCTGTCGGCCACGCTCAAGCTTCGCGCGGTGATGGAGAAGACGCGCGGCAAGGTCGACGAAGAGCTGCTCGGACGCCTCCAGAACTCCGCCTCCGACCGCAACTGGGACTCGATCGAAGCGCTTTGGCGGATGAAGAACGAGGTTCGCGACGACACCGAGCTGCGGGCCGCCTTCTCATCCGAAGGCGCTCCCGAGATCGCACGTTCACTCAAGGTGAGCGAACGCGGCCGGCGCTTTATTGCCGAGCGAGTCGAGCCGTATCAGCGCGAGTTCGGCTGGCATGCCGTCTGGAGCCACGAGTTCATCTTCCCGACGGTCCGCGAACAGATGGAACCAGTTCTCGAGCTCATCCACGGTTACCTGGCCACGGATTACGACTTCCCAGGTGCCATCGAGGCGATGCGCCTCGACATTCAGGCCGCCTCGCGCGAGATCCTCGAAGGGCTGACCGGCGATGCCCTGGAGGAGATGCGAGCAGCCAACGCCGTCAACCTGCGGATGGCGCCGTTGACCCCCGATCACCACTTCTACATCGACCAGGGTGCCAACGCGCACCTTCGCCTCGTCCTCATGGAAGTCGGTCGGAAGCTCGTGGACGCCGGCCGACTCGATGCCCCGGACGACGTGATGTTTCTCCGCTACAACGAGCTCCGAAGCCTCATCGGGAGCGCGGACGTCCTCGACGCCCGGGGGATCGCGGCCGCCCGCCGGCGAGAGCGCGAGGAGGCGCGCAAGATCCAGCCGCGTGACTGGGTCGGAACGGTGACGCCCTCGCAGCTCGCCTTCCCGTACCTGGTCAACTGGGGCTACCCGGATCGCTTCCACCGCAAGCAGTCGGAGGATCGGACGGTCATCACCGGCATCGCCGGTTC
>VBFZ01000053.1 GCA_005880805.1 Chloroflexota bacterium | reverse complement strand
CAACGGCCTGCGGCGCGTAGCACATCGGTCAACCGATCAGGATCGCAAACAAGGCCGCAGGCGGCGGCACGGCAAGCCTCGCAGCAACGCGCGGCATCGACAGGAGAGTGAAGCGGCAGTGCCCAAGATGAAGAGCCACAAGGCGGCTCAGAAGCGACTCGGGGTGACCGGCTCCGGCAAGGTTTTCCGGGTCAATTCGTGGCGCGGCCACCACCTCGAAATCAAGTCCTCCCGACGCACACGCCGCTACGCCGGCAAGACGATCGTCGGGAAAGAGCACCTTGCGCAGGTCCGCCGCCTGCTGCCCTACCTCTAGGAGCGCCCGACACCCATGGCTCGAGTCAAGAGAGGCGTCACCGCCCACCGGCGCCACAAGCGACTGCTGAATGCGGCCGAAGGCCGCCGCGGCACGCGGTCCAAGCTGGTCAAGCCCGCGCGCGAGGCCCTGCTCCACGCGCTGGCCTATGCGACGCGTGACCGCAAGCAGCGCAAGCGACAGCTCCGCGAGCTCTGGATCATCAGAATCAACGCCGCCGCCCGGGAGCGCGGCGTCACGTACGGAGCGCTGATCGCCGGGCTCCGCAAGGCAGAGGTGAGCCTCGACCGCAAGATCCTGGCCGACCTCGCCGTGCGCGACGCCGCGACCTTCGGCCAGATCGTGGAGGTCGCCCGGGGCGCCTGACGCCCTGTCATCCTTCACTCTTTCGCACGTCACTCTGACTGTTCGTGGGAGGGGCGTTGGACCTCGATTCGCTGCGCGCTGACCTGGAGAACCTGCGGCGCGGCGCCCTTGAACGGATCGCGGCCGCCTCCGAACCCGCGCAGATCGACCAGCTTTCAGTCGACCTGCTCGGCAAGAAAGGGGAGCTGACGCTCGTCCTGCGAGGAATCGGGGGGCTGCCCGCCGAGCAACGGCCGAAGGTGGGGGCGATCGCGAACGAGGTCCGCCAGGCGATCGAGGGCGCCCTGGCCGAGCGCGGTGGCGAGCTGCGAACCGGTGCTCTTGGGCGACGACTCCAGGCCGAATCAGTCGACGTCACGACTCCCGGCCGGCCGATCCCGCGCGGGTCCCGCCACCCGATCATCGAGACGATGGCCGAGATCGCCGAGGTCTTCGGCCAGTTCGGGTTCGTTGTCTACGAGAGTCCGGAGGTCGAAGACGACCTGACGAATTTCCAGATGCTCAACATCCCGCCCGATCACCCGGCGCGTGACCTGTGGGACACGATGTACGTCGACATCCCCGAGCACCTGCTTCGCACGCACACGTCTCCCGGGCAGATCCGCGTCATGCACGCGGAACGACCACCGATCCGCGCCCTGCTGCCGGGTCGCTGCTTCCGTTACGAAGCGACTGACGCGTCGCATGCGTCGGAGTTCTTCCAGGTTGAGGGGCTGATGGTCGACGAGGGCACAAGCCTGGCCGACCTGCGCGGGCTGCTCGACCAGTTCGCTCACGCGATGTTCGGAGCCGACAAGCGCACCAGGTTCCGGCCCGGCTACTACCCGTTCACCGAGCCGTCCGTGGCCTTCGACGTCGAGTGCCTGATCTGCGGAGGCCGCCGGTGTCCGGCTTGCTCGCACACCGGCTGGATGACCATCCTGGGCGCCGGCATGGTCCATCCGGTCGTCCTGCAGTACGGGGGGATCGACCCCGAGCGGTACCAAGGCTTCGCGTTCGGCATGGGCGCCGAGCGGATCGCCAACCTGCGCCATGGGGTGGGCGACCTGCGTTTGTACCTGGAGAACGACCTGCGCTTTCTGGAGCAGTTCCCATGAGAGTCCCAACCTCTGGCGGATGGCGTCGCGGAGCTCCGCCCTGGACCTCGAAGAGCGAGTGCCCGCTCCTCGCTGAGGGTGCCCGCTCATGAAAGTGCCGCTTTCGTGGTTGCGGGACTACGTCGACATCGATCTCACGCCGGAGCAGCTGGCGGAGCGGCTCACGCTGCTCGGCATGGAGGTCCAGTCGATCGACCGCTGGGGCGGCGACTGGCAGGACGTCGTCGTCGGCGAGCTCCTGAGCGTCTCGCCCCATCCCCGCGCGGATCGGCTGTCGCTGACCACGGTGACGATCGGGGACGGGGAGCCGCTCGAGATCGTCTGCGGAGCGACGAACATCGCCGTCGGCCAGCGTGTGCCGGTGGCCCTGCCGGGGGCGGTTCTGCCCGGCGGTCGGCGGATCGGGCGCGCCGAAAAGATGGGCGTCGTCAGCAACGGGATGCTCTGCTCTGGCGAGGAGCTGCGGCTCACGAGCGATGCCGACGGGATCCTGATCCTGGCCGGGGATGCGCCGCTGGGGCGGTCAATCTCGGAGCTCTACGGAGACGTTGTCCTCGATGTGGACGTCAAGCCGAACCGCGGCGACGCCCTCTCGCTCATCGGCCTGGCGCGGGAGGTGTCGGCGGCTACGGGCGCCCCCGTACGCTGGCCTTCGATCGACGTCCACGAGGAGGGTCCAGAGGTTGGGACCCTGCTCGACGTGGAAGTTGTCGAGAAGGAGCTCTGCCCGCGCTTCGTCGGCCGGGTGGTCAACGGACTGTCGGTAGGCCCTTCCCCCGACGGCATCCAGATGCGGCTGCAGGCGGCGGGCGTGCGGCCGGTGAGCAACGTCGTCGACGCGAGCAACTACGCGATGGTCGAGCTCGGCAAGCCGACCCACACCTTCGACGCGGCCGCCGTCCACGACCATCGGCTGATCGTGCGGCGGGCGAGGGCAGGAGAGCGCCTCGAAACACTGGACCACGTCGAACGCGATCTCGACGCGGACACGCTCGTCATCGCCGACCCTGCGGGCGACCTGGCGATCGCGGGCGTCATGGGTGGCGCCGCGAGCGAGGTCAGCGACAAGACGCGCGACGTCATCATCGAGTCGGCGATCTTCGACCCCGTCAGCATCCGCCGGACCGGGCAGCGCTACGCCCTTCGTTCAGAGGCGAGCTTGCGCTTCGAGAAGGGTCAGGAGACGCGACTCGCACGGATCGGTGCGGACCGGGTTGCTGCGCTCATCGGCGAATGGGCGGACGGGACGATCGCTCGCGGCCGGGTCGACACGAATCCTTCCGAGCCCGAACCGGCCCGTTTGCCCTTCCGGCCAGCACGGGTCAACCGCCTGACCGGCACGGACCTGAGCCACGAGGAACAGCGAAGTCTCCTTGACCGGGTCGGGATCGCCACGGAGGAAGCGGTCGCCGGCGAGATGGTCCCGGTCGCGCTGGATCCCCAGGCCGCGCTCGTCGAGCCGGTCCCGGGCGAGGCCCTGGTGGCAATCCTCCCGACGTGGCGGCGCGACCTGGCGATCGAGGCCGACATCGCCGAAGAGGTGACGCGCGTCCGCGGGTACGAGCTTGTCCCCGGTGTGACGCCTCACGAGGAGATGCCGCACTTCCGACCGACGCCGCTCGACGTCCGCGACGCCGTCCGCCAGACGCTTTCCGGCGCGGGCTTCACCGAGGTCGTGAGCTACGCACTCGTGTCGCCTCGCCACGTCGACGCGTTCCGGCTCCGGAATCCGGTTCCCTCGCTTGATGACGAGCCCTCCCCCGGTGGCGAGCCGATCACGGTCACGAACCCGCTCTCGTCTCAGCACTCGGTCCTGCGCACCGGCCTGATCGGAAGCCTCGTCGAGGTCGTCGCCTCGAACCGGCGTCACGGCCGCGACGAAATCGCGGTGTTCGAGGTCGGCAAGGGCTACGCCAAGGAGGGCGATCGGCCCCGCGAGTGGTGGCGCCTCGGGATTGCCCTTGCCGGCTCGCGGCCGGCCTCATGGGATCGACCCGCGTTCCCATTCGACCTCGATGATGCCAAGGGTGTGATCGA
Organism: Chloroflexota bacterium; assembly: GCA_005880805.1. GTDB lineage: Bacteria > Chloroflexota > Limnocylindria > Limnocylindrales > CSP1-4 > CF-16. Next base: position 5,675 of record VBFZ01000053.1, on the reverse strand, counting down.
GCTCGTGGCGAGGCGAATGGGCCTCGGCGAGGCGAGCTATTCCCCCGAGCTGGACGAACCGATCTTCCATCCCGGGCGGACCGCACGCATTTCCGCTCCTGGACTGCTGGGGATCGTCGGCGAGCTTCACCCGGCGCTCACCGAAGCGTGGGACGTCCGCGCAGAGCGAGTGATCGTGGCCGAGCTGGCCCTCCGCGGGCTGTCGGCCGGCAGGCCGGCACCCGTACGGTCCGTTCCGCCGCCACGCTATCCCGCGGTCGAACGAGACCTGGCGGTGATCGTCGCCGAGGATCGACCGATTGGGGACGTCGCCCGGGTCCTTCGGGCATCCGGGGGCGATCTGCTGCGCGACATTCGTCTGTTCGACCTCTACCGGGGCGCGCCGCTCGCCTCCGGCGAGAAGAGCGTCGCGTTCCGGCTCGCGTTCCAGGCCGAGGACCGCACGTTCACCGAGACCGAGATCGACGAGGTCGTCAAGAGCGTGGCCGACGCGCTCGGCCGTGAGGTCGGCGGCCGCCTCCGAACCTGACGGCAACGAACGCCGCCGGCAGCCGACCCGCGAACGTCCCCGGCGCCGACGAGGGAATCCGGCGCGGTCGAGGACGGTGCGGTACTGGGCCGTCCGTACCAGTTGTGGACGCGGAATTGACGCTGCTAACCTGTGCCGGCTGTTCAGCCCGGCGTTCCGGTCGTTGGGCGTCCGCTTCGGGGAGAGCGCGTGAACATCGGTGACTTCCTGAACTCGCAGAACGTCTTCGACCTGCTCGTCGTGCTGGGCCTGCTCGGAATGTTCGTGCTCGGCTACATCCAGGGCACGATCCGCCGTCTGCTCGGTATCGCATCGATCCTGTTTTCGCTGCTGCTCGGCGCCCAGCTGCGCGCGCCGCTTGGCACGTTCCTTTCGCAGAACTGGCACCAGTTCCCGCCCGAGTACAGCTACATGGTCGCGTTCGGCACGATCTTCCTGGCCGGCAGCATCGCCTTCTCGCTCCTGATCCAGGGCGTGTACAAGCGAGCCCCGCTGTTCGCCCGAGCGAATTTCGTGGATGAGGTGCTGGGCGGCTTCCTGGGCGTCATCCAGGGATTGATCATCCTCGGGGCCGTGATCCTTATCCTCGACTCGTACTTCCGCCTGCCGCTCGCCTCGATCCAGTATCCGGCCGGCGAGCTCAAATTCCTGCGCGACTTTTTCGAGGTCTATGACAAATCCGGCACCGGGGCGATCTTCCGGGACTCGATCATCCCGGCATTCCTCGCGCTCGCCGGCATCTTCATCCCCGAGGACATCCGCAACCTCTACCCGCACCTCGCGATCGGGAAGTAGCCCGCCCGAAGCCCGCCTGACCGCGACAGGCCCGGCAAACGACGCGCGCCCGGTCGACCTTCGAGGTCTTCGCGTCCGGCTCGCGCGCGACCCCGAAGCAGCTGCCCAGGCGCTGCTTGGCGCGTTCCTCGTGCGGGACGACGCCTCCGGACAGCGAGTCGGCCGGATCGTCGAGGTCGAGGCGTACGACGGCCCGGACGATCGGGCTTCCCACGCGCGCTTCGGACGCACGCGCCGCAACGCGGTCATGTTCGGGCCGCCGGGGGTGGCCTACGTGTACCTTGTCTACGGGATGTACAGCTGCCTCAATGTGGTGACCGGGCCGGACGGGTCGGCGTCCGCGTGCCTGATCCGCGCCGTGGAGCCCGTGGCCGGAGTGGACGCCATGCGCGAGGCGCGCGTTCGCTACGAGCGAAGCCGACGCCGTCGGTCTGATCCCAAGCACGATCTTGCCGGGGAGACCCGCCTTCGCGCCCTGTCGCCGGAGCGGTTGGCGTCCGGCCCGGGTCTCGTCGCGGCGGCGTTCGGAATCGACCGCGCCCTGAACGGCCTCGACCTGTGCGACCCCGCCAGCCCCTTGCGTTTCGAGCTGTCAGGCGGTCGGGAGGGGCGGGCGCTCGACCATCTGCCGGTCGTTCGGACCGCGCGGCTGGGCATCGACTACGCGGGCCCGCCCTGGACGGAGGTTCCCTGGCGCTTCGCGATCGACGGAAACCCGGCCGTCTCGGGGCGCTCGCGCACGAGCTGAAACAGCTGTGGATCGTCGATCGCTCGAGCTCCTGGAGTTCCCGGCTGTCCGCGCGCGCCTGGCGGACGCGACCGCGTTCCCGCCCGGTCGACGTCTGGCCGAAGCGCTCGAGCCCTCATCCGATCCCGTGCTCGTCGCGCGTGGGCTGGACGAGACCGACCAGGCCCGATCGTTCCTGACCGACCGCCCGGCCGTCGGCATCGCTGGGGCTCATGACATCGGTTCCGCGATCGAGCGAGCAGCGCGCGGAGGCCGCCTGGATCCCGAGCAGTTCCTGGCCCTCGCCGAGACACTGGACGCGACCGCCCGGGTGTCGACAGCCCTCGCCGACGAACGTCGCCCGCTGCTGCGCGATCTCGGTCGCAACCTGCACCCGCTTCCCGCGCTGCGGTCAACGCTCGCGCGAAGCTTCGACCCAACCGGGGAAATGCTCGACACAGCGTCGCCTCGCCTCGGCGGACTGCGCGCCGCCGTCCGGGTGGCCTACGACCGGCTCCGCCGCCGGCTCGATTCGCTCGTCAGCTCCGAGCTGGGTGGCGCCCTCCAGGAACCGATCGTGACGCTGCGCAACGGACGCTATGTCGTGCCGGTCAAGGCCGAGGCCCGCTCCCGGGTCAAGGGCATCGTCCACGACGCGTCGGGCAGCGGCCAGACGCTGTTCGTGGAGCCGCTTGTCGTCGTCGAGCTCGGGAACGCCTGGCGGGAGGCGCAACTGGCCGAGGAGGCGGAGGTCGAGCGGATCCTCGACGAGCTGTCGCTCACGGTCGCCGGCCAGGCTGTCGCGCTTCGGGAGACGCTCGACGCCCTGGCCCGCTTCGACTTCTGGAGCGCGAAGGCCAGGCTAGCCGGAGAGATGGACGCCGTCCGCGCCGAAACCGCCGAGCGCACGGAACTCGTGCTGTTGGGGGCGCGCCACCCCGGGCTGACGGGGCGTGTGGTCCCGATCGACGTGCGGCTCGGCGATGGGTACACGGCGCTCGTCGTGACGGGCCCGAACACCGGCGGCAAGACGGTCACGCTGCGAACGCTCGGACTGCTGGCGCTGATGAACCAGGCCGGCCTCCACGTCCCGGCCGACGCCGGCAGTCGGCTGCCGGTCTTCGACGACGTCTTCGCCGACATCGGCGACGAGCAGTCCATCGCCCAGTCGCTCTCGACCTTCTCGGGCCACCTGCGGCGGATCGTGACGATCGTCGAGCACGCGGGGCCGGGGACGCTGGTGCTCCTCGACGAGCTGGGCGCGGGGACCGATCCAACCGAGGGCTCGGCGCTCGCGCAGGCACTGCTCGACCACTTCATCCGCGCGGGCGCCCTCGTTGCCGCCACGACGCATTACGCCGAGCTGAAGGCGTACGCGCACACAACACCAGCGGCACGAAACGCTGCGGTCGAGTTCGACCTCGAGACGCTCAGCCCGACCTACCGGCTGACGATCGGGCTGCCGGGCGGGAGCCAGGCCTTCGCGATCGCAGAACGACTCGGGCTGTCGGAGGCGATCGTGGGCGACGCCCGTTCCCGCCTCACCGAGTCCCAGCGATCGTTCGAGGCCACGCTGGCCTCGATCCGCGAGACCGAGGGCGCGACCGCCGAGGCGCTCGACCGGGCCCGGGCGGCCGAAGCACGGGGCGCGGATGCGCTGCGCGAGGCGCAGGAGGAACGTCGACGGGCGCGTCGCGAGCGGGAGGACGTCGTACGAGCCGCACGCGAAGAAGCGGACAAGCTCGTGGAGCAGTTGCGCGACGACGTCCGCTCCACGCGTCGCCTCCTCGAACGAGAGACGGTGACGGCGCCGGCGCTCGACGAAGTCATGAGCCGCGCCGACGAACACCTCGCGCGCCTGCCGGCCATCGAAGGTCCCCGCCGGGAGCTGGTCAGCCCGCCGCGCTCGTGGCGAGTCGGCGATCGTGCCCGAAGCCGCTCGCAGGGCTGGGAAGGTCGCGTGATTGCGATGGAGCGCGGCGGCAAACGGGCGACGCTCGAGTCGGGCGGCTTGCGGGTGACGGTGCCGACCGATGACCTCGACGCCACGGACGGTGGCGGCGGGACGCCGGGTCGATCAGCGAAGCCCCCAGCGGCGGTACAAGCCGGGGGAATCGCCGGCCTTCGACTCGACCGCGCGAAGTCGGTGGCGTCCTCGCTGGACCTGCGTGGAGCACGAGTCGACGAGGCGGTGGACGCCCTCGGCCGCTACCTGGACGACGCCTCGCTGGCCGGGCTCGACCGGGTCACGATCATCCACGGTCTCGGAACCGGGGCACTTCGCGACGCCGTGCGGTTCGAGGCGGGCAATCACCCGCTGGTCAAGAGCCTGCGCCCGGGCGAGCGCGGCGAAGGCGGAGACGGGGCGACGATCGTCAGCCTCTGAGGGTGTTTGACCCGCCGTCGCGCGGCCTCGCTCAGAAAGTTCCCAATATCGCTGGTGGCGATGCTACGGAGCCTCGCGCTCCCGCCGATCGCTCCTGCGGGTGGTTCGCGGTCGAGAGTCATCCCGTCGCGAACGTGCGCTGGGATGACGATCCGATGCGGGCAGGTCCAATGCAGCAGCGGCCGTCCGTAACACCGCTGGGAGAGATATTCCGAACTCTCGTGGGATCGTCGGCGCAGAGGTCGCGTCAGCGGCGAGATCGCCGCCTGTAAGGTCGTCGGGGCTTCGGCGTCTTCGTCGGCGTCGGGCTCGGCGGACCGACGCTTGGTGGCGTGCTATCCGTCGGGAACGGTGACGGCGAGGGCGACGGCTGTGGTTCGCAGGTCCCGCGTGGCGGGAACGGCGCGCCCCACGTGGCGCCGAACGGCAGGAGCCTCCCGAAACCGAAATAGGCGGTCTGCGTGTGCTTCGGGCCTCCGAAGACGCCCGAACCGCGCGCGGCGCGCTGAGCCCACCCTCGCGTGTACGGCCGCCACTGCGGGAAGCCCGGCTCCACCTTCGAGAGGTCCATGAAGCCCTTCGTGACCTTGGGACCGGTGCAGCCCTCGTTCCACAGCTTGCCCGTCGCGTCGTCGATCGCCATCCCGGTCTTCGTGTTGTCGACGTCGGTGGGAACCGTTCCCTCGATGAACAGCTCGCTGACCGTGCGTTTCGAGAAAGGCCCCGGCTTCATTCCGCTGTACGCGTCGACCTTCGCGGTCACGAGCCCGGGCGGCTTCGTGCCCTTGAAGTCGGCGATCGGCATGCTCCTGCTCGCCTCGGTCAGGAACGACTGCCAGAGCGTCGCCGAGGTCTCGAGGGCGACCGTCTCGTGGCGCGGAAGGCTGTTGTCCGAGTTGCCCATCCACGCGCCGACAACCAGGGCGGGAGCCTTCGGATCCTTCGGCGGCGCGAGGTAGCCCATGGCGGCAAGGTCGATCTCGTCGTTGGTCGTTCCCGTCTTCAGCGCGGCCGGCCGGCGGACCTTGCCCTTGAGGATCTCCCGCTGGCCCCAGAACGGGTTGATCTTGGGATCGGTGTTCGAGGCCAGGATGTCGGTCATGATGTAGGCCGCCTGCGGGCTCGCGACCTGCTTGCCGGCCTCCTTCTCCGACCCGGGGATCGGATAGACGGCCTTTCCGGACGCATCGGTGACGGTGACGATCGCGGTTCGCGGCATGAGCTTGCCGCCATTCGCG
>VBFZ01000222.1:5304-9959 GCA_005880805.1 Chloroflexota bacterium | reverse complement strand
CGCCGTACACCACGCACGCGAGCGGCTCGATCACGGCCGCGACCTCCATCCGCGGGCCATCGGCGAGCGGAAACACGGCGTTGGCCGGCGCCTTCACGAGCGACGTCAGGGCGCCGTCGCGAAAGATTCCAAGCGCGCGGATGTTCAGGCAGTTGGCAGGTCGCCCAGCCCGGCAGTAGCGGCAGACTCCGCACTTCGGGTCCGGGTCGACCGCCACGCGCTGCCCGACTCCAAGCCCGGCTGCCTGGGCCTCGCTGCCCGCGGCGGCGATGCGGCCGATGAACTCGTGGCCCATCACGACGCCGGGATCGGCGGGATGGCCGGGCGGCACGTTCAGGATCTGGAGGTCCGTGCCGCAAACCCCGCACGCCTCGACCGCCACGATCACGTCGTCGGGCGCCTCAACTCCCGGCTCCGGCCGCTCCTCGATACGCAGGACGCCGTCGCCGTGGAACACGGCAGCCTTCACGAACCCCTCCTCACAGCCGATCCAGTATGGGAGGTCAGCGCGTGGGCGATCCGGACCGCCTGATTCCCCACCGTTATTCGCCAGGAGACTGGTAATGCCTGGATGGCGTCCCGAATCCGCCTCTCATTCGTGGACGGACTGGTAAGCGAAAGCCGGGCCTCTCCTGGGCCACATCCGGACTTTTCCGTGCACGAGCGAGGGCAAGGGCCGGCCGCATATCGACGGACTGTCCGCTTAAGAGTCCCTCCATGAATAAGCGTGGGAATCGGCAACGGGCGATCCGAGTCGCGCGCGTCGAATTCTGCCGATTGCCGACGCAAGCAGTGCCGCCAGACTGAAGGCCAGGATGGTGGCCACCAGCAGCAGCGTCGCGACGGCATTGACCTCGGGAGTGACCCCGAACTTGATCTGCGTGTAGAAGTAGATCGGCAGCGTGAGCTGCGGTCCGATCGTGAAGAACGTCACCACGAACTCGTCGATCGAGAGCGTCACGCTCAGCAGCGCGCCGGCGACGATGGCCGGTGCGATCAGCGGCAGGACCACGCTCCACAGGGTCCGCGCTGGGCTGGCGCCCAGGTCGGCGGCCGCCCATTCCAGTCGTCTGTCGAATCCCTGGAGGCGCGCCGACACGATCAGCACCACGAACGGCATGGTGAGCACGAGATGCCCGGCGATCACCGTGAGCAGCGACAGCTGCAGATGCAGTACCCCGGCCAGGAAGATGAGCAGGCCGACCCCGATCAGGACGCCGGGAAACATGATCGGCATGGTGACCAGCACGCGGGCGGCGTTCGGCCAGCGGACGCGGGCGCGGACGAGCGGGAAGGCCGCCATCGTGCCAACGAGCGTGCCGACGCAGGCCACGATCGCTGCGACGAGCACGGACGTGAAGATCGCGCCTACGAGCTGGTCGTTGCCGGGAATGCCCTCATACCACTTCGTGGTCAGTGAGCGGACCGGGAGACCGACCGAGTCGCTGTCCTCGAAGCTGAACAGGATCAGGAGGACGATCGGCAGGTAGAGGAACGCAAGGACGAGCGCCGCCCACAGCCGGAGCGTCGCCCGGATCAGCCGGGCCCGCGGGCTGACCGGCATCGTCTCGATCGGATCGGAGCGGCCGGCCAGGTCAGCGCCCTCCCGCGACCAGGTCCTCGACCTGGAGATAGCGGCGGAACACGATCAACAGGGCGAGGACCACGACCGCGACCAGCAGGGCGGTGGCCGCCATGAGCGGGAACGACCCGCCCAGATAGAAGCTGATGATGTCCGAACCGATGAGGATTCCCTTGGTGCCGCCGACGAGGTCGGGCGTCAGGTACTCCCCGAGGATCGGGATGAACACGAAGATGCAGGCGGTGATCAATCCCGGCCGAATCTGCGGCAGGAGCACGCGCCTCAGCGCCTGGTCGGGCCGGGCGCCCAGATCCTGCGCCGCCGTGAGCTGCGTGAAGTCGAACCGCTCGAGTGTCGTGTAAAGGGTCAGGGCGGCGAACGGGAAATACACGTACAAAAGCACGATGAACACGCCGACGTCGTTGTAGAGGAACACATCGACCGGTTGCGAGATGAGGCCAAGCTCTTTTAGCAGCCCGTTGAGCAGGCCCTGCGAGCCGAGGATCGCCTGCCACGCGTAGACGCGGACCAGGTAGCTCGTCCAGAACGGCACGACGACGGCCAGGAGCACGATGCGCTGCCAGCGCCGGGACACGTAGCGGACGAGGAAGTACGCAAACGGAAACGCCACGGTAATCCCGGCCGCTGTCACGACAACGGCCATGAGCAGTGTCTTCCCGAAGAGCGCGATATATCCCGCCTGCCCCAGCAGGTAGCGGAAGTTGTCGAGCGTCCAGTCCGGGATGAGCTGCAGGCTGGGGCTGGTTCGCCACAGTGACGCCGCGACCGCGATCGACAAGGGGGCGAGGAAGAGCGCGCCGAGGACGATCGCAGCCGGTACGAATGGCCAGAGCCGCCGAGGGCTGAGGCCGGGCTCAGCCGGTGGAAGGGTGTCGGCCACCTCGGTGGCAGCCGACACCGTTGACGTCATCGAACCGATGTGCCGGAGCGGCGGTCGACCAGGGCGCCTCTCAGGCCCCGAATACCTCCTGCCACGCCTTGATGTAGGCGTCGGTGTTTCCTGACGGACCCTTCAGCTGCATCTTCAGCGCCAGGTCCGGCTGGTTGTAGAGATACCGGTCGGCCTGATCCTTCTTGCCCATGTTGACGAGCAACGTGTACGCCTTCTCGTTCCAGAGCGGCCGGCCGTTGTCGAGGAAGTTCTGCGCGACGAACTCAGCCGTGGCGCCGGCCTCGATGTAGGCATGCACGCGGTCGTGGTTCTGACCGCCCTTGACCGTCATCTCGCCGTCGATGAAGCCGGTCGTGCCCTCCTTTGGGACGAAAGCCTGGATCTCGGGACCGCCGGCCTTCTTCACGCGATCGGGCGAGCCGAGGTTCTGGGTCCCCAGCCAGGCTTCTTCTGACGCAATTGTTCTGCTTGACCAGCTTGAGGATGTTCGGCTTGAGCTTCGTCAGCCAGTCCTTGGCGGCCGCCAGCTCCGTGTCGGTCATGTTGTAGATGTCCTTGGCGCCGGTCGCGACACCGGCGAACAGCATCATGTCCGTGGGCTGCCGCTCCATGACGACCTTGCCCTTGTACTTCGGGTCGATGAGCACGGCCCACGAGTCTGGCGCGGGTGTCACGAACTTGGGGTTGAAGGCGATCTGGATCGGCGACCAACCCCACGGGTACGCGAGGTAGCCGTCCGACTTCGTCCAGAACGGGAATGAGCGGGCCATCGAGTACAGCTCGCTGGCGACCTTGAAGCTGTTGATGTCGACCGCTTCGATCAGGCCGGCGTCGTAGTACTTCGGCACCCACAGGGCGTCGCCCGAAACCACGTCCAGCTGGCCGTGGACCTGGTTCAGTTTGTTGAAGCCGTCGATGTTGTCGGCAAGCTCCGTGACGTTGACCGCGATGCCGGTGGAGCTCTTGACGGCCTTGATTTCGTCCTTGCCCCAGTGATCGCTCCAGGTAAGGAAGTTGATGGGCCCCGGGCTGGCGCTCGGGACCGCTTTGATCGAGGGCGCGGCGCTGCCGGCCGAACTCGGGGATGGGGCGGTCGACGCTCCGCCGGTCGACGGTGCCGGCGAGGCCGCACCGGCGCACGCCGCCAGGAACGCGCCGAACGACAGGCCCGCTCCGATCTTCAGGAATTCGCGACGCGAATACGACTCAGCCATGGTCCTCCTCCTCGGTTCCAACGCCCAACCTACGCCTTGCTGGCAATGACCGTCGAGTCAGCCGGGTTCCACCAAATCGACACCTCCTCGTCGAGCAGGCCGTCGAGCGCCGACGCTCGTGAGCGATCGGAATGCGGACGAAGGGCCACCACCTGGCCTGAGCCCGTTCCCACCGTGACCCGCGTGTGGTCGCCGAGGAACGCGACATCCACGACCCTGCCGGTCATGCCGGCTGAGCCAGGTGGGATTCCCTCCCCGAGGCCGATGCACTCGGGTCGCACGAGCAGCGTTCCGGGCCCTTCCGCCGCGTCCGGTGGGGCTTCGACCCATGAGCCGTTTGCCAGCCTGAACGCGCGTCCGGCGCCATTCCCGTCCGGGGCGACAACGCCGTCCAGGAAGTTCGTCTCGCCGATGAAGTCGGCCACGAACCGGTCGCGGGGCCGGTAGTAGATCTCTCGCGGTGTTCCGACCTGCGCGACACGTCCCCCGTTCATTACCGCGATCCGCGTCGCCATCGACAGGGCCTCGCCCTGATCGTGGGTCACGAACACGAAGGTCGTGCCCACCTGGCGGTGGATCCGCGAGAGCTCCACCTGCATCTGCTTGCGCAACTTGAGGTCGAGCGCGCCGAGCGGCTCGTCGAGGAGAAGCACCGCGGGACGCTTCGCGAGCGCCCGCGCGAGCGCCACCCGTTGCTGCTGGCCGCCCGATAGCTGTGAGGGGAAGCGCCGCGCCTGGCCCGCCAATCCGACGAGGTCCAGATACTCCCCCACGCGCCGACGGATCTCCTCGCCGCCGAGGCGGCTCATCCGCAGCCCGAAGGCGACGTTGTCGGCCACGCTCAGGTGGGGGAACAGCGCGTAGTTCTGGAAGACCGTGTTGACGTTGCGCTTGTGGGGCGGCAGCTCGTTCACGCGGCGGCCTTCGATGCGCAACTCACCGGACG
>VBFZ01000222.1:4746-5267 GCA_005880805.1 Chloroflexota bacterium | reverse complement strand
GTCGTGGTCTTGCCGCAGCCGGACGGGCCGAGGAGGCAGAAGAACTCGCCGGGGTCGATCCGCAGGGAAACGTCGTCGAGGGCGATCGTGTCGGCGTACCGCTTCGTCGCGTCGACGAGCTCGATGGCGGGGGTTGCTGGGGCCTGCCTCTCGGTCATGACGACGGGGCCATGAGGCCCGGACTGTAATCGATTCCACGGCCCCGGCAAAGCGCGTTCCCGTTCGGCCTCGGGTGGTGCACCAGCATTCACGAGAAGACTGGTAGCGCCGCCGATGCCTGCGGAATCCGCTTCTCATTCGCCGGTGGACTGATAAGCAGAAAGGCGGGGCCCATCTACGGTCTCCCCGGCCCGCTGCCACGCACGAAGCGCTCGGTTCGGAGCCGCCGCAAGCCTCGTCGGGAGGTCGATGTTCCGGTTATGAGTCCGGTGCTGAATGAGCGTGTGGGAAACGGGGATTGTTTGCGCGCCAGATCGCCGATCGCCGGTCAACCGAGCCGTTCGCGCACGGGCCCCGCGAGC
>VBFZ01000222.1:940-4705 GCA_005880805.1 Chloroflexota bacterium | reverse complement strand
GCCGCCCGATAGGCCTCGACGGCACGAACGACCGCATCGACGGTGCCAACGAACGGCGACTCGATGACGGCGGCAGCCGCCTCCGGCGCGTCCATGCCGTTTGTTCGAAAGATGCCGTCCAGGACATCGCGCGCTCCATCGGCGGTCCGCCGGATCATGACCGGCGGGGCACCGACGGTACGCCTGATGGTGCTCGGGTCGCGGCCAATTTCCGCGCAGTAGCCGTCCAGGATCCCGTTCCGACGGCGGATCGTGTCCGGATCGCCCTCGCCGTTCCAGATGTCGGCTGTGGCCGCAACGATCCGCAACGTTCGCTTCTCGCCCGACCCGCCGATCAGCAGCGGCAGCTGCCCGAGCGCCGGGGGATCGTTGCGCGCGGCATCCATCGACACCCAGCGCCCCGTCACAGTTACGGACTCGCCGTCGAGCAACCCCCGGATCGCCCGCGCCTGCTCCTCGAACCGCGAGATCCGGTCTCCGAGGGACGGATATTCGAACCCGAATGCCCGGTGCTCGCCCTCGTACCAGCCGGCCCCGAGCCCGAGGATCGCGCGTCCGCCGGACGCGTGGTCGAGCGCCGTCGCCATCTTCACCAGCAGACCGGCGGTGCGGTAGCCGGCGCCGCTGACGAGGCAGCCGAGCTGCACCCGGTTGGTCGCCGCGGCCCAGCCGGCGAGGGTCATCCAGCCCTCGAACACCGGTCCGTCGACCCGCCCGCCAGACTTCACGGCTGACCCGACGGGCGGCAGGAAGTGGTCGTTCGAATAGAGGGCCCCGAAGCTGCGCTCGTCGATCGCACGGCCCGCGGCCATCAGCGCATCCCAGCTGGTGAACTGACCCCAGACCTGGAAGTCCAGCCCGATCGAGGGGCCGTTCATCCCGATGCCGTGTCCGCCGCCACCTCGTGGACCCGAACGACGCGACCCTCGCGTCGAGCCCGATCGGCGGCGACGGCAATCGCGAACGCCGCCCGTCCATCGGCGCCATTCGGGGTGACGCTGCGGTCCTCCCGGATGGCCGCTGCGAACGCCCGCGCCTCGGCCGCGTCAGCAAATCGCGGTTCGCTCGAGCCCGGTACCGGCAGCGCCCCGATGAACGCGCTGCCATCGGGGCCGTGGACCTCCGTCCGCACGTCCTCGCCGTAGGCCACGCGGCGGCTCAGCTCCACGCTGCCAAGTGCTCCCGACGCGAACCGCAGCCCGACCACGGCCACATCCGCGTCGTCCAACCCCGCGAACGCGGGATCGACCAGCCCGCCCATGGCGGAGACTTCGGTGACCTCGTCGGCGAGCAGGTATCGCGCCGCATCGAATTCGTGGATGCCCATGTCGACCATGATGCCGCCGCTCACGGCAGGGTCGAGGAACCCGGGCGGTGCCGGATCCGTGTCGTACTGGCGGCTGTTGAAGAGCCTCGGCCGCCCGAGCTCGCCGGCGGCGATCCGCTCGCGCGCCCGAACGTATTCGGGGTCGTGCCGGCGCATGAGGCCCACCTGCAGGCGTACGCCAGCCCTCGAGACCACAGCGAGCATGGCGTCCGTGTCGGCCATCGTGAGCGCAAGCGGTTTCTCGCACAGGATGTCGCGCCCGGCGGCGGCTGCGGCCTCGACCACGGGTCGATGGTGCACCGACGACACCGCGACCAGCACGGCATCCACACCTGGCGCCGTAATCGCGGCCTCGTAGTCAGCAAACGCCGGCACGCCGCCGAGCTCAGTGCCCAGGCGCCTGCCGGCCTCGAGGTTGACGTCGGCGATCGCGGTGATTTCGATTTCAGGCACGCCCCGGGCGATCAGCCTCGCGTGCCCGCTGCCCATCCTCCCCGCGCCAACGATCGCCAGGCCGAGGCGTGCCACTAGGCTTGGCCGCCTGCGCTCACACGCTGGTAGAGCACGACCCGCCAGCCGAAGGTGCCGGTCTCTGCGACGGGCACCAGTCCTTGATCGGCGACTCGTCGATCGATGAGCGCATTACGGTGCGCATACGGCCGATACGGTGACCGGCGAACGGCGAAGAGAAGGCGCTCCAGCCACAATCCGGCGCGAACGATCCAGCGATCCCGCGGAACGACGACTCCGTACAAACGCGTCGCGAGGCGGGCGGATCGCGCGACAAGCGAGTCCACGTCGCCGTAACAGCAGATCACGCGGTCGAGCGTCACGACGTCGGCCGCGTCGATCTCACCCGAGCGCCGCACAAAGTCGCCTTCGACGAGCTCCATCCGATCGAGCAGGTCGTTCCGCCGAGCCTCGTCGCGGGCGACCGCGAGGTAGGCGGGCGACGCGTCGCAGAGCACCGCGTGGGTCGCGCCCACGCGAAGCAGCTCCTGATCGATGACCCCGATTCCACCCCCGACATCGAGGACCGTGGCTCCAGATACCCCCTGGTTCCGGATCAGGTCGAGCAGCATGAGTGTCGATCGGTCCGGGCCCTTCTGGCGATAGCGCTCGCGATCCCGTTCGGCCGTCCGCCGGTCGAAGATCGACGCGAACGTGTCGCACCCGCATGCATCCACCGACTCGATATATCACGGCGCCGGTCGCCGGATTTCGGCGGTTGACGCTGCCGCGGAAAATCGACGTCGAATCATGACGCGCTCGGGCCTCGCCGCCCCCTCGAGCATTCGCCTCGGCCTGCGAGCGAATCTTGGCCAGTTCGCCCTGCTCGTAGCCGTGAACGCGCTCGTCGGCGGCATGGTCGGGCAGGAGCGGACCGTCGTTCCGCTGCTGGCGACCGAGATTTTCGGGCTCACCGGCGTGGCCTCCACGCTGACATTCCTCCTGGCCTTCGGACTCACGAAGGCCGGTTCGAACCTCGCAGCCGGTGCGCTCGCCGATCGCTACGGCCGGAAGCCCGTGCTCGTCGCCGGCTGGCTGATCGGGCTGCCGGTGCCGTTGCTCCTGATCTGGGCCCCGCACTGGACGTGGATCGTCCTGGCGAACGTCCTGCTCGGCGTGAACCAGGGGCTGACGTGGTCGACGACGGTGATCATGAAGATCGACCTCGTGGGGCCGCGGCGCCGCGGGCTCGCGATGGGCCTTAACGAAGCGGCCGGGTATGGCGCGGTCGCCGTGACTGCGCTGGCAACGGGTGCCCTGGCGGAACGATTCGGGCTGCGCCCGGCGCCCTTCCTGCTGGGCCTCGCCTATGCGGCCCTGGGTCTGACCTTGTCCACGCTCCTCGTCCGCGAGACGTCCGGGCACGTCGCCCACGAGGCGGCCGCCACGACCGACGGCGATCGACCGAACTGGCGAGCTGTCTTCCTCCGGACGACGTTCACCGAGCCGTCGCTCTCGGCTTCCTGCCAGGCCGGCCTGGTCAACAACCTCAACGACGGCATGGCCTGGGGACTCCTGCCGCTCTACTTCGCGGCGGCCGGTTTGTCCGTCGGGGAGATCGGGATCCTGGCCGGCGCCTACCCGGCCGTGTGGGCGGTCGCCCAGATCGGAACCGGGGCGTGGTCGGATCGGGTCGGACGCAAGCCTTTGATCGTGTCTGGGATGCTCATCCAGGGACTCGCGATTGCCCTGATCGCGGCAGGCTCGTCATTCGGGACCTGGCTCCTTGCGGCAGTCGGCTTGGGCCTCGGCACCGCACTCGTGTATCCGACGCTGCTGGCGGCCGTCGCGGACGTGGCGGCCCCGGGCTGGCGTGGCTCGGCAGTCGGCGTGTATCGGCTGTGGCGGGACCTCGGGTTTGCTGTCGGCGCGCTGGTGGCTGGGCTCGTGGCGGACGCCGCCGGGATGACCAGCGCGATCTGGGTCGT
>VBFZ01000222.1:0-923 GCA_005880805.1 Chloroflexota bacterium | reverse complement strand
GTCCGGCCTCGTCGTTCTCCTGCGCATGCGCGAGACCCGGACGCTCGGCTGACGAGACTCGCCAGGACCGATGCTGTGCTCGGCCGCAGGGCCGTTCGTCCGACGGCTGCGCAATCGACGAACGCGGCCAAGGCGAGCCCGATGAGCAACAGGACGCAGCCCAGCCCCACGGTCGCACCGTCGCCCGAGACGCCAAGCTCGGCTCTCGCGCCAATGGATCAGCGCTGGCGAGGCATTCTCCGAGGTGAATCCCCTCTCGCCCTGACTCAGCGGTTCGGGCGGCGGGCCTACTCGCTCGTGCCGGCCTCGGTTCGGTGCAAGTTCTGCAACGCGCCGTTCCGCGGGTCCTACGCCGGGATCTTTGGCAGGCTCGGATATACGCCGTCACGCAAGAACCCGAACATCTGCGAGCGCTGCATCGAACGCGCGCCCGAGGGCGGCGCGCTCGTCCCGGTCAGCGTGCTATTCGCGGACGTGCGCGGCTACACGTCGATCGCCGAGAGGCTGTCCAGCTTCGAAACGACCATTCTCCTGAACCGCTTCTATCAGGACGACGCGGTGCTCGGCCAGATCGCCGGAGACGAGGTGATGGCGATCTTCGTGCCGGGGCTGGCGGGGTCCGGCTATCCGAAGCATGCGGTCGCGGCTGGAGAGGCGCTTCTTCGCCGCCTCGGCTACGGCACCGGAGCGCGCTGGATCGACGTCGGGGTGGGGATCAGCAGCGGCGAGGAGTACGTGGGCAACGTCGGTGGGGGAGGCTTCAAGGACTTCACGGCGATCGGCGACGTCACGAATACGGCCGCCCGGCTCCAGGCCGCGGCTCGCGGCGGCGAGATCGTCATGTGCTCGGCCACGTTCGGCGCCCTGGGAGGTGCCTATCCCGACGCCGAGCCCGATTCGCTCGAGCTGAAGGGAAAGAGTTC
>VBFZ01000230.1 GCA_005880805.1 Chloroflexota bacterium | reverse complement strand
GCTGGAGGAGGCTTCGCAGATCGACATGGCGGTCGGCGAGGCGCTCCAGCTCGCCCTGGACCTGTCCCGCTTCGCATATGCGCTGGCCGCCTCGCAGCAACCGGCTCAAGCGGCCAAACTGCTTGGCAGCTCCGAGGCGCTCCGTGCGAGCATCGGGGCGACCTTCCTGCCCTGGGCGGTTCGGCTCATCGCAAGGACTCGCGCCGCGATCCGAGATCAGCTCGACGAGATCGTGTTCGAGGATGCGTGGCAGCAGGGCCTCAAGCTGACTCCCAGCGAGGCTGTGGCGCTCGCTCTGGGGTCGGCAATGTCCTAGTTAGTCGAGGCGATCCAGGAGAATCATCGGAATCACACGATCAGTCTTCGTGGGGTATTCGCGGAACTCAGGTCGTTCCTCTGCATGTTGCGCCCAAAGCCGATCGCGCTCGGGCCCACTCATGACCGTTGCCTGAGCCTTGAACTTCTCGCCTCCCGCCTCGACGGTGACCTCCGGGTGGGCCTTGACGTTGTAGAACCAATTGGGATTCGTGGGAGCGCCGCCTTTTGAGGCCGCGATGACGTAGCGACCCGCGTCGCGGGTATAGGTGACGACGGCCTCCCGGTCCTGCCCGCTCCTGGCGCCCTTGGTTGTGAGGACCATCAGCGGGCGACCTGCCATCGGGCCCTGCGTCGGCCGCCCGTTGGTTCGGATGTCGTCCATGAGCATCTCGGTGAACTTCGCGTAATCCGTCGTCATGTGCGTCCTCGCCCGTGCTTATCGTTGCACCCGCAATGATCACACAGGAATCCAGAAGCCCGCCGTGCATCACCGCTGGGTCCGAAGACGTTGCAACTCCCGCTGACCCCCGGGCCCCAAACAACGAGCCCGCCCTCGGTGAGAGGGCGGGCTTCCGTATTCAGACCGACAGCGCGGTTGGTACCGCGCCAACGAACGTCGGCTAGCCTGCGACCCCCGCTGGCTGGCCTGGGGCCTGGACGAAGCCAAGCTGAGCGAGCATTCCCATCTGGTCCACCACTCCCCAGTGTTCGATGGCCTTGCCATTCTCGAACCGGGTGATATGGATCTCGGACCAGGTCGCCGTCTTGCCCGACGCGGGCATGCCCTGGAAATCGCCTTTCATCGTGCCGCGAGCGGTGGTTCGCTGGACGACCTTGTCGCCCTCCGCGATCTCGTCGTCGACCGTGTAGTGGAGATCCGGGAAGGCGGCCCGGAACGTGGTGATGAACATCTTGAACCCCTCGTTCCCAGCGGGAACACCTGGGGGCGCCGTGTGATCGACGATGTTCGGACTCGAAAGCTCATCGATCGCGGCGACGTTTCCTCGATTGATGACCTCCTCCATGAATCGCCGAGCGCTCGCCTTGTTTTCCTGGGTGCCCATGGCACGCCTCCGTTCTCTACGGAAATCACATCGGGTCAGGTCTACTCCCGTGGGCTCGATCCTGCAAGCGGGTTGTCCACAGCAACGCGCGACGAAGGGGCCATGCTCAGCGTTGGTGGCAGGAGCGTCTCCGCTGACCTAGGCCTCGAGGCCGGCCTTGATCTTTTCGGCGAGCTTGGGGCCGATACCAGGCACGGCCGCGATCTGCTCAACTGGGGCGTCTCGGACGCGCTTCGCCGACCCGAACACACGCAGAAGCGCACGCTTCCGCGCGGGCCCGACGCCCTCCACATCGTCGAAGGCCGAGCGGATCGTCCGCTTCGAACGCAGGTCGCGGTGGTAGGCGATCGCGAATCGGTGCGCTTCGTCGCGGATGCGCTGAACCAGGTACAGCGCCGGTGAGGTGACCGGCAGCACGACTGGATCGGAGGCATAAGGCCGGAACAACTCCTCGCGCTCCTTTGCCAGACCGGCCAGCGGCAGATCGTGCAGGCCCAGCTCGGCGAACACCTCGGCCGCGGCGTTCGCCTGGCCTTTGCCGCCATCGATGATCACGAGGTCGGGCATCTTCCAGCGCAGCTCCTCCTCGCTGCCCTCCTCGCCCGTTCGGGCCCGCCGGAAGCGCCGTCGGAGGATCTCCTGGTGAGAGGCAAAGTCGTTCGGCCCCGAGACCGTCCGGATCCGGAAGCGCCGGTACTCGCCGCTCCGTGGCCGGCCCTCCTCGAATACGACCATGCTGCCCACGGACTCCATGCCCTGGAAGTTGGAGATGTCGTAGCACTCGATCCGCATCGGGACGGTGGGGAGGTTCAGGGCCGAGGCGAGCTCTTCCAGCGCGGCCAGCGTCTTGCCCTGGTCGGCCAGCCAACGGGCCTGCTCGCGCGCAAGCGTCTCGGCGGCATTCCGCTCGGCCAGCTCCATCAGCTCGCGCTTCGAAGGTGGACCGGCCCGCTTCGCCGGCCCGCCAGGAACGCCTCCAGCACGCCGGCGTCCGGAAGGGAATGGCGAACCAGCACGGACGGCGGGATGGACGTCGCGCGCGCATAGAACTGTTCGAGGAAGCTCGTGAGGACCTCCTCATCCGATGCCTCGTGCGTCGCCTCGAGCATGAACACGTCGCGGCCGACCATCTTCCCGCCGCGCACGTTGAAGATCTGCACGGCGGCCTGGTTGTCCTGCCTGGCCATGCCCACCAGGTCGAGCTCGGTTCGGGCGAAGGCGGCCATCTTCTGGCTTTCCATCGTCCGTTCGATTGCTCGAACCTTGTCCCGGATCGCGCCAGCCCGCTCGTACTCGGTCTTCTCGGACGCGGATGTCATCTCGCCCTGCAGCGCCTTCACCAGGGATTCGCGCCGCCCCTCGAGGAACAGCTCGACCTGGGCGATGTCGGCCCGGTAGTCCTCCTTCGAGACCGCCTGGATACAGGGGCCCTGACAGCGCTTGATGTGGTAGAGCAGGCACGGTCGCTGGAGCGCCCGGACGCCGTCCTTGATGTCGATCGTGCAGGTCCGGAACGGGAACAGCCGGCGGACGAGGTTCATCGACTCGTCGACCGACGACGCCGAGGCGTACGGCCCGAAATACCGGCTGCCGTCGTTGGGCAGCTTGCGCGTGCGCTCGACGCGCGGAAAGTCGTCGGCCAGCGTGATCTTGATGTATGGGTAGCTCTTGTCGTCCTTGAGGCGGACGTTGAAGCGCGGCTGGTAGCGCTTGATGAGGTTCGCCTCGAGGAGCAGCGCCTCGCTCACCGAGTCCGTGATCGTGTAGTCGACGTCGGCGATTCGATCGACCACCGACCGGATGCGCATCCCCTCCCCTGCCCGGGGTGCGTCCTTCTGCCAGTAGCTGCGCACGCGGTGGCGAAGGCTCTGCGCCTTGCCGACGTACAGCACGACCCCGCGCGTGTCTTTCATGAGGTACACGCCGGGTCGGTCGGGCAGGTTCTGGAGGGTCGCCTCGAGCTCGGGGGTCACCTCTCGATGCTATGGCATGGCGGACGGAGCCGCCCCGCACCGTATCCCAGAACACACCATGTTGGCGTGGCGTAGGCTTCGTTGCTCCGCACGGGACCTCAGGACGTGAGCTCACCCGCAGGCAAAGGTGTTCTCGGCCTACTCGGAGCCACATTCGTTGCGCTGGGTCTCTCCAGCATTGCGGCTGCCGCCCCGTGTGCCAACCCGCCGAGGGTGTGTCAGACCCTGGTCATTCGCGCCACCGGGCCGCTCAGGGTCTACGTCCAGGCGCTCTCCTGCATCGCCGCCTCAAGCCTCACGTGGAACGTCACTGTGACGGACGGCTCAAGCCGTGTCCGCGTGCCCGTGGAGGACGCTCCGAAACTCGTACCCGGTCGCCAAGTGAGGGTGCCGCAGGCCGGCCGGTGGCGGCTGGACGTTCGCGCTACGAGCAGCGATCCGCACAGGCAATGCGGTGGCGGTGAGACCGTCTCCGGCTTCGTCGCGGTTCGCGGGCCCGACACCTCCCAGCCCCCCAACCCCCAGGCGGCTCAGACGCCGCTCTCGACCCCAATTCCGACGGGGCGGGTCGACTCCGCACGGAGTTCTCCATCGCCCGAGCCTTCTGCGGTTGGAAACGTGGCCATCCCGGCGTCGCCTCTTGCGCCAGCCTCGGAGGCCGACCCAGCCTCGCTAGCGGACGGGGCGCTCCAGCAAGGAACCGGACCAGCGGGGGGATCGCCCATCGGCCTGCTGTTTCTTTTCATCCTCGGCGTTGCCGGCATCGAGTTGATCGTCTACGCGATTCGCCGCGAATTGAGACTACACAGGCCCCATCCGTGGGCAGGCCCGGAAAGCCCCGCCGTTCAGCTGCGCGGCAACACGCTCCGGGTGATGAAGCGGCACCGGCCGAAGCCGTGAGCCAGGACACGTTTGCTGGCGGGCCCCGTAGGTAATGTGCCTGATGGCGCCCGATCCGAAGGTGCTTCTATCGTGCCCGGTCTCAACGCGGCATGTGTTCGGATCGGGTGAATATCCCCAATGGAGAAGCGCCGACGTCAGCGTTCGGAAACCCAGCCCCAGTGGGAAGCGTGGGAGCGCGACCGATCCCGGATGGTGCGGACTCGAATGGCTTATCTGCGCAGCTATTCAGAACAGTTTCACCGGATGTTTGGGAGAGCGCCGAGCGAATCGGATCTCGAGCGGGCGGTGGAACAGTTCGAGCCTGATACGAGTTTTTAGGCGCGAGACCGGTCTCCGGGTCGGTG
>VBFZ01000228.1 GCA_005880805.1 Chloroflexota bacterium | reverse complement strand
GAGCCAGTAGAACGCGGAAATGGGATTGTTCGGCACCAGCGCGGCCACGGCGATCACGCCGACGCTCGCCACCGCCGAGAGGCCGAGGCGGCGGACGACGTATCGCCAGCCGCCGAGGGGATCGGCCTGCCGCCCGCGGAACACGAACGCGCGTCGCAGGATCCGGACGGTCCCAATGGCCCCGACGATCGCGAGCTGCACCGTCAGGCTCTGCTGGTCCTGGTCCGGTACCAGCACGAAGAGGGCGATCAGCAGGACGAAGACGAAGTTCGCGAAGGCCTGTTCCCCGAGGACCCGGATCCCGCTGCCCTCGTCAGTCGTGAACTCGTCGAGGTTGATCGAGATGCCGACGAACAGCAAACCGCTCAGCGCGGCGGCGGCAGCGCCCGCTGTGAGGTAGAAGTCGCGCCAGCTCGTCGCGAGCGCCGAGAAATCTGCGTGCGACATGCCTCGGCCTCCTGCGACAGATCGATGACGACGTCACGATAGCTTCGGACGCACGCCAGAGCCCGAGGTCGTCTTTTCGCGCCTCACCTGCCCTTTATGAGGTGTTCGGGAGGCCGACGGTCACGGCTTGCTGAAGCCGAGCATCCAGCTGTAGATGTCGTCTCCAAACTCGCCGTCGTATGCAGGGTCCCAGCTGTTGTGGTCCCGCTCTGGATAGATGGTCAGCTTCGCCTCGTCGGCCGGGACGCCGGGACAGGCCGCCAGGTTCGTTATCGGAACGATGCTGCCCTGTGGATTCACGACCTCGTCGAGTGCCCCGTGGAAGGCCCACAGGGGGACAGAGCCGAGGCCGCAGCCGGCCGTCGCCCACGCCGGTCGGCCTTCTCCGGCGATCGGCACCGCGGCAGCCACTTGCGCATCACCGTACTTCGCGACGTATTCCCAGGCGCCAAACGCGCCGCAGGACAGACCTGTGACGTACACGCGGTGCGCTTCGACGTTGTAGTGGCCCAGGGCGTACGTGATGAAGTCGTGGACCTCGTCGGGGGTTGTGCATGGCGCCGGTGAAGCGTGGTTCTGGTCGTGCTGGATCTGCATACCGCACGAGCCGCCCCACGGGACGTTGTCGCATGGCGACCAGTCGAAACCGGTATCGACGTGCTGGAGCGCGAGCACCACGAGCGGCCGGTCCGTTGGCCAGCCGCCGATGTCGATGAAGCGCGGGATGCCGGCACCCACGAGGTTGTGGATGCCGTCCGGAGTGCCGTCGCCATTTTCCTCGTAGCCGTTCAGGAAGATGAGCAGAGGGCTCGCCGTCCCGGATGTGGTGTAGCTCGGCGGCAAGTACTCGTCGTAGCCCATGGAAAAGGCTGTTGAGCCAATCGGCCTCTCGGTCAGGTGGCGCGCCGAGTCCGTGCCGACGAACGGCGCGACGGTCTTGCACGTGTCGCTGACGACGCTCGGGTGCGGCCCCGAGATCCTGACGCCGATGAAGTTGAACGAGCCGTTTTCGAAATCGATCGTGTAGGTGAACGAGAAGTTGCCGCGGTCTCGCAGGATCAACGCCCCGGACGAATCCCTCATCGTGAATGACTGGCCGGCGTTGTGGAAGGTGAACTCGTAGTTGTCGGTGACGAAGACGTTGCCGTCGAGCTTCTTGTCCGCCCGGACCTGCACGACGTGGGACTCGGCTCCAGCGACGCTCATGGCGTAGCCGCAGTCCCAGAACACGTAGTCGTATGGCTGGGTGAACGCGTTGTGCTCGATGACGGTGGCGCTAGCCGGCGCGGCACTCCACGCAAGCACGACCAGCGCTCCGACGAGCCAGCAGAGCGGCCGAAGCCGCCGCGCCCGTCTGATCGGATCCTTGCTCGCGCGCACGACGACCCCCCTCATGGTGCAGGTCCCCCTGAAGATGCCCTCGCGGACGGTATAGGCCTCGGCGGGAGCAATGTCAATGACCCCGGACGTCGAGGAGCACTTGCGTGTCTAACGAGTGTTTTTCAAGACCTCCGTGCCACATCCGCCCCTGCGATAACCATCCGCGCGACCTGTGCTTCGAGAACTACATCGACCACGAAACTCACGAGAATGACCGTCATCCAGATCCACCCGCTCGTTCCTACGGGTGACTCGATCGCCCCTGCGAGAACCGGGAGTGGAGCTGACATTCGGATTCGAATCGATGAGCGCCGTTACGAAGTAGATCGGCCTCAGCGCTGTGGCACAAGCGTGGAATCGCGTGCGCATGGCGCTCAGCTAGCAGGTCTTCGTTTCCAGCATCTAGTGGTGATTCTTCGGCGAGGGCGACCCCATCACGACTTCCCGATCATGTACAGCCTCAAGCCCAGCAGCGGTCGCTTCCTCGACGGACATCGCGCGTCCGAGGCCCCAGGCTCGCTCGTACGACGCCGCGTCGAGCTGTTCCCGTGCGGCGGTGCTCGCCCGCTCGTGCCACATCCGCTCGAATGGTGGCACCGCGGTCGTTCCAACGACATCCTCGCGGATCGCGTCGACCGCACCCAACAGCCGAGCGGCCTGCTCCGGCTCGTTGCGATCGAGAGACCACAACGCCACGTGCTCGAGGCAGTGCGAGAGGCAGCCTGGGTTTTGGGCAATGGTGTGCCGCTGGACGGCGATCCTGAGCTGGCGGCCGGACTCGTCGAGGTCGCCCCGAACACGCGCAAGGAGACCTGCTGCTTCGGCGGCGTGTGCCTGCGCGATCGGTGCCGGGATGTGGCGGATGAGCTCGTCGAGACGTGCACCGAAGCGCATCGCCTCATCGACCTCACCGAACTCGAGCTCCCAGAGGATCATCCACCACAGGCAGCGCAAAGCGCCGACCGGCTCGCCGAGTGTCTCGAAGGCCGCAAGCGCCTCGAGCGTCAACTCTTTCACCTGCTGCGGGTCACCTGATTCCCAGCGCGCGACGCCGAGGTAGTGGGTCGACCACGCGGCCCTGCGCCGATCGCCCGCGGCCCGCAGGAGGCCCAGGGCCTGTTCCTGAGCGGCTGCCGCCTCGGTGTGCTCGCCCTGGATGGCCAAAATGACGCCGTACAGCGAGAGACCGCGCCCGAGCATCTCCGGCGACAGAGCGCTCGTGTCGGCCAGCAGGGCGTCAAGCCAGCGACGCGCCTCGCGCACAGGCCCAATCGGCCACCACTGGTCGAGCGCCGACATGATCGCGACGCCGGTTTCCCGGTCGCCTGCCTCGAGGGTCCGCTCCAAGGCGGTGCGCAAGTCGTCCAGGCTCGCGGCGATCTCGGCAAGGCCGCGGGCCTGATCGGGTCCGAACATGAGGCGGCCGAGGGCTTCGGCCGTGGCAACGGCCCACCGCGTGTGGGCATCACGGACCATCAGGACGTCGGGCGACATCGCCAGTCGGACGCGGGCGTAGTCGCGCAGCGTCTCGAGCAGTCGGTAGCGGGTCCCGCCGCAGTGACTTGTCGACAAGCTTCGGCAGCAGCCCGATCATCTGGGTCGATTCGATCCCGTTGCCGGAGCAGACGGACTCGACCCCGGCGAGGTCGAACGACCCAGCGAACACCGACAAGCGGATGAACAGGGTGCGCTCCTCGGGCTCGAGCAGGTCGTAGCTCCAGGCCACCGCGGCCTCGAGGGTGCGCTGCCGGGGCAGTGCCGTCCGGCTACCGCCGGTCAGCAGCGAGAACCGGTCGTTCAGCCGCTGGGCGATCTCCACGACAGCAAGTGCCCGGACCCGAGCCGCAGCGAGCTCGATCGCAAGTGGTAGCCCGTCGAGCCTGCGGCAGATGGTCTCGATCGCGAGCCGCGTCTCGGGCGTGAGGCCGAACGTCGGGTCGGCGGCCCTCGCGCGCTCGACGAACAGCGCCACGGCCTCGGAGCCGGTTCCGCCGGCGTTTGCCGCCCCGCTCGGCAACGACAGAGATGGAACTCGCCAACTGACCTCGCCGGGCACGTTGAGCGGCTCGCGGCTCGTCGCGATGATCCGGACGTGCGGTGCCGAGCGCAGGACGGTGGCTGTGACCTCCGCAGCGGCCGCGATGACGTGCTCGCAGTTATCGAGGACGACGAGCATGTTCCGGGTTGCGAGATCCATCGCCAATGCGTCGATAGCCGATCGACCGAGCAGCTCCGGAACGTGGAGGGCACTGACCAGGGCGTGCGCCACGAGACCCGGATCGGCAAGACCCGCGAGATCCACGAGCCACACACCGTCGCGGTGCATCTCGATCCGATCTGCCGCTGCCTGCAGCGCGAGCCGCGTCTTACCTGCGCCGCCGGCACCAGTCAGCGTCACCAGCCTGGACGATTCGAGGGCGGCCTTGACCGCGGCCAGCTCCGCCGTCCTGCCAATGAAGCTCGACAGCTCGGCCGGAAGGTTGTTCCGGAACGTGCCGAGCGAGCGCAGCGGCGGGAACTCGGCCTGGAGCTCAGGGTGGACGATCTGGCGGATGTGCTCGGGCCGGGTGAGGTCACGAAGCCGGTGCTCCCCGAGGTCCAGGAACGAGAC
Organism: Chloroflexota bacterium; assembly: GCA_005880805.1. Taxonomy (GTDB): domain Bacteria; phylum Chloroflexota; class Limnocylindria; order Limnocylindrales; family CSP1-4; genus CF-16. The sequence goes on along the minus strand of VBFZ01000228.1, from coordinate 950 downwards.
GCCTCGTGGTGGGTCGTCCCGAACAAGGGCATACGTCGTATCGGACACGATGATCTGTCCGCCGTGGGCGATGGCCATCACCCTCGCGCAACGGTTCACGGCGTTACCGAAGTAGTCCCCGTGATCGAAGATGGCCTCGCCCGTGTGAACACCCACCCGGGCTCGCAGTGGACCGGTCGCGGGCCACGATGCAGCGGCGAGGCTGCGTTGCGCGGCCAGGGTCGCCGACACGGCTGCATGTGGGTTCGGGAAGACGGCGAAGATGCCGTCGCCCATCTCCTTCACAACCGTCCCGTCCCGGTCCATGGCCTGGTGGAGCATTCCGAGGTGCCGAGCAACCGCTGAGGGCATCGTCTCCGGGTGGGCTTCCCAGAGGCGAGTGCTCCCCTCGACGTCGGTGAAGACGAAGGTAACCGGGCCTACCGCGGGCGAGGTGGACATCCGAACCGGCGCAACAGTACCGCCCGCCGTATCGCGACTCAACGGATCAGGCAGTCACCGGAGGTCGTTGTGAGAGCCATTCGAACAGCCCGCCGCGGCAGTTCGCGACCCCGACCTTCCAGCTCGTGGAGGGTCCGGCCCGGACCCGGTGGCCGCGCGCATGCGTCGCTTGCCGTCGGACCATTTTGATCAGGGCGCCCCACTCGCCTATGGGCTTTCATGTCGTCAGCTGTCAGGTATTCGGGGAGAGTCTCTGGACAGCGAGGGGGGCCGCTCCACCATGCAGATAGACGATCAACCCCAGCGGGCCAGCACGTACCTGGACGACCATGGCCGGTACAAGGAGGGGCGCGGCCCCTCTCTGTGGTTCAACTTCGTCGCCCTCGCCGGGCGGACACTCGGCGCGATTCCACCGCCCGCCCAGGTCCTGGTCGGGATCGTCAGCGTGCAAATCGGCGCGGCACTGGCCAAGCAACTGTTCGGGGCTGTTGGCATTTCCGGCACGGTCG
>VBFZ01000227.1:898-4571 GCA_005880805.1 Chloroflexota bacterium | reverse complement strand
CGGCCCGTTCCCGGCGAGGAGGTTGTAGCCGATGCCGAGGTACTTGGCTTCGTCGAAGGACTGGTAGAACGCCGGCAGCCAGACGAGCAGGCCGAGGAAGACGGCGACGCTGGCGGATATTGCGGCCCCCGCGAGACGGCGCTCGAGCGAGGTGATGGGAGTCACGTGGCGGCCATCCTACCGATCTCGAGGCCGCCTCGCGGACCGCGATCGCCGATCGGTCGCCACAAAAGGAAACGCCCGAAGGAACCGCCGGTCCGTCCATCCTGTCCGTCGATGCAAGCACCGACGTCCAGATCGTCCGGTCCGTGGCCCCTTCAGGCAGGACGAACGTTAACCGCCGGGGATACCCGCTGCCAAGAGGGGTTATCCACGCCTCCACGGTCTGTCCACAGACGCCTGGGTGGATCGCACGCCCTCCGACCCGCGGAGAATCGACCACGCCCCCGGACACAACGAAACGCCCGAAGAAACCTGGTTCCGCTCACCCTGTCCGTCAATGCAAGCACCGACGTCCAGACTGCTCGGTCCACGGCCCCTTCGGGCAAGACCTACCTTACGGGCTGGCGGCCCCGGCGCCTAGAGGACTTATCCACGACTTTCGAAGTTCGAAGGCCGTTTTCGAGCCCGCTGTCCACGACCTGTCCACAGAAACGACCGGAAGGCGCACGGCTCGAACGTCGTCACTCTTCGAGCGGCCACTCGTCGGCGTCTGGCCCGAACCGCGGAACGCCGTCCTTTCGCGTGGCGAGGCTCACAGCCTGCCCGCCGACATCGATCGTCCATTGGTCGCGATCTTCCCGCCGGACTCGACCGATCCCGCTCCTGACGGCGAGCTCGTCATCGATCCTGAGGATCGGGACCTCGGCCGCCGCTCCAACGGCCAGCGACGCCGCGAGTCGATGGGCAATTGCCGCCACCGTGATCGGATGGCCGGCAACGTGCATCGCCGCGCCGGGGCTCCACGGAAGCGCGATGGGTCGGACTCCCGCATCGAATACGACGTTCCCATGCGCGGAGCCGTGGTCGGTCTCCGGGTGCAACGTCAGCATCCCGCTCGCGGTCGTCACCTCCAGCCGAGCCGGCGCACCGTCCGGAGCCAGCTCGAGGAGCAGGTCGCTCTCGAGCACGCCGTTTGGTCCGGTGAGCCTCGCCCGCCAGCGACGTCCTCGACGTCCCTCAGCCACGGACCACAGCAGCAGCCGACCGTCCGACAGTGAGGCCCGGCCAGCGCGCCTGACGTACTGCTGGGCGTCGCTCACCCGCCTGGTCGAGCGACGCGTGAGCCGGCACGTGACGGGCTCGCCGCGGGTTCGTGGCCGTCCCTCAGGTCGTCCTTCCAGCGCGCCGCGGCACCTTCGATCTCACGGGCCAGCGAGGGCGCCATGCGTCCCCGAACCCGGACGTCGCGCTCGCCGTAGTCGAGCTCCACCGTGCCCCGCTCACGCACCCGCGCCAGGAGCTCGCCGGCCGCATAGGGCACCCGGGCGTCCACATCCACCCAGAGCGACGCGAGCAGCGCCGACAGCTCCGCGCGCAGCGACTCGAGGCCGTAGCCGGTCAGCGCACTGACGAACACGGCCCCACCGACGATCGGCGCTGGAGTCTCACCGTCGCGAGCCGAGCCCTCCAGCAGGTCTGCCTTGTTGAACACGACCAGGCGTGGCTTGTCCCCTGCCCCGAGCTCCTCGAGCACGGCCTGGACCGTCGCGCGGTGCTCGACGTGATGCGGGTCCGCCGCGTCCACCACCTCGAGCAGGACGTCGGCGCGGTTCACCTCCTCGAGCGTCGCGCGGAACGCGTCGACCAGCTGGTGCGGGAGCTTGTGGATGAAGCCGACCGTGTCCGTCACGATGACGGTCTGGCCCTCGCCCAGCTTGACCATCCGACTGGTCGGGTCCAGCGTGGCGAAGAGCCGGTCCTCGGCCCGCGCCACCTCCGATCCGACCAGCGCGTTGAGCAGCGTGGACTTGCCCGCGTTCGTGTAGCCGACGATGCCCACCGTCGCGAACAGCCGGCGGTCCCGACTCCGCGCGGCCGTCGTCCGTTGCTGGCGGACCTGCTCGACCCGCTCTTTCATCTTCTTGATCCGCTCGCGGATGATCCGCCGGTCCGTCTCGAGCTGGCTCTCGCCCGGGCCGCGGGTCCCGATGCCGCCACCGGTCCGCGACAGGTGCGTCCAGAGGCGGGTGAGCCGCGGCAGCTGGTACTCGAGCTGCGCGAGCTCCACCTGGAGGCGACCCTCGTGCGTGCGCGCGTGCTGGGCGAAGATGTCCAGGATCAGCCGGCTGCGATCGATGACCTTGACGTTGAGGAGCGACTCGAGGGCTTTCTGCTGGGCGGGTGACAGCTCGTCATCGGCGACGAGCAACCCGTAGCCGGTCTCGCTCTTGGCCGCCAGCAGCTCCTCGGCCTTGCCCTTCCCGACATACCAGTTCGGGTCGACGTGGCGGCGGTTCTGCCATTCCGCGCCGACGACGTCGGCGCCGGCCGTCGTTGCCAGCGCCGCCAGCTCCGACAGGGATTCGGGCGCGCTCCAGCCCGCGTCCTCGCCCGTGTCGACGGCGACCAGGAACGCCTTCTCAACGGGCGGCGCGAGCTCGATCAGGTTTCGTGTGGCATTCCGGTGGCTCATGGCGAGCGAAGGATAGCCCGGCACCCGAACGCCACGGAAATGCAAGCCTCCGCCGGATGTGGTCTCCGCGAGGCGGGTGTCCGCCCGCTGATGCTCGCGGGAGGAGGTCCTCCGGCGATGCTGTACTCACTCGCGCGCAACTGGTGGTGGTTCGCCTTGCGGGGCGGCCTCGCGATCCTGTTCGGCATCCTGATCGTCGCCGTTCCGAGCGCGGGAGCGCTGGCTGTCATGTGGCTCATCGCGGCATACGCGCTGGCCTTTGGGGTGGTGCTGCTCGCGCTGGCGTTTCGCCTGCGGGAGTTCGCATCCCGCGGCACGCCGAGCGCCACAGCCTGACCCACGAGATGGCAGATCGAGGCCGCCCTCCACGGGAACCCCGGCGCGTCGAGGATCTCGACCCGGAGGACCTTCTCCAGCTGACCGGCACCCCGCCTCCGCCACAGCAGGACGCCGTGGTCGAGCCCGACGAGATCGAGACCGGGCCCGAGCTGACCGACACCGAGCGCGACGAGGGCGAAGCCGAGATCAGCCGGACGGAGGACGACATCGCCGACGTCCTCGCGGTTCGGGAACGGACGACCCGAACGTCGCGGCCGAAGAAGGCTTGGCCTACGTGCCGCCCGTCGATCCTCCGGTCGTTCCGGGCGCGGAGCCCGGTGAGCTTGAGATCGCGGCGGGCTTCGGCGAGAGCTCGCTCGACGAGCCGTACGACGACGACCATCTCTCCGAGCTGCTCACGAACGAGAGCGAGTTGTCGGCGCGCGTGCGCGAAGCTCTCCGGGCCGATGCGGCGACGTCGCCCTACGCCGACGAGCTGGTGATCGCATCGGTGGCGGGCATCGTCGTCCTGCGCGGCGTCGTCGAGGGCATCGAGGACGTGGACGTCCTGACCGAGGTCGCCTCAAACGTGGATGGCGTGATTGAAGTTCGCGACGAGCTCGAGGTGCCCGGCCTCTAGGACAAGGCCGGGGCGGCACTCGCTACGTCGAGGAAGGCATCGACCAGGGCTCTCGCGGACCGGTAGGGGTCGGTGGATGC
>VBFZ01000227.1:0-862 GCA_005880805.1 Chloroflexota bacterium | reverse complement strand
AAGGCGGAGGTCCGTCGCGCGTCCTCGTCGATCGCCTCGTCCACCGTCATCTGGCCATCGAGGACCGCGAAGGCTTCGCGGTAGCCGAACGCCGAGAAGCTCCGCAGGCTGGGATCGAAACGGACGCGAAGGGCCGCCGCTTCCTCGAGCAGGCCGGATTCGAACTGTGCCCTGGCTCGTCGCGCGATCCAGTTGCGGTTCGTCGCCGGCTCGAGCTCCAGGCCCAGCCACAGCAACCTGCCGGGGTAGGTTGCCGGGGCGGGGAGCTCGATGTCGCCGGCCAGCATCGCGATCTCGAGCGCGCGAGCGACGCGCCGGGGGTTGCGGAGATCGAGGCGTGCCGCCAGACGGGGCGCCATCGACCGCAGGCGGTCGCTCATCGCGGGGAGGCCTGACGCGGCCAGATCGCGCTCGACGGTCGCCCGGATTCCGGGATCGGCGGGCAGGGCGTCCGTGTCCAGGTCCCGCGTGACCGCCCGCAGATAGAGCCCGGTCCCGCCGACGAGGATCGCCACGCTCCTCTCGTCTCTCGCGAGATCGGCGAGCACTGCGCGAATGTGCCGGGCGAAGTCTGCGACCGAAAACCGCTCGTTCGGGTCGACCAGGTCGATCCCGTGATGCGGGATGGCTTCGCGCCCTCCGACCGGCACTTTGGCGGTCCCGACGTCCATGCCCCGGTAGACCTGCCGCGAGTCGGCGCCGATGATCTCGACGCGACGGCCGGACTCCCGGAGCTCAACGGCCAGGCGGATCGCCAGTCCGCTCTTCCCGGTCGCCGTCGGGCCGCCGATGACGATGAGCGGCGGGTTGCTCAGGCGAGCGAACCCCTGAGGGAATAAGGGCCTGCGTGGTCGACGCGGAC
>VBFZ01000052.1 GCA_005880805.1 Chloroflexota bacterium | reverse complement strand
TGACCACCGAGGCCATCTCACCCATGAACGGCTCCGTGCGCCCCAGCAGGCGGCCGTGCCGGATCGCCCGACGCATCAGCTTGCGAAGGACATACCCGCGACCCTCGTTCGACGGCAGGACGCCGTCTGCGATGAGGAACGTGACGGCCCGCGAGTGGTCCGCAATGACCTGATAGCTGAAGCGCTCGGCCTCGAACTCGTCCGGGTCGTGGCCGAGCAGCTCGCGCAGCCGGGCGTGGATCGGCGTGAAGAGGTCCGTGTCGTAGTTGGATGGAACCTGCTGGAGGACGCTGGCCAGCCGCTCCAGGCCCATCCCCGTGTCGACGCTCGTGAATGGAAGGGGCACCCGGCCCTCCGGGCGCTGGTCGAACTCCATGAACACGAGGTTCCAGATCTCGAGCCAGCGCGGGCAGTGCTCGGAGTGATCTGGCACGCACTGGGGCCCCTCGGAGAGGTGCGCGCCGCGGTCGAAGTGGATCTCCGAGCACGGGCCGCACGGCCCGGTGTCCGCCATCCGCCAGAAGTTGTGATCGTCCCCGGCGTCGACATCGCCCCACTGCGCCATGCGCTCCGGCGGCAGGCCGATCTCGTCGCGCCAGACCGAGCGCGCGAATTCGTCATCCTTGTAGGTCGTGGCGGCCAGCCGCTCGCCCGGGATGCCAAGGTCCCGCGTCAGGAAATCCCACGCGTACTGAATAGCCTCGCGCTTGAAGTAGTCGCCGAAGCTCCAGTTCCCGAGCATCTCGAAGAGTGTGTGATGCCTCGGGGTCCGGCCCACTTCCTCGAAATCGTTGTGCTTGCCGGCGACGCGCAGGCAGCGCTGATAGTCGACCGCCCGCTTGTAGCTGCGCGTTTCGGCGCCCGTCAGCACGTCCTTGAACTGGACCATGCCGGCGTTCGTGAAGAGCAGCGTCTGATCGCCGGCCGGCACGAGCGACGCGGAGGCCACGTGCGTGTGGCCGCGCTCCTCGAAGAACTCCACGAACCGCCGGCGAATCTCGTCGGCGGGCAGCGCAGCAATGCGCGGATCCCGGTCCAGGGTGGGAGTGGACATCGAGGGCAGTGGTACCGAACGGGCCTTCTGAATCTGACCGAAGGGAGAAGGCGAGAGCCGGCTGGTGGCGGCTGCTACTGGTCGGCTTTGGGCCCCCCGGGCGGCGGCCCATGCTGCTGCTGGCGGCGTCGTCGCTGCCAGATCGTGGAGCCGGCGATCGCCGCTCCGACGAGCGCACCAATCGCCAGGCCGCGCAGGAACTTGGCGATGCGCGGTTGCTCGTGCTCGAGGAGCTCCGAGAGGTCGGTCAGGCCCTGGATCGGGCTTCGGGGCTCGGTCATCGGTGGCGTCCGATCGTCCGACCGATCGTCAGCGCGCGGCACGACGAGCCGGTCCCAGTGTCGCGATCACGGCCACTGCCGCAAGACCGAGCCAGGCAACGATCGACGCGCTCAGCAGGCGGAAATCGCCGATGCGCAGCACGTCGATGCCCATCCGGGCGCCGATCGCGTCGCCAGCCCATGCACCCAGTACGGCCGCGATCACGAGCAGCGGGAGCTGGCCGCCAGCCGTCCCGCGGACGAAGACGAACGCGGCGGCGTGGAACGCCCCGACCAGGACCGCGAGCACGAGGGCGGGCCCGATGACCATCGCGGGGGAGTATAGGTGCCCGCCTCCACGAAAACCGTCGACCCGCCTCGTGGCGGGCCGACGAATGAACTGCGAGGGCGAGTGGTCGGGTCAGGGCATCGGGATCTTGGAGACGAAGGTCTGCCAGTTCGCGAAGTCTGTCCGGGCGGGCGGGAGCAGGTCGCGGATGTACTCGGTGCCCATCCAGACGTTGCCCGACTCGTCGGCAACGGCAGCCGAATAGTCTCCCCATCGTCCAACGCCACCGTGCCCGCCGGCCAACTCCTTGTAGCCGGTGAAGCCGTCGTCGGGGAATCGGCCCGCGGCAGCGATGTGAATTGGTCCGGCACCGGTCGCCGGGTTCAGCACCGAGTAGGCCGCGGTCGGAAAGACGCTGGGCCCGACCAGCGTGAACGCCATGACTGCCTTTCCGGCGGCGGTTACGCCGATGGATGGGAACAGCAGGTTCTGACCGGGAGCCGCGAGATACCCCTGGCTGCTCACTGCGCCATTTCCGGGATCGACTACGAACCACGCGACACCAACGAGCGTTGCGCCATTTGGCTGCTTGACGGCAGTAGAGACAGCCGACCACAGCTTGCCGTTCGCGTAGACGACCTGCTGGAGCCGGTCCTCATTGGCAGATAGGAGCTCCTCAGGTTCATGGACCAGGCGCCCGAGGTAGAGGGGGCCCATTTTTTGGACCGCGTTCGGCGGCTGCGCGTAGGTCTGGCTCTCCACGATGGTCAAGCTCAGGTTCAGGCTAGGACTGCCGGCGAGCGACGCGGTGTTGGTCAGCTTCCAGAGCCCAAGCTGGTGAGCCCGGGTTCCAAGCGCCGGCCCGGCGCCGAGATCCATGCTGCTGAGGAAGTACTGCGTGCCGTTGTTCGCGGTCACGTAGCTGCCGTTCGGCGAGGTTGCGGGTTGCAAGTCGAAGGCCGGCGCGCCAAACCCGGGCTCGGTGAACGGGCCTGCGTTGATGTGTACGGCCGACGTGTTGCTCCCGCTCTCGAGGCCTGATTTCGAGAACGCGTACACCTGAGCGCCGTTGAAGGCGAACTCCGCGAGCGTGTACTGCCCCGTGGTTACGTAGACGCCGTTGGCATCGGCACCGATCAGCGGCTGGTCCGCGAAGCATGGGCAGCCCGGGTGGTTCGGCGTGCCGCCCGTACCATCGTCGGTCGTGTTGACCTCGTAGACGCTCCAGGTTGATGTCGCGTCAGCACTATTCGACACGGCAACGACCAGGTTCGTCGGGGCCTTGAAGTCGCCCGTGGACGGATCCTGGGTGATCTGAAGCTCGGTCATGAACCAGCGATCTGTATCTGGATCGAAGTAGCAGCGCGGGTCGCTGACGAAATCTCCGAACACGGGCGGGGTGCTGCGGATGACTTCCGGCGCAAACCCGAAGAATTCGTTGTAGGCGGTCGGCGCTGTCAGCGGCGTTCCGCTCGTGCCGTAGACCCGGAATGCGTTGTTCACGCCCTCGAGGACCTGGCCATTGCCAACGCAAAGGGCCTGATCCGGCGGCTCGAGGCTGAACTGGCTGTTCTCGTAGTCGGTCCCTACCGTGCCCGCGAGCCGCTGGTCCTTGTGATTGAGCCCGTCGAACCCCGCGAACCCGGCGACCTGTCCCGATACAACTGCGGTGGGCGTAACCCGCGGCGCACCAGCAGCGTACGTGTGGCGGATGGTCTTGGAGTTGGGTTCGTGATCAGGAATGAACTCAATGGAGCTGGTTGGATACGTCTTCTTCACCGCGACCTTGGCCGGGTGCGCGCTGCCGACTCTGTGAGCTCGCTGGAGCGTGAACTTCGTGGCCGGTCCTGCAGCGTCGGCTCCGGCGACGATGAGCTGACCGACGACCAATGCGATGGCGACGCTCGCGATGGTGACGCGTCGTCGAAGTAGCTGGAACAACTCAGCTCTCCTCTTGGCTGTTGTGTCCGACGCTCGGACCGATTCGGTTGCTCCACCCTTGCCATGCGCAACCGCTCTCCCCGGCGGGGCGCGATGTCGGGTACCCAGTCGAGAGGCGCAAGCCGGAGAGGCAGAGAGGGGGCACTCGCCAAAGCCGTGCGCTTCCCAGGACGCTGTTGCGGTGCAACCTACTACGCCTCTACAGAACACGCCTTGCAGCCCACGTGCCGGAGACGCCACTGGCTCGGCAGCCAGGGCGGCGTATGTCGAGCCGCCTGACAAACCCGGTCAGCCTCTACTGATTCGACCGCCCCCGACGACGACCTCGTTCTGGTAGAAGACCGCCGCCTGGCCGGGGGCCGCCGCCCATACCGGCTCCTCCGTCTCGACGATCCAAGATCCCCCGCGGGGCGCCTCGGCGGCTGTGGCGGGACGAATCGTGGCCGCGACCGGTCGGGCACGATGACGGATGCGGACGTCCGCCCGGAAGGCTCGGTTGCCGTTGGGTCGGCGGGCTTCGGGTGGCCGGTCATCGACGAAGCTCACCCGCTCCAGGCCGAAGGTCGTCGTCTCGAGGTCCTTCCGGCGGGCGAGTGTGATGGTGTTGGTAAGCGGATCGATGCGCGAGACGTAGCGTGGCTCGCCCAGCGCCACGCCGAGCCCCTGGCGCTGCCCAACCGTGTAGGCCGCCGCACCCGCGTGCTCCCCCACCCTGGCGCCGTCGCTGTCAAGCAGCGGACCTGGCTCCGGTTTCCAGCCGGCACGCTCCCGGAGTGCGGTCCGGTAGTCGCCGCCGGGCACGAAACAGATCTCCTGGCTCTCGGGCTTGTCGGCCGTCGCGAGGCCGAGGCGCCGCGCAAGCGCTCGAACGTCGGGCTTGCGCAGCTCGCCGAGCGGGAACATCGCGTGAGCCAGCTGGTCCTGCCGGAGGCCGTAGAGGAAGTACGTCTGGTCCTTGTCCTCGTCCCGCGCACGTAAGAGCCGATGGCGTGGGCCGTCGCTCGTGGCGACGGTGTCACGGCGGGCGTAGTGGCCGGTTGCCACCGCGTCGCACTCGTACAGGTGGCGCGCCCGCCCGAGCAGCGCCCCGAACTTCACGTACGTGTTGCAGTCGACGCACGGCGACGGGGTCTGACCGCCGAGATAGGCATCCAGGAATGGCTGCAGGACGCCGGCATCGAACTCGCGCTCGAGGTTCATCACGTAGAACGGAATGCCGAGCTGTGCTGCCACGTGGCGCGCGTCGTCCGCCGCGTCAAGCGAGCAGCAGCTCTTCTTGAACTCCGAATACGTGTCGGCGACGTCGTGCAGGCGCATCCACACGCCGACGACCTCGTGACCCTGTTCGTGGAGCAGCGCCGCCGCGACCGACGAGTCGACCCCGCCAGACATGGCGACCAGAACACGCGTCATGCGACCAGGGCCACCGAAGCGGGCGTCAGACTCCCACGCCCTGGCCGAGCGGGTCCGCGGCGACGGCAAGCGCACCGACGCGCATCGACGCGACCACGCGTGGGACGACGTCGCAGGCCGTTTCGACCTCCGCGTCGGTCGTCGTGCGGCCGAGCGAGAGTCGAAGGGCTCCACGGGCTTCTTCCTCCGGGTAGCCCATCGCGGTCAGGACATGGCTGACCTCGGTCGAGCCCGTCGTGCACGCGGAACCGACCGAGCAGGCGATTCCCTCGAGGTCGAGCGACATCGCGATGGCCGAGCCGTCCGCGTCGCGCACGACGATCGAGAGCAGGCCCGGGAGCCGCTCCCGGGGATGCCCGGTCAGCTCGGTGCCGTCTACGCCCAGGACGGCCGTCTTCAGGCGGTCGCGCTGCCGGCGCAGGCGTCGCGCGGTCTCGGGTCGCTCGGCGCAGGACAGCTCGTACGCGGTCGCGAAGCCCACCGCACCGGGCACGTTCTCGGTGCCCGCCCGGCGGTACCGCTCCTGGGTGCCTCCCTGTTGCTGGGCGAGCATATGGGTGCCGTGGCGAACGTAGAGCGCGCCGATGCCCTTCGGGCCCTCGAACTTGTGGGCGGCGAGCGAGAGGAGGTCGACGCTCAGGGCTTCGACGTCGATTTCGACGTACGGCGCCGCCTGCACAGCATCAACGTGGAAGAGGACGTCCTTGTGCGCCCGCACGCGGCGACCGATCTCGGTAACCGGCTGGATCGTGCCGACCTCGTTGTTGGCGAGCATGACGCTGACGAGAATCGTCTTGTCCGTGATCGCGGCGTCGATCTGATCGGGATCGACGCGGCCGTAGCGATCGACCGGCAGCTCGACGACCTCGAACCCGAACTTCTCGAGGTAGCGCAGTGTGTGACCCACCGCGTGGTGCTCGACCGCCGTGCTGACGATTCGATGGCCGCGCGCCTTGCCGGCCCATGCGCCGCCTTTCAGCGCGAGGTTGTTCGCCTCGGTACCGCCCGAGGTGAACACGATCTCGCGCGCCTGGGCGTTGAGCCGCGCGGCGACGCCGTCATGGGCGTCGTCGAGCGCCGCGCGCGCGACGCGACCGTACGAGTGCGAGGAGCTGGGATTGCCGAACCCTTCCTTCAGGTACGGCAGCATCGCGTCGAGGACCTCGCCGCGTAGAGGCGTCGTCGCAGCGTGATCGAGGTAGATCGCCATCGGCGGCGATTGTACGTCGAGGCATCGGACCGACCGGCGACCCGGGATAACGACCATTGCTCAGTCGGCGCAGCGGCCCAATTGGACGGCCGGGGCTATCCTAGAACGAGCCACCTCGCAGAAGTGAAACCCGTGCTCGACTTGCTCTTCGCCTTCGCGTCGTTGTTCCTGCTCTCTGTTCCGCTCGCGCTTGTCGCGATGTTCCTGCTCTCCGCGCCGTTCGGCGCCGCGATGGCGTACTTCGTCACCGAAGGCCCGAACGGGATGGCCGGCTTCTTCCAGCCGGGCCGGGGACTCAATCTCGGCTGGCCGATCGGGGTCCAGGAGGAGGATGCCCCGAGGTTCTCCTTGCGACGACCCGACGAGGCGAAGGACAAAGGGCCTGCCTTTCCCGCCTCGACGGGGTCGCTGCCCTACCCTGGTGGTCGGAGCCCTTCCGCCACCCGCCCTGCAGGCCTCACGCCGTACGGGATCGCACCGACGCGCATCCGCCAGATCCGGGTGAGCTTCGTCCGCCGCGACAGGCTGACCTAGGCCTCTTCGGGAGCGACCTCGTCGAGGTAGTCCCAGGCCCGAATCCGGGTCGGTTCCAGCCGGACCACGTGCCCGACGGTCTGCACCGAGTCGGCAAACGTATCGCCCATCTCGAGCCCGAAGTAGCGCCGGGCCGTCCTCCGGAGCACGTCGGTGAATCCCGCGCCGGTCACGACGGCATCGCCTTCGACCTGGACGCCACGATAGGGCCACGTGTCATCGTTCACGACGATGCTCGCGCGCGGATCGCGTGCCAGGTGGCGTGTCTTGATGTCGGCGGGATTGGTCCACACGTTGAAGCCACCGTCGCGCCACTCGTGCCAGACGGGCGACAGGAGCACGGAGCCGTCCCTGCGATACGTGGCTAGAACGGCCACGATCGGCAGCTCAAGCAGGTCGCCGAGATCGGCGATAGTCAGGTTCGTGCGCACGCGGCCATCGTAACCAAGGGGCGGCCTCAGGCCACCAGGTCACCGGGGAAGGCGCGGGTCACCGCGGTTCTCGCACGGCCGCGGCTGCTAGCATCGCGGGCGTGACGGTCGCTGCCGTGATTCTTGCCGCAACGGAGGAATCGGCCCTCGCGGACGCGGACGGCCAGCCCCGGGTTCGACGACTCGTCGATGCGGCGTGGTCGGGCGGAGCCGTGCCCGCCGTCGTGGTTGCTCCCGATCCCTCGGGAAAGGTGGCGGCCGCCCTCGCCGGAGCGCCAGCCACGCTGGCCGAACCAGCTCCGCAGGAACGCGGACCGCTCGGGCAGATTGCACGCGGGATTGACGTTGCCGTTTCGCAGGTCCGTGAGACCGATGCGGCCCTCGTGTGGCCTGCACGCCTGTGCTGGGTGGACCCGGAAACCGTGACGTCGCTGATCGAAGCTCACGGCGTGCGTGACGGGGTACTCCTGCGACCGACTTATGAGGGCCAGGCGGGCTGGCCGATCGTCCTTCCCTCGAGCGCGCTCGCCGACCTTCGATCGCTCGATCCGGAGCGCATGCCCGATGAGCTCGTCGACGACCTGCTCGCTGCGGGCCAGGTCCAGGAGCTGCTCGAGCTCGGCGATCCCGGCGTCGTCCACGACGGCTCCGTGGCCCGTCGAGACCTGCCGCCCTACCTTGGGCCCGTCGAGCCGGCGGGCGGTCACGTGCACGAATGGGGCGCGGCCGTCGCCGACCACTCGGATGAGACTCCGCTCGAAGGGCCGGCACTTGCCCCGTACGGCCAGGCGGTCGCCGGCGATCCCGACCAGCCGGGCTGACACACGGCGGGCCGCTTCGCTACTCGGTCGCGGTCCTCAGCCGGTCACGGACGCGCCCGAGTGGCACGCTCGCGACGGCGAGCCCGGAGAGGAGAGCAGCGACACCGAGCAGCTGGCCCGGTGATGGCGACTCGCCGAGCAGGATCGCGCTCAGGATGACGGTCGCCACGGGCTGCGCGAGGAGCAGGACGGAGGTGAGCACCGCCGGGAGGCGCGGCAGAGAGATGTTGATGAAACCGTAGCCGGCGACCTGCGAGGTGATGGCGAGCAACAGGAGCCAGCCGTGAGCGGGCAGCGTGGGACGCAGGTCGAGGTCGCCCACGATGAATCCGGCGATGAGGCCCACGAGCACCGTCATCGCGGACGCATCCAGGAGCGTGCCGAACGAACGCTCCCCCGAGCGGTTCCCCTGCCGGATTACCAGCAGGAAAGCGCCATAGCTGATGGCGGCGATCAGCCCGAACGCGACGCCAGCGGCGGATTCTGGCCGTACGGCGCGCGCTCGAATACGCCGGAGATCAGGATCGCGCCCGCGATTGCAAGTGGAAGCGCCAGCAGCACCTGGCCGCTCGGTCGCTCCCGCCAGATGATCCAGGCGGCGATCGCCACGAAAACGACCTGCAGGTTCGGCAGGACCGTCCCGAGCCCCGCTCCGACCTGTTCGACGGCATGGTGGTAGGCGAGCAGGTCGAACGCGAAGAAGACGCCCGCTCCGGCGGCCAGCCACCGCTCGCGTAGCGGACGCGGACCTTCTCGCAGGTCTTCCTGGCGCGCCAGCAGGAACAGGAACGGCAGCGCGTACAGGCAGCGAAACACCGTCGCCGTCGAAGGCGACACCCCGGAGAAGCGAAAGAAGATTCCCGAGAAGGCGATGCACGCCGCCCCGAGCAGGGCCGCGGTCCGTGGCCGGCCCGCCACCGCGGCGAGGGCGTGGGTCAGCAGGGCATGGCCCGGCTCACGAGCCGGGGGCGACGATCGTGTATTCGGCTCCGACCTTCGTGAAGAGTCGCTCTGCCGTACCCCGGAACACCGGCTTGCCGTTTGCCTGCTTGCCGCCCGCCTCGCATACGAACTCCGCGGCGACGGGTGCCCCATCATCCGTGACGTAGACCTCGAGCTTGACGAGGTCCTTCGCGAACTCGAAGGTCGGCAGGTTCAGCAGACCGCTGACGTACGGCTGATAGGCGTCTGTCGAGCGAAGCAGGTGGACCTGCTGCCCGTCGCGCTCCGCTGGGCCGACGTACGCGAGGGCCGCCTGGTTGTCGAGATAGAGGAACGGCAGCGAGCGCTGTGCGGGGTCGTTCGTCAGGACGGGCAACCACGGTTTCGCGCCGATCTTCGTCCAGGTGAACGGATCCACTCTGATGACCTTCGCCGACTTTACTCCGGAGCCCTTCGCGCTGATGGTGCCCGAATAGTCATCGCCCGCGACGTCCATCGACGAGGTGAAGCTGCCCGTGCCGTCCGGTCCGGTCCAGCTGCCCGACGCCGCGAGGTGGTAGCTCAGGACGGGGTTGCGCACGACGGCCCAGAACTTCGCAAGGACCTGTTTGCCCGGATCCGTGCTCGCCGGCGCGACACTTGGTCGCGTGCCAGTGCTGCTCAATGCGCTCGAGCCCGGCTTGATGAACTGCATCGCCGCCAGGGCGCCGATCACGAGGACGATGGCGATCGCTCCGAAAGCTATGAGCTTCGGCGGTACGGGAAGGCGCCGTCGCTGGGCTGCCTCCGCCGCCTTCGCCTCCGCCTCCGGGCCATACGGAACGTTCCGATACCGCTCCGAGAACGAGGTCTCGGGCTGATCGGGATGAGGTGACGGTGATTCGATCATGGCTTGGAGCTGGCTCGGATCGGGCGCCGATGGCGCCTTGAGCATCAGGTCGGAGCCGGACTGGGTCTTCGGAAATGCCATCACCTCGCGGATGTTCGTCTGGCGGGCGAACAGGGCCGTCCAGCGGTCGATCCCGATGGCGATCCCGCCATGCGGAGGCGGGCCGTACTCGAAGGCGTCGAGCAACGCGCCGAACTTCTCGCGCATGCCCTCGAGGGTGTGGCCCTGGAGCGCGAAGCTGCGCTCCAGCAGGTCGCGTCGATGGATGCGGATGGAGCCGCCGCCCAGCTCCCAGCCGTTGAGAACCAGGTCGTACTGGAGCGCCCGGGCCGTGCCGGCCGGATCCTCGGGCGACGGTCGGGCCGGATCGCCGGACGCCGTGCGCAGGAGCGGTTCGTCGTCGGGCACAACGCCGCTGAATGGGTTGTGCGTGGCATCCCAGCGACCGCGTTCGGTGTCCCACGTGTACATCGGGAAGCGGTGCACCCAGCAGTACGCGAGGACGTCATCGTCGGCCAGGCCGAGCCGCCCGCCGAGTTCCGTGCGCAGCCGCCCCAGCACCTCATTGACCGTCCCGGCCTCGTCGGCGACGATCAGCACGAGATCGCCTCCGCGCGCGCCGGCGGCTGATGCGATGGCGGCCGTCCCCTCCTCCCTGAGGAACTTCGCGATGGGCGAGCGCATGCTCCCGTCGGCCTCGATCGACACGTGCGCCAGGCCTTTGGCGCCGAACCGTCGTGCGAGCTCAGTCAGCTCGTCGATCCGGGACCGTGAGACGTCAGCCATGCCGGGAACGACGATTGCCTTGACCCGGCCGCCGCTCGCGAGTGCCTCGTCGAACACGCGGAAACCGCTCGCCGGGCGGCCGTCGGAGTCTCGCAGGGACGGCGCCAGGTCCACGAGCTCCATGGCGAAGCGGAGGTCCGGCTTGTCCGTCCCGTACCGCTCGACGACTTCCGCGAACGTGAAGCGCGGGAAGGGCTCGCTCTGGATCGGCCGATCGGGCACGGTCACGGCCGAGACTTCGATCGCCATCTGCTCGACGAAGGCCATGACGCGTCGACGAAGCTCATCTCGAGGTCGAGCTGGGTGAACTCGGGCTGTCGGTCGCCGCGCAGGTCCTCGTCGCGGAAGCAGCGCGCGATCTGGAAGTAGCGGTCGATGCCGGCGACCATCAGGAGCTGCTTCAGCTGTTGCGGGCTCTGCGGCAGGGCGTAGACGTTCCCGGGCTGAAGCCGCGAGGGCACGATGAAGTCACGCGCGCCCTCGGGCGTCGACTTGATCAGATCCGGCGTCTCGACCTCGACGAAGCCGTATGCGTGGTGGACCTGGCGGATCGCGTGCACGAGCCGGCTGCGCAGCAGCAGGCGCTGCTGCATCGGCTCGCGGCGGAGGTCGAGGTAGCGGTACTCCAGCCGGAGGGTTTCGTCGATCG
>VBFZ01000225.1:513-3254 GCA_005880805.1 Chloroflexota bacterium | reverse complement strand
CTCGCCCCGGCCGTTGCACTGGGGACACGTGATGGGGCTCGTGCCAGGCTTGGCGCCGGAAGCGCCGCACGTGTCGCAACGCTCGAGCACGGGAAACTCGATCTCCTTCTCCGTGCCCTTGATCGCCTCCTCGAAGGTGATTCGAAGGTCGTAGCGGAGGTCGGCTCCGGCGGCCGGGCGCCCGCGTCGGGCGGTGCCGGTTGCAGCCCCGCCGAAGAACGCGTCGAAGATGTCGCCGAAGCCCCCGAATCCGGCACCGAAGCCTGCCCCGAACCCACCCTCGCTCGCAACCCCCGCCCGGCCGAACAGGTCGTAAGCCTGGCGGCGCTGTGGGTCGGACAGCACCTGGTACGCCTCGTTGAGCTCCTTGAACCGCTGCGGGGCCGTGGGGTCCTTGTTGACGTCGGGGTGCCACTGCTGCGCGAGCTTGCGGTAGGCGCGCTTGATCTCGGCGTCGCTCGAGTCGCGCACTACCCCCAGGACTTCGTAGTAATCGCGTTCCGTGACCATGCCGCCGAAAGTCTACGTAAGGCGCCCCCTGGGTGATGCGCCTGGCGTGGGAGGGGCGGGCAGCCGGGCCGATCGCAGGCCGGCCAGCGATCCGGCGCCACGGAAGACTGCGTCGAGCATGCCTTCGGTGAGCTTCCCGGTGAACGTGTTCTGCTGCGACGGGTGGTACGTGCCGATCAACCGGTAGTTGCCGATGCTGGTTTCTGCGCCGTGCCCGAACGCGGGCCTTGGACGCGCGGACGCACCCATCGTCCCGAGGGCTCGCAGCACGCCGTCCCACGCGAAGGCGCCAAGGGCGACGATCGTATTCACCGTACCAAGGATGCGCAGCTCCCGGACGAGGTACGGCAGGCAGGTGTCGCGCTCCGCGGGCGTAGGCCGGTTGGCGGGTGGCGCACAGCGGACCGTCGCGGCGATGTACATGCCGGTCAGCCGCAGGCCATCGTTCGGCGAAGTGCTGGTGGGCTGGCTGGCGAACCCGGTCCGGTACAGCGAGGCGAACAGAAAGTCACCCGACCGATCGCCCGTGAAGATGCGGCCCGTCCGATTGCCGCCGTGCGCGGCGGGCGCGAGGCCGACGGTCAGGACCCGGGCGTCGGGGTCGCCGAAGCCCGGCAGCGGTCGGGCCCAGTAGTCCTCGTTCGCGTAACGGGCTGGCCTGTCGCGGGCGACCTGCTCACGCCACGCGACGAGCCTGGGGCACCGCCGGCACTTGACGATCTCGGCGTTGAGCTCCTCGAGCTCCGCCGCGGTGTTCATTTCAGAAGAAGCTTGTCCAGCCGGCGCGAAACGATCGTCAGCCCGAGGACCCCGAGCAGCACGAGATACGCGGCATCCACGAGCATGACCGGGTCGAGCGCTCCTGTCGTGAGCCGCCGGATGAGGTCAGTGCCCCGGTAGAGCGGCGAGAGCTGGATGATCGTCCGGAAGGGTTCCGGATAGACCGACAGCGGGTAGAACGTCCCCGAGAAGAGGAAGACCGGCAGGACGACCAGCTGCACCAGGTCCAGGTCCTGCCAGGTTTTCATGAACGACGTCGCGGCCATCCCGAGCCCGGCCGCGGCGAAGCCAAGCAGGACCGACGCCGGCACGGCCAGCAGGCCCCAGAACGACGGCACGAGGCCCAGCAGCAGCACGACCACCATGAACCCGATCGCGTAGAGCTGGCCGCGGATCAGCGCCCAGATGATCTCGCCGAGCGCCACGTCACCCACCCCCAGCGGGGTCGCCAGGACCGCGTTGTAGACCTTCTCGTAGTTCAGCCTGAAGAACACGTTGAACGTGCTGTCGTAGACGGCGCCGTTCATCGCCGAGGCGGCCAGCAGCGCAGGTGCGATGAATGCCGTGTAGGAAATCGGATGCCCGTCGGGGCCCGGAACCTGACCGATAAGTGCGCCGAGCCCGAAGCCCATCGCCAGGAGGTAGAAGAGCGGCTCGAAGAAGCCCGACAGCAGCGTCATGTACGTGCGTCGGTAGACGTAGACGTTGCGCTCGATCAGGAAGCGGGCGCGCCAGCTTCCAAACGTGAACGCCGGTGCGATCCGGCTCAGCGCCGTCACTTGACGAGCCTCTGGCGGAACGTCCTGAGGGCCGCCCAGGCGCCGACCGCGAAGTACGCCAGGAGCACGCCCACGTGGACGACCAGCTCGGTCACCGCTCCCGTCCCCAGCGAGAGCTGCCGGGCGAGCGCCACGCCGTGGTAGAGAGGCGTGGCGTAGGCGATCGGATGGAGGAGCGCGGGCAGCTGTTCGACGGGGAAGAACGTGCCCGAGAACAGGAACAACGGGTTGATGATGAAGCGGAAGAGGATGTTGAAGCCCTCCGCGTTCTCCTGGGTCGCACTGAAGGCGGCGATCGGCGCCGAGAAAGCCATGCCCGTGAGAACGGCAGCCGGGATCGCCAGCAGGATGGCCGGCGATCGGACAGCCCCGAACAGCGTCATGATCACGACGAAGATCGCGGCGACCATCGTCAGGCGGACCGCGATCCAGGCCAGCTGACCGACGACGATGTCGGTCACCGAGATCGGCGTGGCGAGCATCGCGTGGTAGCTCCGCACCCAGCGGATCGCAGCCATGACGGGGAACGTGGACTCGAACGTGGCGGTCTGCATGGCCGTTCCGGCGAGGAGGCCCGGCGCCAGGAAGACGAGATAGGGCACGCCGCCCAGCGCGGCGGCCGCAGTCCCCGACTGGTTGATGAGCGCCCCGAGGCCGACACCGAGCGCAGTC
>VBFZ01000225.1:0-393 GCA_005880805.1 Chloroflexota bacterium | reverse complement strand
CAGGCGCAGGAAGACGTCTTCGAGCGTGCTTCGACGGACAAGGCTGCTCTCCGGCCGAAGGCCCCCGGCGTGCAGCGCTCCGACGGCCGCTTCGCCATCGGCAGCGTAGACAAGCACACGGTCCGGCAGCCGCTCGATGCGCTCGGCGCGACCGTCGAGGAGCTGATCGAGCCGGCCGTCCAGTGAGTCGGCGGCGTCAGGCGGGAACCGGAGTTCGAGGACCTCGCGCGACGAGTACTGGTCGATGAGCTGCCTGGGCGATCCCTCTGCGACGATCCGCGCCTTGTCCATGACGACCAAGCGGTCGCAGAGCTGCTCGGCTTCGTCCATGTAGTGCGTGGTCAGGACGAGTGTCGTGCCGCGCTGCTTGAGCCGATACAGGCGATCCCAGAG
>VBFZ01000266.1:2480-2972 GCA_005880805.1 Chloroflexota bacterium | reverse complement strand
GTGCCTTGTTGAAGCGGTGCACTTCGTCGACGAAAAGTATTGTATGTCGACCCGACTGCGCGAGCACCGCCTCGGCGTGCGCGACGGCATCGCGGATGTCCTTCACGCCCGCGAGCACGGCGGAGATGGAGAGGAAATCGGCGTTGAACGCGTCGGCCATCAGCCGCGCGAGCGAGGTCTTGCCGGTTCCCGGCGGTCCCCAGAGAATCATCGAATGCGGCTTACCCGAGCTGAAGGCGACCGCGAGCGGCTTGCCCGGCCCGAGCAGGTGCCGCTGGCCGATGAAATCTGCCAGCGTTTTCGGGCGCAACCGCTCTGCGAGCGGCGTCGCCGGATTGGCGACCGCGAACAGGTCAGTCGCCGACGACATCGGCGCCCGGAGGCGGGGTAAACCGGAACAGGTCAGCGGACAGCTTCGGATTGCGTTCCAGTTTCGCGAGACGGATCAGCGTGCGCTGCCCGAAGTTGTCGTAGACCTCGAGCGCAGCGAGC
>VBFZ01000266.1:1944-2461 GCA_005880805.1 Chloroflexota bacterium | reverse complement strand
GTTCTTCGGCGTTGCCCCGAGCCACTCGAGCCCATCGGCGGCGGGCAGGTCGCGCCAGTCAAACGCGCGCTCCACGTCGTCCTTGCCTGCGAGCAACGCCGCGGGCGTCGTCCCAAGCGCCTGGTCGTTCTTGCGCTTGACGACCTGATTCAAGTCGGCGTCATAGATCCAGACCCGATCGCCGTCGCCCACCAGCAACTGCTTGTACGGTTTGTCCACGCTCCAGCGGAACTTGCCCGGCCGCGAGATCACGAACTCGCCGCTCGCCTCCTGCTTGATGCGGCCGTTCTTGTCGGTTACCGTCTGGGTGAACGTCGCGCGCGCAGTCTGCGTATCGTGCACGAACGCGCGCAGTCGCTCAATGGTCGCAGCGTCCGCAAGCGACGCGACGATGCATAACAGCAAGATTGCGTAGCTTCCCGGGGTAGTGCGCATGAGGCGTTTGCCCTGATCTCGTCGAAAGGTGGAAGGCCGCTGTGGTTCGACAGGGCCTGCCCTGAGTTTATCGAAGGGCTCA
>VBFZ01000266.1:1196-1861 GCA_005880805.1 Chloroflexota bacterium | reverse complement strand
ACGAGGCCGGCGCGCTCCATCTGCTCGATCAGTCGCGCCGCGCGGTTGTAGCCGATACGCAAGTGGCGCTGAACCAGCGAGATCGACGGGCGACGCGTCTTGAGCACGATTGCGACCGCCTGGTCGTACATCGGATCGGCCTCGGCGTCTGCGCCGTCGATGCTGATCCCGTCCTCGCCTTCTCCGTTTCCTGTGCCCTCGAGGATCCCGTCCAGGTACTGCGGACCGCCCTGCGCCTTCAAATGCTCGACGACCCGGTGCACCTCACCGTCGGACACGAACGCGCCGTGCACGCGCTGTGGATGGCCCGTGCCTGGCGGCAGATAGAGCATGTCACCCTGCCCCAGCAGCGTCTCGGCGCCCATCTGATCGAGGATCGTGCGCGAGTCGACCTTGCTTGCAACCTGGAACGCGATCCGCGAGGGGATGTTGGCTTTGATGAGCCCGGTGATCACGTCCACCGACGGGCGCTGCGTGGCGAGGATCAGGTGGATTCCGGCCGCGCGCGCCTTCTGCGCAATCCGTGCGATCAGTTCCTCCATCTTCCGGCCGGTTACCATCATCAGATCTGCCAGCTCGTCGATCACGATAACGATCAGCGTCATCTCGTCGATCGGCTCGGGCGTCTCCGGCGTCAGCGAGAACGGGTTCCGGAGCGGCTTGCC
>VBFZ01000266.1:332-1044 GCA_005880805.1 Chloroflexota bacterium | reverse complement strand
GTAGACCGAAAGCTCGAGCATCTTCGGATCGATCAGGATCAGCCGGACCTGACGCGGCTCCGCCTTGTAGATGAGCGACAGGATCATCGCGTTCAACGCCACCGACTTGCCGGAGCCGGTCGTGCCCGCGACCAGCAGATGCGGCATGCGTCCGAGATCGGCGATCACCGGTTTGCCCGCGATGTCCTTGCCGAACGCGAGCGAGAGCGGGCTCGGCATATCGTTGTACGCGGCCGACGACAGCAGCTCGACCAGCCGTACGAGCTGGCGGCGCGGGTTCGGCAACTCGAGCCCCATGCAGGACTTGCCGGGGATCGTCTCGACGACCCGGATGCTGACCACCGACAGCGCGCGCGCCAGATCCTTCATGAGGCTCACGATCTGGCTGCCCTTGACGCCGACAGCCGGCTCGATCTCGTAGCGGGTAATCACCGGCCCGGGGTACGCGGCGAGGACTCTTACCGCGACACCGAAGTCGGCGAGCTTGCGCTCGATCAGCCGCGAGGTGAACTCGAGTGTTTCCGCGCTCACCTGCTCCTGTGCCGAGGGCGCGTCCTCGAGCAGTGCCAGGGGCGGCAGTGACGAATCGGGGAGTTCCTTGAACAGCGGGCGCTGCCGCTCCTTGACCACGCGCTCTGACTTGGGCACCTCGAGCACCGAAGGAACGACGACCACCGGCTCGCGGTCGTCATCGACTTCGCGAGCGATCTCT
>VBFZ01000266.1:0-316 GCA_005880805.1 Chloroflexota bacterium | reverse complement strand
GCGTTGCTCGAGCGCCACGGCGCCGATCTGGCGATCGCGCCGCTCCTCGCGCTGCTTGCGAGCCCACCTGACGGATGCCTCGATGCCGCCGCCAACGCGTTCCATCAGCCGGATCCACGACATTCCGGTAAGCAGCGACCAGCCCGCCGCGAAGAGCGCCAGCAGGAGCAGCGTCGCGCCGTTGAACCCCATCGCCTTCGCAAGACTGTTCCCGATGAGATCGCCGATCGCGCCGCCCGGCGACTGCGGCAGCGTCGCCGGCAGCCGATACAACCGCAAGGCTTCGAGCGCGGCGCTCGCCAGCAGGACGAGAACG
>VBFZ01000051.1:22674-33109 GCA_005880805.1 Chloroflexota bacterium | reverse complement strand
GTGGCTGATCACGCCGATGAACGCGTCCCGTAGCACGCCCGCACGGCGCTCGGCGGCGTATCGGCTGGCAAGGTCCACCGGCCCGGACAGCGCCCGGACGATGGTCTGCAGGAGCTCCGCATCGCGCTCGTCGAAGGCGTCGGGCATCGTCGAATCGATCTCGAGCAGGCCGATCCCCTGCCCGTTGCGGACGATCGGCACGCCGAGCCACGAGCGCATGGCTGCGGCAGCCTTCTCGCCCTGCGGATGCACGCCCTCCGCGGCCAGATCACGGCTCATGAACGGCTCACCGGTCTCCACGACCTTCCAGCTCCGGCCATTCCCACGCGCCATCCGCTGCCCGAGGGCCTCCTCGGCGAACGGCCCGACGGCCGCGCGGATCACCAGGTCGTCGTCCTCGACGAGGGCGATGGAGCCGCCCGTCAGAGGCACGACCTTGCCGAGGCGGTCGAGCGTCGCACGGAGGATGTCATCGAGCTCCGCCTCGCCGGCAGCCGCCGTCGCGATCTCGAGGACGAGTTCGGCTGTCGCCAACGAGCGATCGAGGACCATTGTCACTGCATCCTACAGGTGGAGGCTGACCTGATCCGATTTGTCGCCGCAAGCCCCTGGCTCGCGAACCGGGGCCTCAGTTCAAGGCGAAAAGCCGAGGTTGGCACGATCGGCGATGCGCAGCGTCGTCAGTCCATGGGGCTCTGGTTCGGGCTTGGCGAGGCGCGGCGCCTCGATCTTCGCGAACGTCGCCACGAACGCGCTGACCCGACCCGCCTCCAGGGCGCGCGCGTACAGGAATCCCTGGCCGAGATCGCAGCCGAAGTCCTTCAACCGGTTGTGCTGCTCCCGTGTTTCGATCCCCTCAGCGACCATCGTGAGTCCGAGCGCCCCGCCGAGGGCGATGATCGCCTGTGCGAACGCCCAGTCCTGCGCGTCGTCGTCCGACTGCACGAACTCGCGCGCGATCTTGAGGATGTCGACCGGGAACTTGCGCAGGAATCCCAGCGACGAGTAGCCCGTCCCGAAGTCGTCCACGGCGATGCGCACGCCCTCCGCGCGCAGCTCCTGGAGCTTGCTGATCGCGCCCTGGCTGTCCTTGAACATCGCGGTCTCGGTCATCTCGAGGACCAGGCGTGAGGGGTCGAGACCGGTCTCCGCCAGCGCCTCGCGGACCTCGTCGATGTAACCCGGGCGGCGAACCTGGTACGGCGAGACGTTGACGGTGATCGTGACCGGCGGCAGCCCCTCGAGGGCAGTCCAGTGCTGGGCCTGGGCAGTGGCGCGTTGCAACACCTGCCGGCCGAGGGTCGCGATCGAACCGTTCTCCTCGGCGAGGGCGATGAACGAATCGGGGGGAATGAAGCCCCGCTCCGGGTGGTTCCAGCGGACGAGCGCCTCGAAGCCTTCGATCGCGCCGCTCCCAAGCGCAACGATCGGCTGATAGTGGACCTGCAGCTCGTCACGGCGGATGGCCCCGGAGAGCTGGTTCCTGAGCTCGTGGCGCTCGATGACGGCGGCGTGCATCTCCGGGTCGTAGACCGACACGCTGCCCTTGCCGCGGGCCTTGGCCATGTACATCGCGACGTCCGCGTTCCGAAGCAGGTCGTCGGCAGCCATCTCGCCCATCGTCGCGGCGGCGACGCCGACGCTGGCGCTGACGATGAACTCCCGGTCGGCAACCGCGATCGGCACATGGAGCGACTCGAGGATCCGCTGGGCGACGTTCAGCGCGCGTTCGAGCGACCGGGTGTCGTCGAGCAGGACGGCGAACTCGTCGCCGCCGAGGCGGGCAGCGACATCGCCCGCGCGGATGTTGTCCTGCAGGCGTTCGCCGACGCCACGCAACAGCGCGTCGCCCGCGACGTGGCCCATGCTGTCGTTCACGACCTTGAAGTCGTCGAGGTCCAGGAACAGGACCGCGGCGATGGTCGACCCGCGATCGACCGCGAGCCGGGCCCGAACCCGATCATGGAACATCGCCCGGTTGGGCAGCCCGGTCAGCGAGTCGTAGAAGGCCATGTGCCGCAGCTCCTCCTTGAGCTGCGACAGCTCCGCGAGCGAACGCTCGAGATGGGTGTTTTCCAGCGCGGTGGCGGTGTGGTTGGCGACGGTGTCGAGGAGCCGCAGCTCGTCGGTGTCGAACTCCTCGTGCTCGCCCACCCGATCGGCGACCATGACCGCTCCGATCAGGCCCGCGTCGCCCCGCAGCGGGCTGACCATCGCATGGCGGAACAGGCGGTCGGAAGAGACCGGCAGATCGGGGCCCGGAACGTACAGGTACGACGCCTGCTCCCGCCGCAGGCGCTCGAGGAAGTCGATCGGCTCCTCCACCGGAACCATCACCTGAATCCGATCGCCCGGGCCAACCGTCGTCCGATGGGAGACCGCCGGGCCTTCCCTATTCAAGAGGATCAGCTCGGCCAGGTCGCATTGGAACATCTCACGAGCGTGCTCGAGCAGGGAGACGATCGCGGAGTCGAGCTCGGGTGAGCGCTGGAAGACGCGGCTCGACTCGTACAGCAGCTCGAGGCTCTCGTGCTTTCGGCGTTCTGCGAGGTAGGCGCGATAGGCGAGGAAGAGCATGCCGAGCGGGACCGCGAGCAACCACAGCCGGACCGGATCGACCCAGATGATGTCCACGGCGAGGAGCGCCAGGCTCGTGTTGACGACGGCCACGACGGCGCCGGCTTGCAACATCTGGGGCAGCCGCTGGAGTTGAGGCGCGGCGCCCGACATCGTGATCACGGTCGCGATCGCGGTGGCTCCGATCACGCTCGATGCGACGGTGGCCGCGAACGCTGCGACCCAGCTGAGAGGACCCGGCGCTCCGCTGACCGGGGCGAACGCCCGGAAGACCGTGATGAGCACGATCGCTCCCAGCAGGTATTGGCAGATGTTGAACAGGATCTTGATGACCGGTTGGCGCGCGAGCAGGAGGCCGACGAGCGTGCCGGCGACCATCGCAACGACGTAGGACGGCGGGTCGACGAAGAACAAGCCGACCACCGCCGGCAGCTCGCTCAACGAAAAGGAGTGGGTCTCCTGCCGGAACGCCACGACGATGACCTTGGATTCGGCGAGGAAGAAGGCCACCGCGAGGACGGGCCACGGAACCGTGAGCGGCGCCTCGATCGGCGACAGGTGCACCACGATCTCGGCGTAGCCGACGACGCCCAGGGTGCCCAGAATGAGCGCGAAGACCGCGACGGAGCCGCGTCTCGATCGCGGCACAGCTGCCAGCCGCCGCACGAGAGAGGCAGCCTGAGCGCGGAGGTCGGCCTGCGGCCCCCGCATCGCGAGCGCAATCGCGACGGCGATACCTGCGCCGATGAGCACGTCGCCAACGCTGAAAACGTTCGCCAGCGGCAGCCAATGCGGCATCGCGAAGCGATCGACGAGGAGATCGAGCGCCGGAGCGGGTGCAGTCACGCTGTTCGAGTAGCCCTGACTCAGGCCCCTTCCAACCGCCTGCAGGGCGGCGTCTGTCGTCGGCATGTAGCCGCCGTTTGCCACGATCGCCGCGAGATTCGAGGCCGCACCCAGGGCGATCAACGGGAAGCCGCCGAGCTTCGCGTTCCGCACCACAACGGCCAGCACTGCCCCGGTCGAGGCCACGTAGAGCACCGGCCCGATGCCGTTCGGCAGAGACGCCCCGAGAGATGAGAACAGCGCGAGCTGGGCGGCGAAGCCGGCCACTGCCACTGGCGCCCAGCGGAGCCTGATCGCAGCAACCCGATCGAACCTCCCGCCTGCGAGCCTGCCGACTACCAGGCCCAGGGCGAGCGCGTACAGGATGAACATCGGTCAGCTTGGCTTCGGCGACAGCGGCAGCCGAACGCGCCGCTCCGGCTTGTCTGCCAGGTCCGGTTGCGATACGCGTGCTCGCCGTGTGGGACCGACCCCGATCCAGAGCGTACTGACGACGCCGAGCCCGGCCGCAAGCACCATGACGGCCGTCAGCCCCACGGCGGCTCCGATGATTCCGCTCATCAGGGCCCCGATCGGAGCCGTCCCCCAGTCCACGAACCGGAAGGTCGCCGCGACCCGACCCCGAAGGTCATCGCGGGTTGCGATCTGCCGCAGGCTGACGAGCGGAACGTTGAACAACGGACCGGACAAAGCACCGACCAGTCGTCCGGCGAGCAGCCCCGCTGTGCCCAGGCCGAGACCCGCCGCTCCGATCAGGCCGAGCGCCACGGCGCCCAGGGTCGATGCGGCCAGCAGCAGCGCGCCCGCGCCGAGGCGGCGCTCAAGACGGCCGACGAGCAGGGCCCCGGCCACGAAGCCCACGTTTCCGATCCCGTAGATCAGGCCGAACTCGGCCGCACCGAGGCCGAGGTCCCGGGTCGAGAACAGGACGACCTGCGCGAGGACCATCCCGCTCGCGAGATTGAAGATCGCGGTCGAGATCATGAGGTCGCGCAGAATTCGTTGGCGCGCAACCACCAGGATGCCCGAGCGCATGGCCGACAGCCAGCCCGCGTCGCCCAGCGAGTCGCCGAGCTCATCAACCCCGGGCTCGAACGAGGCATTCGACTCACGACCGCTCGCGCTCCTGGGCGTCCCGAGCATGATCGTCAGCGCTGACGCGAGATACGAAGCCCCGTCCGACGCGATGGCCACCAAAGCGCCAGCGACGCCGATGACCGCGCCGCCCAGCGTTGGACCGGCAACTCGTGCGCCCGAATCCGAGATCTCGAGCTGCTGGTTCGCGCCGATCAAGCGATCCGATGGCAGCAGGTCCGGGACGTACGCCTGCTGGGCGATCGTGAATACGACGCTGAGGGCGCCGACGACGATGGCCGCGAGGCAGAGCAGGGCGAAGGACCCGACCCCAAGCGCAAACGCGACCGGCACGACCCCCAGCGCAACCGCGCGGCCCAGGTCGGCGACGATCAGGAGCCTGCGCCGATCGACCCGGTCCACGAGGACCCCGACCGGGAGGGAGACGATCAGGTAGGGCAGCGTCTCGAGTGCCGCCAGCAGGCCGATTTCGAACGCCCCGGCGTGGACGTACAGGATGGCCGCGAGCGGTAGCGCGATCAGGCTGAGCTGGGTGCCAACGCTCGAGATCGTCTGGGCCAGCCAGAGGGCCCGAAACGCGCCAAGGCCGGGTGGATCATTGGTCCGGGATCTGGGGAACACGGGTATCGGGGTCCTCGCGCGGTGGTGAGCCGATTCCAGCGCGCGTTTCCAATAGGAAACATGGCCCGAAAGTGGGGCCCCGGTGCGACCACGCACACGACCACTCGGCGCTCGCAATGGGACCTTCGTTCCATTGGTTGAGGGGCGCGTCCTTCCTAGCGTTTGCCACGAGACGAAAACCGTCTCGCGCCAACAATCGTCCAGGGCAAACTCGTCGCGAGGCGAGGACGCAAAGCCAGGGATCTTCGCTCAGCCGATCGAAGACCGCCCGGCTGCCGATCGGAGGCGCGGGTTTCTCACGAGAGGTGTAGTCGTGAAGGCGAACCTGGCGCGCTTCACCGTGGCCCTGGCGCTTCTTGCGTCGGTCGCCCTGAGCGTCGGCGCGGGAATGAGGTGGTAATCCCCATGCGATCACTGCTTCGAACGCAGGGTTACCGGCTCCTCATCGCGCTGTCGACGCTCGCAAGCATCGCGCTCGTTCTCGAGGCCGGCCGCCGCTGGTCGTAACAGCGCCGCGCTTCCGGCATCCAACCGATACGGCCGCCGGGTAACCGGCGGTCGTTTGGTTTACCTGGGATTCGCTGGTCGGTCGATCCCGTCCCCGGTCCCGCCGCTCCGGTTAACTCCCTCCGACGGTCGTCCGCGGCCCTGACTGCCGCATCATGAGGAGCGTACGGTTCGTCGCCTGAGGCGCAGGCATCGGGAGGGAAGAGCAGCTGAGGGTCACGGCGCCCCGCGATCGCACGCCCACCGACCTCCCCTCGGCGCCGCCGGCCGCTTACCGCGCCGCGCCGCAGCTGCCGGCTCCCATATGGCGGCCGGGCGATCGTCTACGGCATCTTCTTCGGGGGGATTGGTGCGGCGTTCCCGTACCTCCCGGTCTACTACCGCTCGATCGGGATCAGCGTCGAAGGGGTCGGCTTCCTCTCGGCACTCGCGGCCCTGGTCGGGCTGATCGCGGCGCCGGTCTGGGGCAGCGTGGCTGACCAGCTCGGGGACGTGCGGCGGCCGCTGCTCGTCGCGGGCTTCTGGGCCGCCGGCGGCGCGGCGCTCCTCGGCCTCGCCCGCGAACCCATCGCTCTGGGCCTCGGGGTCATCGCCTGGGCGAGCGGCATGGCCGGGATCATCCCCCTCATCGATTCCCGAACGGTCGAGATGATGGGCGGCAGCCCTCATCGCTACGGCCGTGCTCGCGCGTTCGGCTCGGCGGCCTTCGTTGTCGTTGCGCTCGCGACCGGGGTGCTCATAGACCGAACTGACCCGGCGAGCCTGTTCCTCGTCTTCGTGGCGGCGCTGGCGCTCACGGGCATCGCCTCGTACGCGCTGCTTGCGGGCGGACGGGCCGAGTCGCCGACACGGAGGATGCGCGTCTCGCGCGACGACGTCGTCGGCCTGCTCCGCCTGCCACGCCTCGGGCTGTTCCTGGTCGGCGCGATCCTGTTCTGGTCGACCAACAACGCCGTCGCCGCGTTCCTCTCGATCCACATGACGAACCTCGGCGCGCCGGCCCACCTGATCGGGCTCGCGTGGGCGATCGGCGCAACTGTCGAAGTGCCTTTGATGTTCGCGTTCCCGGCGATCGCGGGCCGGCTCGGGGGCGAGCGGTTGCTCGTCATCGCCTCGACGGCTTACGTCGCTCGTGCGGTCGGCTTCGCCCTTGCCCCAACACCTGAGGCGATCGTCGCGCTGTCGGTCCTGAGCGGCGTCGGGTTCGCCTTCTTCTACGTCGGCAGCGTGACCTACGTGGCTGCCCACGCGCCGCCGCGCCTGCGCGCGACTGCGCAGGGTGTGTTCACGGGTACCGCGAACAGCATTGGGACGGTGGCAGGCTCGACGATTGGCGGCCTCGTCGCGAGCGCGATCACGATCCCGGGCATGTATGCCGCAGCGGCCGTAGCCACGCTGCTGGCTGGGCTGGTCGTGGCCCGCGCGGTGCTACCGCATCGGGAGCCCCGGGCCTAAGATCGACGACACGCTGCGGGAGGAGGCCATGCCGTTCTATCTGACGAAATTCAGCTACACGCCGGAGACCTGGGCGCGGCTGATGCAGAAGCCGGAGGACCGGCGGGCGGCCGCCAGCCGATACATCGAGTCGGTGGGCGGCAGGCTGCACGGCTTCTGGTACGCATTCGGGGATCACGACGCGTATAACCTCTGGGAGGCGCCGGACAACGTTTCGATGGCCGCCGTCGCCGTCGCCATCAGCGCGGGAGGCGCCCTGAGCGAGTTCAAGACGACCGTTCTGCTGACCGTCGAGGAGACGCTCGCGGCGCTCGACAAGGCGAAGGCGATCGAGTACCGGCCGCCTGGGAGCTGACCGTGGAAATCGCGCGCGGCATCCGGCGCATCGGGATCGGGATGATCAACTCCTACCTGATCGAGGAATCAGGCTCGGTGACGATCGTCGATGCCGGCGTTCCCGGCTACTGGAACGACCTGCCGGACGAGCTGGCGGCAGCCGGCAGATCGCTGGCGGACGTTCGCTCGATCGTGCTGACACACGGGCACAGCGACCATATCGGCTATGCGGAGCGGGCCCGGCGCGAGCGATCGATCCCGGTGCGGGTACACGAGGCCGACGCCGCGCTTGCCCGCGGCGAGGTCCCGAACCCGGCCAGGGGACTCGGGCCGGCCCGGGCGATGCCGCTCCTGCGCTTCCTGCTCTATACCTCGACCCATGGTGCGCTTCGCCAGGACCACATCAAGGAGGTTTCGACCTATGGCGACGGGGCGACGCTGGACGTGCCAGGTGCCCCTCGCGTGATCCTCGCTCCGGGCCACACGCCCGGCAGTGCCGTGCTCCACTTCGCCGGTCACGACGCGCTGCTCGTCGGCGATGCGTTCTGCACGTATGCCGTCACGACGGGAGCGAGCGGACCGCAGGTCGCGCCGTTCACCGCGGATCGCGACCAGGCCCTGGCCTCGCTCGATCGGCTGAACGGCGTGGATGCCGGCTACGTCCTCCCCGGCCACGGAGAACCCTGGACGGGCGGCGTCGAGGAAGCTGTCCGGCGGGTTCGAGCCTCGCGAACGGTGATCAAGCCGAGCTGACCCTCGGCTCGTCGCGTGTACTTTCGCCCGCCGCGGACTCAATAACACGGTCGTGCGTTTCACCCGATGAAAGGATCCGGCGATCCGTTTCAACACGTGAACACAACGGATCAGTGTAGGCGCGGGCGCTGGCCATGCCGCGCCTTTGTTTCAGGCGCGGAAACGCACGCGCCGAATCCCGTGTCGCCGCCCGCTCGAAGCGAGCGTTGCTTTCATCTGATGAAACACGGGCCGGCCAGCCGTCGGGCGTCAGCCAAGCTCGAACGTCGAACCTTCGGAGGCCGAAACCACCTCGACCGAGCGGCTGGCGCGTCGGGCCGCCTGCAGCATCCTGTCGACCGCCGTGTCGTCGTGGTCGGGATCGTGGTGGAACAGGACGACTCTCCTCACCCGCGCCGCCTCCGCGAACGCGACCGCGTCGTCAACGCTCGAGTGCCCCCAGCCGATACGTTCCGCATATTCGCCCGGTGTGTACTGGCTGTCGTGGATCAGCAGGTCGGCGTCGGCCGCCAGGGCGTGGCCCGACGTCCAGGCGGGGGTCCAGCTCGTCCCGCCCAGGGCCGGCTCGTGGTCGGGCAGGTATGCCACGCAGGCTGACCCGTCCGTGATCCGGTAGCCGACGGTCGGGCCGGGGTGGATCACGCTCTCGGCTCGGATCTCGAACTCGCCGGCGTGCCAGCTCCCCGGGGAGATATCGTGCAGGACGAGGTCGGACTCGATGTCGCCGATCCGGACCGGAAACAGTGGCGGCGACAGGTAGCGCGTCAATCGCGAGCGGAGATCGAGCGTCGTCGACGGCGGTCCCCACACGTGGATTTCGCGGCCGCCCTGGAAGAAGGGCTTGAAGAACCCGAGGCCCTGGATGTGGTCCATGTGGAGGTGGCTGAGGAGCACGTGAATGACGCCCCTCCCCTCCGCGAGTCGCTGGCCGAGGCTCCGCACACCTGTCCCAGCGTCGAGCACCAGGGTTGTCCCGTCGCTGGCGCTGACCTCGACGCACGAGGTGTTACCGCCGTATCGGACCGTCTCCGGGCCGGCGGTCGCCAGTGAGCCGCGCGAGCCCCAGATGGTGACCTTCACCGCTGGCGGCCGAATTGGCGGCCGGCCACCTAACCGGGCCCGGGAGGTGAGCCGTCCGGCCCTTTGCCCTCGGGCCGTCGCCAGAGGATGACCATCGCGCCAAGGACGTGACCGCCCGCGCTCTCGATCGGGATCGCCGTAGCCTCGACCGCGCGCAGAACTCCGTCGTAGCCGTGGATGTGGAACAGGCCGTGAGTCGGTCTCCGCTCGCGCATCGCCACCTTGCCCGGCAGCTGTTCGGCGGGCAGTGGCTGACCCGCTTCGTCGCGTGGCGCCAGGGTCGCCGCCCGCTGCTCGAAGGACAGCTCGTCGATCTCGTCGAACCGGCGGGCGATGATCAACTCGGCCGGTTCATTGAAAAAGAGCGTGTCGCCGCGACCGTCCATCAGGAGAACCGGCACCGCGAGCGCCGCGGCCAGCTGGCGGGCGAGGATCAACTCGATGGGCCGCTGCTCGACCTGTCGATCGCCGGCCGGTGGCTCCTCCGCCGCAACGCGCTCCATCGGCTCAGGTTACGCGAACGCACCTCACGAACAACAGCTCTGTCAGAGATTCGAGACCGATAGGGGCTGATCGCGGCGGACGGCGCCGGGATTCCCCGCGCTCCGACCTGCAAATCGGGCTCCTGCCGGATCGGGTCTAGACTGCTTGAGGTTGCCGGCCGTCGATCGGCAACCCCGGGGGCCACTTCTCAGCGAAATCTCACGTTGGTCCGATAGCTTCCGCGGGCCGCACTCGCGCGAGCCGCTCGACTGTCCACGAAAGCGGCGACGGACTTGGAGCTCGTTCTGTCGCATGACCGAAGCCCGGGACGAGGCGTCCCGCCCACAATCCCCCACGAACGCTCCGAGACTGACGCGGCTCCGCGCCCGCGCCCGGCCCGCCGCCCCGGTCGCAACCGGCATCGCCGCGGCCGTCGTGGCGATCGTCCTGTACGGCCTCCTCTTCCCGGCACCCCGCCCCCTGACCAAGGGCGATGTGAACACCGCGATCGCGTCGGCGCTCGCCTCGGCAACCCCGCCGCCGGCGCTCTCGGTCAAGGCCTACGAGGTCGTCCGCCCGTCGCTCGTCCTCATCCAGACCGAGGAGGCGGCGGCGGGTGGCAAGCCCGGCGCCGGCCTGGGTAGCGGCGTCGTTGTCACGCAGGCCGGGGACATCCTCACAG
>VBFZ01000051.1:0-22664 GCA_005880805.1 Chloroflexota bacterium | reverse complement strand
TCGCCGACGGGACGAAGTCGCCCTCCCATGTCGTTACCCGCCAGGCCGACAACGACATCGCGGTCATTCGGGCAGCCCAGCCGCCGGCGCAGATCGTGCCGGCAACGCTCGGCAACCCCGGTGCCCTGCAGATCGGCAGCGAGGCCTACGCGGTCGGCAACCCCTTCGCGCTGACGGGCTCGATGAGCTCCGGGGTCGTGTCCGGCCTCGGACGATCCTTCCAGCTGCCGAACAGCTCGCAGGTCCTGCACGGGCTGATCCAGATCGACGCCGCTGTCAATCCCGGGAACTCGGGCGGCCCACTCCTCAACCGCGACGGCCAGGTCGTCGGCATCGTCACCGCCCTGATCAACCCAACGGCCGAGGACGTCTTCATCGGCATCGGGCTGGCCGTGCCGATCACCACCGCCGCCGGCGCCGCCGGCCTACCCCCGTACTAGGAGAGCAGACCGTGGACCAGCATTCGGCGACCGAGCAGACGAACCCGATGGAGCGCGTGCTCTACGAGGTCAAGAAGGTGATCGTCGGCCAGGATCACCTCCTGGAGCGGCTGATCGTCGCCCTGTTGGCGCGGGGCCACATCCTCGTGGAAGGCGTGCCGGGCCTTGCCAAGACGATGGCCATCAAGATGCTCGCCGAGGCGATCGGCGGCGAGTTCAAGCGCATCCAGTTCACACCGGACCTCGTCCCCGCCGACCTCATCGGCACCCGCATCTACAACCAGAAGACCGGCGAGTTCAACACCTCGCTCGGGCCGGTCTTCACGAACCTGCTGCTGGCCGACGAGATCAACCGCGCACCGGCGAAGGTCCAGAGCGCGTTGCTCGAGGTCATGCAGGAGCGCCAGGTCACGATCGGCCACGAGTCGTTCAGGGTGCCCAACCCGTTCCTCGTCCTCGCGACGCAGAACCCGATCGAGACGGAGGGCACCTACGCCCTGCCGGAAGCACAGGTCGACCGTTTCATGCTCAAGGTGCTGGTCGATTACCCAACGTCGACCGAGGAGTTCGTCATCGTCGAGCGCATGACCTCCACGCTGGCTGCCATCCAGACGGTCCTCACGACCGACGAGCTGCTCGCCTTGCAGGCCCAGGCTGATCGCATCTACGTCGATCCGGCGCTCCACGAGTACGCCGTGCGACTCGTGACCGCGACGCGCTCGCCGGCCGACTTCGGCGTGGGCGAGGTCGCGCGCTACATCACGTTCGGGGCCAGCCCGCGCGCTTCCATCAACTTGATCCTCACGGCGCGAGCGCTGGCCTTCGTGCGCGGGCGCGACTACGCGTTGCCGCAGGACGTCCTCGACGTCGCGCTCGACGTGATGCGCCACCGCCTCGTGCTCTCCTTCGAGGCCCTCTCCGACAACGTGACCAGCGACAGCATCCTCAAGCGGGTGATCGATCGGACGCCGATCCCTGTCGTACCGCTCCGGGAGCAGACCAACGTACGCGTCAGCGCCTGAGCGCATCCTCCAGCGCCTCGACTGGCAGGTCGTCCGCCGGCTCGACGGCCTGCTGCAGGGCAACTACCGCACGCTGTTCTACGGCAACGGCGTCGACTTCGCCGACCTGCGTGAATACCAGCCGGGCGACGACGTCCGCTACATCGACTGGAACGTCACCGCGCGGATGAACACGCCCTACGTCCGCCAGTACGTCGAGGATCGGGAGATCACGGCGTGGTTCCTGCTCGACCTCAGCCCGTCGGTCGACTTCGGGACGGTGCTCGCGGATCTTGACCGCCAGAAGCGGACCGTGCTGATCGACTTCGTCACGACGCTCGCGCGGGTCTTGACGCGCCATGGCAACCGGGTCGGGGCGATGTTCTACGGGGCCGGCGGGCTGGAGCGGACCATCCCGGCACGGGGCGGTCGGGTGCAGGTCCTGCGGCTGATCGACGACCTGCTGAAGCACCCCCGATCCGAGTCCGCCCCGATGACGGACCTTGCGCCCCTGCTCGAGACCGGCCGGAGCGCGATCAAGCGCCGCTCCCTGGTCTTCATCATCTCCGACTTCATCAGCAAGCCGGGCTGGGAGCGGCCCCTCAACCTGCTCAACCGGCGCCACGAAGTGCTCGCCGTCCGCCTATTCGACCCCCGTGAGACGGAGCTGCCGGACGTCGGGCCGCTGATCATGCAGGACGCCGAAACGGGCGAGCAGCTCTACGTCGACACGCACGACAAGCGCTTTCGCGGTCGCTTCCAGGCAGCCGCCACGCGCCGGCAGTCAGAGCTGGGTGAGGCGTTCAAGCGGTCCGGCGTCGACGCCGTCTCCCTTTCGACCGACGAGGACCTCGTGCGCGCGATCGTCCGGATAGCGGCCATGCGCCGCGCGCGCCGGAAGTAGGCGATGTCGTTCATCTGGCCGGTGATGCTGGCCCTGCTCCTCCTGATCCCCCTCGGAGTGCTGGCCTGGTTGCGCCTGGGGCGGCGGCGGCTGGCGCGCCTGGGCGCCCTCGGCGGTCTTGCGGCGGCTCCCGTGCCGGCGGCGCGGACCGGTGGGGTCCGCGTTCGCCGGCGCATCACGGCCGGCCTGTTCGTGCTCGGGAGCGCCGTGATGGTCGTGGCGCTCGCCCGCCCGCAGGCCGTCGTCAGCGTGCCGAAGCTCGAAGGGACGGTGATCCTCGCGTTCGACGTCTCGGGAAGCATGGCGGCCGACGACATCAAGCCGACTCGCATGGCGGCGGCCAAGGCTGCGGCCCGCGCCTTCGTCGAGCGCCAACCGCCCAGCGTCGATATCGGCGTCGTGGCCTTCAGCGACGGCAGCTTCTCGGTTCAGGCGCCGACCAACGACCAGGCGACCGTCGTGGGCGCGATCAACCGTCTCGCGCCGACGCGCGGAACGTCCGTTGGCCAGGGGATCATCAGCTCGCTCACCGCCATCGCGGTGGCGCAGGCGGGTGAGGCAGCGGGCTACTACTCCAACCGCGCCTCGCCCGCGCCATCGCCGTCGCCCGTCCCGAAAGGCACGCACAGCTCGGCTGTCATCGTGATGCTCACCGACGGTGAGAACAACCAGTCCCCCGATCCGCTGGAGGCTGCCCAGGCCGCCGCGGATCGAGGAGTGCGCATCTACACCGTGGGCGTCGGGAGCACGGCCGGCGCCGATCTGAAGATCAACGGCTTCACGGTCCACACCCAGCTCAACGAGGAGGTCCTCAGGCAGATCGCGGCCCTCACCGACGGCACCTACTACCAGGCCAACAACGCGGCCGACCTGAAGTCCGTATACGACAACATCAACCCCGAGCCGGTCGTCGAGCCGCAGAAGACCGAGATCACCCCCCTGTTCGCGGGCGCCAGCCTGCTGGTGCTCCTGATCGGTTCGGTCGCCTCACTGGCGTGGTTCGGGCGGGTGCCCTAATGGAGCTTCTGTGGCCCGTCTTCCTGGTGCTGCTCCTGGCGTTGCCGGTGCTCGTTGTCCTGTATATCTGGGCGCTGCGCCGTCGGCGTCCGTCCGGCGTCCGCTACTCGAGCGTCTCGCTGCTTCGCGAGGCCGTCCCGGGCAGCTCGCGCATCCGGCGGCATGTGCCCTTCGTGCTATTCCTCGGCGCCGTCGGGAGCCTCGTCGTGGCGCTTGCGCGGCCGGTCACGGTGGTCAGCGTCCCGGCGGGCCAGACCACGATCATCCTCACGATCGACGTGTCGGGCAGCATGTGCTCGACGGACATCAACCCAACGCGGCTCCAGGCGGCCGAGGATGCCGCGATCTCCTTCATCCAGCGGCAGGGCGCCACGGCCCAGATCGGACTGGTCGCGTTCGCGGGCTTCGCCGAGCTGGTCCAGGCACCGACGAACGACCAGGAGGTCCTGATCGACGCGGTGCGCAGCCTGGCCACCGGCCGGCGGACGGCCATCGGCAGCGGAATCCTGCGTTCGATTGACGCGATCGCCGACATCGACAAGTCCGTCGCGCCCAGCCAGAACGACGAGAACGACCCCGCGCCCTCGCCGGTGCCGAAGGGCGCCTACGCGCCTGACATCGTCGTGCTCCTGACCGACGGCGCGAGCAATGCAGGCCCCGCCCCGGTGGACGCCGCCCAGCAGGCCGCCGATCGCGGCGTGCGGGTGTACACGATCGGCTTCGGTACGCCGAATGCCGGCCAGATCGATCCCGTGTGCGGCCCGCAGTTCGTCGGCCGTGAACCAAACGGCGGGTTCGGTGGCTTCGGTGCTGGTCCGGGCGCCAACGCGTTCCGCCGGGGGATCGATGAGGAGACGCTGCGGAAGGTCGCCGACATCACCGGCGCCACGTACTACCCGGCCGAGAGCGCGGGCGATCTCCAGAACGTGTTCAACAACCTGCCGACGTCCCTGATCACGAAGCACGAGGTCATGGAGATCAGCGTCGCGTTCGTCGGAGCGGCTGTGCTCCTGGCCACACTCTCGATCTTCCTCGCCCAGGCATGGCGTCCGCTGCCCTGACCGGCGTCTTCGGGCTCGTGCCTTTCTACGGGGCCGACGACTAGACCGAGTCGCCGGCGTCCAGGCGCTCGGGGCGAAGCAAACGGAGGCCGGTCCGACCGGTTCGCGCGACCGTTCCCTCGTTCTCCAGCTCGCGGAGCACGCGCCCGGTCATCTCCCGGCTGGTACCGACGAGCCCGGGCAGGTGCGAGCGCGAGAGGACCGGCGGGTCGCTGAAGAAGAGGTCCCGGTGCCGCGCGAGGATGCGGACCACCCGACGGCGCGCGTCCTGGTGCAGGAAGCCGTCCACCTTGTGCGTGAGGTTGTTGAGAATCGTGGCCAGGCGATCGGCGATATTCAGTGCAAGACCGGGATCCGCCGCAGCCAGTCGACGCACGTCCTCCCCGCTCCAGGAGGCAAGCTCAACGTCGTTGAGGGCCACCATCTCGACGCTGGCGATCGGCGATGACACGCTCGTCACCCCGAAGAGCTCCCCGGGTAGTGCAATGCCCACGGTGACCTGCTGGCCGTCGACCGTCGTTCGCTGGAACACGGCGTGCCCGCGCACGAGCAGGACGACCTGAATCTCCTCGCCCTGGCGGAAGATTGTCTCGTCGGGTCCGAATCGCCGGAGCCGCGCGCTCGCGGCGAGCGCAGCGGCTGATTCGGGCCTGGAACACGGGAGGGTCTTCAGGATCTGTTGCCGGAGACTGGCTTGCTCGCGGACAGAGGGCGAGCGGATCAAACGGTCTTCTGCAGTCACGCTTCTAACCGGCTATGCGCTCTCAGTAACGCCAAAACGGGAGGTGGTCGGCCGCTGGGGACGTACGACCGGCCACCTGCAACCGTTCTGGCAGGTGCCATCGATCCCCTTGGGACGATGCCATGACAGGCCTCCGGAACACGAGGAAAAAGTTCCACGGTCGCGCTCAGGCCAACCGAACCCCGGCGATCACGGAGTGTCCTTCTCGAAATCGATCGCCACGACGTCGATGAGCGCGTTGGTTGGCGCAGGCGCGTTGATTGAAAGCTCCCCGAGGACTCCGTCGTCCCGAGCGCCGGGCTCGTGCACATCAATGGCGCTGTGAAACGGAAGACGTTCTCCTGAGCCTAGCAGCGATACACGCTTGACGCGGCGCACGGGTATTCCCCGAACGACAAGCGTCTCGACGGGCCGCATGACGAGGTGGAGGTACAGCCGCGACCCGCGTTGCGACGCGGGGCCGTAGAACTCGACCCGCGAAGAGGGCGCTGTCACGCCCTTGACGCTCTCGCCGTGCGTGCGCAGCCATTCGCCGAGCTGCTCGAGCAAGGACACCTCGATCCCGGGGAGAGTGCCGTCGCCTCTCGGACCGACGTCCAGCAGCAGGTTGCCGCCACGGCTCGTGGTCTCCACCAGGTACTGCGCGAGGCGGCGCGGAGATTTGTAATTCAGGTCGTCGGCCCGGTACGCCCACGAGTCGTTCATCGTGAAGCAGAGCTCCCAGGGTCCGGCGGACGCGCCCGCTGGCAGGCCCTGTTCCGGTGTCGTGTAGTCGCCCTGCCCGGGCAGCCGATCGTTGACGATGGCATCAGGCTGGAGCGAGGCGACGAGTGCGCGGAGCTCCGGGGCGTGCCACTCCTTCGGCGTTCGCTCCCAGTCGCCATCGAACCAGACCAGGTCGATGCGGCCGTAGTCCGTCAGCAGCTCGGTGAGCTGTCCGCGCAGGTAGTCGAGGTAGCGTGCCCACGCCTCGGGAGGGGGCCGGCGATAGGCCTCCCGCGCGTACGGCTTGTCGGCCTCCGTGAAGGCCGGATAGTCGGGGTGGTGCCAGTCGGAGAGGGAGTAGTAGAAGCCGATCCGCAGGCCTTCGGCGCGCAGCGCGTCGACCAGCTCGCGGGTGATGTCGCGGCCGTACGGCGAGTGCTCGATCGAGAAGGTCGAGTACTTGGTATGGAACATCGAATAGCCGGCGTGATGGCGCGTCGTGAACACGACGTACTCGGCGCCGGCTGACTTGAACAGGGCCGCCAGCACAGCCGGATCCCAGCGGGTCGGATTGAAGGTCGCTGCCGACGCGTGGTACTGCGCGGGCGTGACCTGGGCCTCCGCGTGCGGCTGCTCCGGGACGATGGACCGACCCGTCAGCGGCCAGGACAGCTCGATGCCCTGCTGGCTGGCGTGGTCCCAGTGGACGAAGATGCCGAGCCCGGCGCCCGAGAACCAGCCCAGATCGGCCAAGCGCTAGCCCTCCATCCGGAGCTGTTCGAGGTCCAGCTCTCGCTCGATCGTGCGCAGGACCTCGTCGTTGATCTGGCCGCGGTCGCGCAGCTCGATCACGGCTGCCCGCTGGGCGCCGATGACGTAACGCTGGATCTCTTCGTGCTCCAGCCGTTCCCGGCGTCGCTCCTCCGTTTCGGCGGGATCTTCGGTGGCCAGATGTCGGTCGCGGTCGCGTAGGGACTCCTCGAGACGATCCAGCAGCGGCTGGTGCGTTGGCCAGAGGGGGCGGAGGCGATCGACCTCCGCCAGGCCCGCCGTGTTCGCACGGCCGCGAGCCATCGTCTCCTCGGCGCGGTCGGCGTCGCGCGCGGCAAGCCCGGTCCGGCGAAGGACGTACGGCAGTGTCAGTCCTTGCCCGACGAGGGTCACGAGGATCACCGCGAACGTCAGGAACAGGATCAGGTCTCGCTCCGGGAAGCCGGCCGGCAGCGCGAGGGCGGCCGCCAGTGACACGACCCCTCGAAGACCGGCCCAGCTGACGACAATGAGCGATCCCCAGGCGAGGGCCGGGTCGGTTCGAGCGATCTCGCGACGCAGAGAGCCCGGCAGGAAGCTCACCACGTAGATCCACACAAACCGGGCGGCGATGACAGTGCCACTGACCGCCGCCGCCAGCCCAACCAACTGTCCTGGCGAACGCGAGGACAGATCGGCGAGGATCGCCGGCAGCTCCATCCCGAGCAGGATGAACGCGAAGCCGTTGAGGACGAAGACCACGATGCCCCAGGCGCCCTGGGCGAACACGCGGCTCTCGGGCGTCTGGACGGTGGCCGAGTAGCGACCGGCGACCAACCCCGCGGAGACGGCAGCCAGGACGCCCGACAGACCGAGCTGATCTGCCGGCAGATAGGCCACGTAGGGCACGACCAGCGAGATCGCGACCTCGACCGGCGGGTTCTCGAGCTGGCGGACGATCTCGCTGAACGCCCGCCCCACGACCAGGCCGATGACGAGGCCGCCCACGCCCGCAACAAGAAATCCTGCGGCGGCTGACGCGAGGACGAACGAACCGCCCACGGTAGCGATGACCGCGCTCCGGTACGCGACCAGGGCGGTCGCGTCGTTGAGCAGGCTCTCTCCTTCCAGGATCGTCACGATCCGCTCCGGGGCGCCGACCCGGCGGAAAACGGTCGTCGCCGCGAGGGCATCGGTCGGCGAGACGATTGCTCCAAGCGCAAAGGCGGGGGCCCAGTCAAGACCCGGCACGAGCGCGTGGGCGACCGCCGCGACGACGACAATCGTGAAGAGGACCAGGCCGATCGAGAGTCTCGCGATCGGCCCGAGGTTGGCCTTCAGGTCGCGAAGCGGGGTCGCCCAGGCCGCGCCGAACAGCAGTGGCGGCAGGAAGACGACCAGGATGAGTTCGGGCTCGACCTCGATGCGGGGCAGGCCAGGCACTCCTGCGAGGACGAGACCGCCGAGAACGAGCAGCACCGGATACGGAGTGCCCACCCGGTCGGCGACCTCGACCAGGATCGCAACCGCGACCAACAGGAACAGGACGACGATGAGGGGGTCCACCGATCTCAGGTCGGCTTCGAGGCTTTCAGCGAATAGAGGAGCGGGAGCTTCCCGTCGAGCTCGCCCGGCAGCCGGAATCGGCCGTCGTCGCCTTCGACCAGAGCGTCCGCCGGCCATTCCAGGAATGGGAACTCATGCAGGAACTCGATCCGCAAGCCCGCGTCGATGAGCGACGTCACGATCTCGCCGAGCGAGTGGTTCCAGCCGTACTCCGTCAGATCGCCCACGTCCGCGGAGCGGTCGGCGTAGGACCCAACGACCTTCATGGCGAACGGCTCGCCGCTCTCCCAGTACGGGTAGCGGAGCCACATCTTGCCGGGCTCGACACCGTCGTACTCGAAGGCCTCCCAGACCGGGTGCACCTCCGTGACGTAGAAGATTCCGCCAGGACGGACGAAGTGGGCGGCGACCTCCGCCCAGCCGCGGATGTCGGGCAGCCAGCCGAGGACGCCGCGCGACGTGTACACGACGTCGAACTCGCCCTCGAGCCGGTTCCGAAGATCGTAGAGGTCCGACTCGACGAATCGCGCGTCGAGGCCAAGCTCGGCTGCCAGCGAGCGGGCAAGCGCGACGGCCTCACTGGAGAAGTCGACGCCCGTGACTTGCGCCCCGAGGCGAGCCCACGAGAGCGAGTCGATCCCGAAGTGGCACTGGAGATGCAGGAGCGTCTTTCCCACGACCGGTCCGATCTCCTCGATCTCGTACTCCCGCAGGCGGACGCCGCCGCGCTTGAACCCCTCGAGGTCGTAGAACTCCGAGCGTTCGTGGACCTTCGTCCAGGCGTTCCACAGGACCCGGTTCGCGGCGATGTGCTCCTCGCTGATCGGCGAGCGATCAGTCATTTTGGGCTCTCCCTCCGGACACCATTGGCTTCGGGCATTCGCGGCGTATCGTCGGCGGCGATGGACGGCAAGGCCTCGCCATTCAGCTGCCCGCTCTGCCGGAGCGACCTCGCGCCGATGATCCACGAGGGCACGTTCTGGCGGCTCGTGCTGAACTGGAACCAGGACCGGCTGGGCCAGGCCTTCCTGGCGCTGCGCCGCCATGTCGAGCTTCCAACCGACCTGACTCTCGACGAGTGGGACGAGCTTCGCGAGCTGCTACGCGATGCGCTTGACCGCGAACGAGCAGCCTTCAAGCCCGATCACTTCAACGTGATGTTCCTCGGGAACGAGGCTCGGCACCTGCACCTTCACATCTTTCCGCGGTATGCGACCCCGCGCGAGGCGGCCGGGGTCGAGTTCATCGATGCAGCGTGGCCCGATCACTACGGCCTGGAGCCAGGCCCCACGCTGACTCGCGAACAGCTCGAGGCGGTGGCGGACCTCCTCCGATCAGAGCAAGCCGGCTAGGTCAGGTCTTCGGGTCCCAGATCGACGCGTCGACGGCGTCCTTGAGCAGGCCGTTGCTCCAGGGGACGCTCCACGACGTGTCGATGA
Organism: Chloroflexota bacterium; assembly: GCA_005880805.1. GTDB lineage: Bacteria > Chloroflexota > Limnocylindria > Limnocylindrales > CSP1-4 > CF-16. Next base: position 13,039 of record VBFZ01000051.1, on the reverse strand, counting down.
ACTTGCTGGACTCCAGGAGCAGCTTCTGCCATGGGTTGTTCGGGTCCTTCATGGCTGCGGCTCCCGCATCCATCGCGCCGTAGCTGTCCATCTCCATCAGGAACTTGTAGCCGCCGGCGTTCTTCTCCGAGCTGTAGACCACCGTGAACGTACCGAGGTACTTCGAGCCGGGTGGTGCCGCATCGCGTAATGCCTGGTCGTTCTCGATGACCCACTTCTGGTGAGCCTCTTCCTGGCCGACCTTGACCGTGTAGCCGAACTCCTGGATGAACCGCATGGCTTCGCCTCCTCCTGCTTCACCTGCCGAGGAGACCATTATCCGCTCGGGGCCGCACCTACTCGAACCAGTACTCGAGCGTCCAGGTCGCACCTCGGCCAGACTCCGCCTCGAGGCCGCCTTCACCGCGCAAGCCGGCCAAGCCGCCCGTCCCCGCACGCCTGTCCACGCGCCATCTCCTGGCCCACGCCTTGGCCTTGGCCGATATCTTCCAGTCGTAGGGGACGGTGGTCCCTAGGGCAGGTCGAATCGTCGCCGGATCGCGTCCAGGTCGCGTCGATCGTCCTCGTCCAGCTCGTACCCATCATGGGTGATGAGCTGCAGCTCCGGGGTCAGGCAGCGCACGCGCACGCCCGCGATTCGCCCCGCGCCCGCCAGGCCGGTCGCCGGATAGACCCAGATCTCGTCGTTCTCCATTGTGTAGTGCCCGTTGCCTTCGGCATCGAAGACCACTGGATGGACGTCCACCTTGTGTCCTGCGTCATCGGTCAACACGAAGTTCGAGTGCAGGCGGCCCTCGGTCACCCGATAGCCCTGGGCGCCCAGTAACTCGACAAGGGCCGGAACGTCAGGCGCGGGAACGACGAGGTCGACATCCTCGTGTGGCCGGGTCTGCTCGCCAAGCAGCGCGTCGATTCCCCAGCCCCCGTCGAGCCAGGCGGGAATGCCCCGGCCCTCGAGCGCCGCCAGCACGCCGAGTACGTCGGCCGCCGACATGGCGAAGCGCGGACCTGGGGTGGGCCTGTTTCTAGCTGAGGCGGCGGACACGGGCGACGGGAACCGCCGGGACGTCGTCGACGATCTCCGCGGTCAGCCAGGCGGCGGAACCGTCATCTTCATTCTCTGGCGTCGAGTGTCTGCTGGCGCAGCCCGTGGTCTCGCTCCAGCGGCGCCGGCGCTCGAGGCGATACAGCGCGATCAGGTCCGCCAAGGGCGGATCGTCGTCCTCCTGGACGCCCTTCGGCCAGGCCAGGTGGTCGGGGTGCGAGAACAGGCCTCCGAACAGCCCGACGATGCCATCGCCCACCGAGCCGACAGCCGTGAACTCGACCACGGCGACGAAGAACACGAGGAGAGCGCAGGAGAGCAGCAAGTCCATCGTTCGGGCCTCGCTGTCGACAAAGAGCGAGCGGGTCGAGGTCAGCCTACACCCAGCCGGCGGACACTCATTCGGGCGTTCGGGCGCAGGTGTTCGCCGGCCGGCGCCGCTGTTCGCACGCGGCACGATCCAGTACGCTCGGATCTCCACGTTTGGCGAGGAGCGAGCGTGATCTGCTCGAACTGCGGGACAGAGAACAAGCCGGGGCGAAAGTTCTGCGTCCAGTGCGCGAGCCCGTTGGGAATCGCCTGCCCGAAGTGCGGCACGCTCGCTGAACCGGGCGACAAGTTCTGCGGCAACTGCGCGACCGCGCTGCACCCGCCGACAGGCTCCGCCGCCACGTCGAGCGCAGCCTTCGCCCCGACGGCAGGCAGCGCATCGCCGGTGTCAGAGCGGCGTCTCGTCTCGGTGCTCTTCGCCGACCTGGTCGGCTTCACGCCATTCGCCGAGGAGCGCGATCCCGAGGCAGTCCGCGACGTCCTGTCCCGCTACTTCGACACGGCGCGCGAAGTGGTAGAGCGGCACGGCGGCGCCATCGAGAAGTTCATCGGCGACGCCGTCATGGCCGTCTGGGGCACGCCCATTGCGCACGAGGATGACGCAGAACGGGCGGTAAGAACCGGCCTCGAGCTGGTCGATGCGGTGCGTGGGCTTGCGCCGGGGATCGAGGCGCGCGCCGGAGTCGTGACCGGCGAGGCGGCCGTAAGCCTTGGTGCAATCGGCCAGGGAATGGTCGCTGGAGACCTCGTCAACACGGCGGCGAGGCTGCAGTCGGTGGCGCCCCCTGGAGCGGTCCTCGTAGGCGAAGCCACGATGCGATCGACCAGCGCGTCGATCGCCTTCGACGCGGTGGGCGAGCAGGAGCTGAAGGGCAAGAAGGCGCCGGTTTCGGCATGGCAGGCGATGCGCGTCGTCGCGCAACGCGGCGGACGCGGTCGTGCGGAAACGCTCGAGCCCCCCTTCGTCGGGCGGGAAGACGAGCTCCGGCTGCTCAAGGACCTGCTGCATGCCACCGGGCGCGAGCGCCGCGCACGACTCGTATCGATCACCGGGCCTGCCGGGATCGGCAAGAGCCGGCTGGCCTGGGAGTTCGAGAAGTACATCGACGGCGTCGTCGAGAACGTTTACTGGCACCGCGGAAGGTCGCCCTCCTACGGCGAAGGGATCACGTTCTGGGCGCTCGGCGAGATGGTTCGCCGCCGTGCCGGGCTCGCCGAGAACGACGACGAGGAAACCACCCGGTCGCGCATCCACGACACGGTCATGGAGTACGTCGACGACGAGGCGGATCGCGCCTGGGTCGAGCCGGCCCTCCTGACCCTCCTCGGCCTGGAGCCGCCTCCGGCCGGCGGCCGGGACCTCCTCTTCGCGGCCTGGCGAATCTTCTTCGAGCACGTGGCCGCGCAGGGCACGACTGTGCTGCTATTCGAAGACCTCCAATGGGCTGATAGCGGCCTGCTCGCGTTCCTCGACCACCTCATCGAGTGGTCCAGGGGAGCGCCGATCATCGTGGTCACCCTGGCGCGCCCAGAGCTGTTCGACCGGCGCCCCGACTGGGGCGTCGGCGTCCGCCACTTCACGGCGATCGCGCTCGAGCCGCTGTCAGAGCCGGCAATGCGGGAGCTGCTCGGGGGGCTCGTGCCGGATCTGCCTGAATCGGCCGTGCGGGCAATCCTCGGCCGCGCCGACGGGATTCCCCTCTATGGCGTCGAGATCGTGCGCTCATTGATCGCCGATGGCCGCCTCGAGCCGCGGGGAGCGGCGTTCGCGGCGGTCGGCGACCTTGGCGAACTCGCGGTGCCGGAGACCCTCCGGTCGCTGATCGCGTCGCGACTCGATGCGCTCGACCCAGCTGACCGAGGGCTGCTCCAGGACGCATCGGTGCTCGGCCAGGTGTTCACGGTCGCCAATCTCGCGGCGGTGACCGGGATAGCGCCAGCTGAGCTCGAGTCGCGCCTGCGCATGCTCGTGCGGCGCGAGATCCTCGAGCTCGAGGCGGATCCACGCTCGCCGGAGCGCGGGCAGTACGCGTTCGTCCAGTCGCTGATCCGGGAAGTGGCCTACGGCACCCTCGCCCGGCGGGAACGACGCGCGAAGCATCTGGCGGTCGCCCGCCACTACGAGGCTGTCGGCGACGACGAGACGGCCGGCGTACTCGCTTCGCACTATCTCGCGGCCTACGAATCCTCGGCCGAGGGGGAGGAAGCACGCGCCGTGGCAACGCAAGCGCGCATCGCGTTGCGAGTGGCGGCCGAGAGGGCGGCCGCGCTGGGCGGCCACGACCAGGCGGTCGCGTTCGTCGAACAGGCCTTGTCCGTGACCGACGAACCGTCAGAGCGAGCCGAGCTCCTCGAACGGGCCGCTCGGTCGTCCGCGGCGCTCGCCCGGTACGATTCGGCCCACGGATACGCGCAGGCGGCAATCGACGCTCGACGCGAGACCGGCGACCTGCTCGCGGCGGGACGGGCGCGCGCGATCCTGGGAGAGACGCTTCTCGACGCGAGTCGTATTCCCGAAGGCATCGAGGTCCTCGAGGCGGCCCTGGCGGACCTGAGTGCCATGGATCCCGTCGACGGTCTCGGACACGTTCAGGCGACGGTGCGGACGCTGCTTTCGCGCGGCTTGATGCGGACGGGCGAGTACGAACGGGCTGTCGCCGCGGCCGACGCTGCCCTGGACTGGGCTGAGCCACACAACGTTGAGTCCATCATCGCCGACGCGTTCAACAACAAGGGGTCGGCGCTGGGAAATGCCGGACGTCGTCGCGAGGCCGTGGCCCTCCTGCGAGAGGCTGTCCGTCTGGCAGATGCCGGCGGGTTCGTCAGTTCCTCGCTGCGCGCCCGCAATAACCTCGGCACAGTCGCCCAGGATGACGACCCGAGGCTGGCTCTTGAGGTGTCCCGCGAAGGCCGCGACCTGGCGCTGCGCGTCGGCAACCGAGGCATGGCCAATTGGCTGTCCGGATCGGCCGCGTTCTGGTCGCTGACAGCAGGGTCCGAGTGGGACAACGAACTGGCGATACTCGCCGAAGGGCTCCAGGCGAGCGGCATCACCGCACCCGCCGATCGGCACCGAATGCTCGGGATCTCCTGGATCATTCGGATGGCTCGTGGCGAGGATGCCACCGCCGCGCTCGCGGAGCTCGAGGAGCTCTTCACGCAGGTAGAAGATCCCGCGGCAGGGATGGGAATCGCGGTCGAGCGCGGATATTGGGCCGTCGCGCGAGAGCGATTCAAAGAGGCGTTCGACGAGTTCATGCGCGGCGCCGACATCTTTCCTGCCTATCAGGACCTGGTAGTCCCGCCCGCGATGCGCGCAGCGCTCTGGGCTCGCGACCCGACCCGCGTGGCGATCGCGCTCGCTCGAATGGAGGCCTCGCCGTTCACCGGCAAACGCTCGAGTGCAAACCTCGCGTGGGCGCGTGCAGGAATGGCGGCGATCGAGGGCGATCACGTTGCCGCTGTCGCCGGGTTCGGTGACGCAGTGGAGCGGATTCGGGACCTCGGCGAGGAGTTCGAGGTCGCGTTGATGATCCTCGACGCGATCCATCTCCTGCCCGGAAAGCCCGAGGTGCGCGGATGGGCGGATGAAGCCCGGGCGACGTTCGAGCGCCTGCGGGCGAAGCCTTCGCTCGAACGACTGGATACGGCGCTAGCGGCCGGCCGCGAGCACCTGGGATCCCTCCGCGATGCCCCAGGGCGACCCGTAGTCGCGCAGCAGGTCGAGGAAGGGGACGGCGTCGAACGCCTCGGGACCCTGCACGCCGGCTCCGGACCAGGTACCTGACGCCAGCAGCTCCAGCGCCACGACGGGATTGATGGCCGTCTGCCAGACGACGGCCTGCGAGCCGTACTCGCGCATTGACCACTCGTTGTCCACGACGTGGTAGAGGTAGACGGCGCGGGGCTGCCCGTCCTTCCCGACTCCGGTCACCCACGTTCCGGCGCATGTCTTCCCGGACATCCGGTCACCGAGCGTTGCCGGGTCCGGTAGCGCGGCAGCCACGACGTCGCGTGGCGACACCTCCGACCCGCCCACGCGCACCTTGTCCGTTCGATCGAGGCCGACCTTGTGCAGGACCTCGAGCACGTTGATGAACTCCTCACCGAGGCCGTACTTGAAGGTGACCCGGTTGGCCGGCACCCAGCGCGGGATCAGGACGACCTCCTCGTGCTCGACGTTGACGCAGTCCACCGGTCCGATGCCATCGGGGAAGATGAACGTCTCGGGCTCGCTGAAGGGTGCGGTCGTGAACCAGCCACGGTCCTTCTCCCAGATGAGCGGCAGGTTCAGGCACTCCTCGATCGTCGTCCAGATCGAGAACGACGGCGCAAAGTCGTACGATCAGCCCGCGCAGCGCCTTGCTGTCCGAGGCGTTCACCTGCGCGGCGCGGAAGCGCGGATCGTCGGCGCGATCGACGACCTTTCCAGCGCGGTCCCGGTCGTAGTCGGCAACAACCACGGCCTCGAAGAACGAGCGACGCTTCGCGATCGGCACGAGCGCACCGCCGACGCCACCCGCGCCGACGACGAGAATCCGCATTCAGGGCCCTCCTCCAGACGCCGCCGAGCATACCGGCCAGCGCTCCGCAGGCGGCCGAGGTCGATCAGGAGCGGGCCATCGCCTTCCAGTAGCCGACGTAGTCCTCGACGAGGCCGTCGGGGAAGACCCGGATGACCGCCTCGAACGAGCCCGAGGCGTAGCGGTAAGACACCTCGCCGAGTCGTTCATAGGTTTGCCGGGCGGGCACGAGCCGCAGCTCGGGGTACTGGAGCCAAAGCGCGGTGATCTCGCGCGTGCCGCCGACCTCGAGGTTCAGCCGCCAGATCGGCAGCGAGTTCGTGACCGGCGAGAAGCCGAGATCGACGTCGAGTGCCTCCGGATCCTCGAGAACGAGCTTGCCCGACCGCCACCACGCTCCGCAGGCGTCGGTGGCGATGTCGAACACCTCGGTCCGATCCGGCAGCACGGCCGTAATCTGAGCCCTGCGGGTCACAGCGGCAGCATCAAGCTCGAGCTCGTAGTCGAATCGCTGCGCGCCCCCGGCGTCGGCGAGGACGGCCACGCCGGCAATCGTGGAGCCGTTCGGGCCGCGCTCGACGGAGCACCACTCGGCGCCCGGCTGGTGCATCGGCTGCCACACGATGCGAGTGGGCGGGTCGGCTCCGTTTCGGTGGTTCATGAGCCGATCCTTTCAGGGCATCTGGTCAGGGGCTGTCCGGATTTTTCTGCGTCGCGGCAACGCCGCCCATAGCGTGTTGCGACTCCCTAACCGTGCGTGAACTCCACCTTCAGCTTCGCGGCCCAGGATCGGCTTCGCCGGGGGCCGACGACATGAGGGAAGCGATGTCGACGATCGTGGGGGAACTCCTCGAGACCTGGCGCCACGCAGAGCGCCTACGAGACCGCGGAGCAGGTCGCCGCCGAGTTGCGCTCCGTCTACCGCTCGTTGACGGACGTCGATCCGACGAGTCCTGGGGAGGTCGCCGCGGGTCGCGACGCCATTGCGCGCTCGCGGGCGCTCCTGGATACGATCGCCGGCGACGCGGGCTAGCTCGCGGCCTGTCGGGCGAGGCCCATGCGTCAGGACTCGGTGGCGGTCCTCGGCTCCACCTGCACGGCATCCGGCGGGCCGGTGACCGGGCCTCCAGCCTGGTCGTCCGAGGCCGCAGATCTGGGGGCGAGTGGCGCGGAGGTCTGCCCCGGGTGGCGCTCAGCCTCGATGACGTGCATGACTGCGTTGATCAGCGCGAGGTGCGTGAAGGCCTGCGGGAAGTTGCCCAGGTGCCGGCCACTGCGCGTGTCGATCTCCTCGCCGAAGAGGTCGAGCGGACTGGCGTACGCGAGCAGCTTCTCGCAGAGCTGGCGCGCTCGCTCCACCTCGCCGATCTCGACGAGGGCTGAGACCAGCCAGAACGAGCAGATCGTGAAGGTGCCCTCCTCGCCGGTCAGCCCGTCATCCGTCTGCTCGACCTTGTAGCGCAGGACGAGGCCGTCGACGGTCAGCTCGTTGGCGATCGCCAGGACGGTGTGCCGGATCCGCTCGTCGTCGGGCGGCAGGAAGCGCACGAGCGGCATGAGCAGCAGCGACGCGTCGAGCGCGTTCGTGTCGTAGTGCTGGGTGAAGACGCCGCGCTCATCGAGGCCGTTGGCCAGGACGTCGGCCTTGATCTCGTCGGCCGCTGCGGCCCAGCGCACAGCCGTCCCGTCGTCGTCCCGCATCCGGGCGAGCCGCGCGCCGCGATCTGCGGCGACCCAGCACATGACCTTCGACGACGTGAAGTGCTTCGGTTCGCCGCGGACCTCCCAGATCCCGCGGTCCGGCTCCCGCCAGTGCTTGAGGGCCGCCTCGACCTGCCGCGCCAGGATCGGCCAGATACGCTCGTCGAGGTGGTCGCGGGACTTCGTGTGCAGGTAAACGGAGTCGAGCATCGCGCCCCACACGTCATGCTGACGCTGGTTGTACGCACCGTTGCCGACGCGTACTGGCCGCGCGCCCTCGTAGCCGTGGAGATGCGGCACGGTCCGTTCCTCCGGCACCGGTCCGCCATCGACTGCGTACATGACCTTGAGCTCCTCCTCGCGCTCCGCGGCGTCGGCCACGAAGTAGAGGAAGTCGCTCGCCTCCCAGTCAAAGCCGAGCGTGTACAGGCCCCACAGCGCGAAGGTCGAGTCGCGGATCCAGGAGTAGCGGTAGTCCCAGTTCCGGACGCCGCCCGGCGTCTCGGGCAATGAGGTGGTCGGTGCCGCGATGATCGCCCCGGTGGGTTCGTAGGTGAGCCCCTTCAGCGTCAGGGCCGATCGTTCCAGGTACGTCCGCCAGGGGTGGTCAGGAAAGTGCCCGCGGGCCAGCCAATGCTGCCAGTGGTGGGCCGTCCAGACGAGGCGCCGGTACGCATCGTCATGCGTTCGCGGTGCTTCGCGAATGCCCCACGACAGCGCGCAGTAGCGGGTCTCGCCCTGCCTGACGAGCGTGCGGGCGATCGCTCGCGGGCCCTCGAAGCCGAGGTTCATGTCGCTGGTGAGCGTGAGCGTCACGGCGTTCGTGTCGTCTCCGTCGGGGCGACAGACTGCCTTGTGGTAGCCGGTCTCGGCGTACTCCCAGCGGCCCAGGGTCCGGCCGTAGTCGAAGACCGGCTCGCAGTCGAGCGTCAGCTGCACCTCGCCGTTCACGCAGCGAACCTGGCGCAGCAGGATGTGCTCGGCGTCATAGTCCGTTGGCGCGCGATGGTGCGCAGTCGAGCGTTCATCGGTGTGCGCCCACGGCCCGATGAGGAGCACGTCCCGGACGATGACCCAGCCGGTTGGCGTGCCCCAGCTCGTCTCGAGGACGTTCGTGCCCGGAAGGTAGCGGCGAGCCGCTGGAACGGTGGCGTCGGCGGGCCCGAGGCGAAAGCCGCCGGCATCGCGATCGAGGATGGACCCGAACACGCTCGCCGAGTCCATGCGCGGGACGCACATCCACTCGACATTGCCGCTGGGCGCCACGAGCGCCGTCGTCTCGCAGTCGGACAGGAAGGCGTAGTCGGCGATCGGCGGATAGCCAGAGCCCGCCCGTCCGTGGCCGCGCATGAAGTCATCGGCGGCGCTCGAATCGAAGCCGGCGCTCGAGGCCTCGTGGCCGTCGTGCCGGTCGTGCATCTCGCGCATGTTCGACGTCGCGCCTCCGATGCGGGGCGCCAGTCTCGCACCGCCGCGCAAGGCGTGCCAGTCCCCCGCCCGCGCCACTGAACCTGCGGGTGACTGGCCGCGGGCACATGCGGCCGCTACGCTTCCGCCATGGCGTCGACGATTTCCACCGAGCGGCAACGCTTCCACGAGCGCCTGGGGCGCGGTCCCCTGCTCTTCGACGGCGCGATGGGCACGCTGTTGTTCAGCCGCGGCATTCCCCAGCGCGCGTGCCTCGACGAGCTTGTCGTGACGCGCCCGGACCTCATCGGCGCGATCCACCGCGAGTACCTCGAGGCGGGCGCGGATGCAATCGAGACGGCGACCTTCGGCGCCAACCGCATCCGTCTCGCGACGTACGGACTCGCGAACGAGGCGGGCGCGTTCAACCGTCGGGGTGCGCAACTGGCGCGCGAGGCGCGCGACGTGTCGGGGCGCGAGGCACTCGTCGGCGGTTCGATTGGACCGCTGGGGGGTCCGACCCACGGGACCATCCACTACCCCGAGCAGGTCATCCGGGACGCTTTCCGGGAGCAGGTCGAGGGCCTGCTCGAGGGCGGCGTCGACCTGTTCGTGATCGAGACCTTCTCCGAGCTCGACCATCTCCTGATCGCGGTCGACGAAGCAAGGCGGGCATCAGATATTCCGGTCATCGCCGAGCTCACATTCGGCGAGGAGCTGCAGTTGACGGACGGCACGACGCCCGAGCAGGCGGCCGCGGCCCTGCTCGAGGCCGGCGTCGACGCCCTGGGCGTCAATTGCGGGGTGGGTCCGCTGGCCTGCCTCGAGGCGGTGGAACGGACGGGTCCCGGCGATCTGGTCGTCGCGCGCTCGATCATGCCCAACGCCGGCTTGCCGCAGCGCGTCGAGGGCCAGTTCGTCTACGCCGCCGGCCCGGACTACTTCGGCGAAATGGTCCCGAAGATGATCGCGGCCGGGGCCGCCGTCATCGGGGGCTGTTGCGGGACGACCCCCGACCACATCCGGGCGATGCGCTCGGCGGTCAACGTCGCCCTCGCCCAGACGGCAGCGGACACCGCCCGCCACGAGGCTCGGGCGCGCGGACTGAGCAGCGGGACCGGAGGCCTGACGACCGGACCCCGGACGGCGATCGCGGAGTCGGCCACGCCGCACGCGGTCGGCGAGGCTCCCCCGCCCACCCCGTTCCTCCAGAAGCTCATGGATGGCAGGTTCGTCATCTCCGTGGAGATCGATCCGCCGCGTTCGATCCGGATCGAGCGAACCATCGAGGCCGGGCGCCTGCTGAAGAGTGCCGGCGTCGACTGCGTCAACGTCAGCGACTCCGCCATGGCGCGCGTCCGGATGGGGGCGATGGCCGTCGCGTTCGGGATCCAGCACGACCTCGATCTCGAGTGCCTCGTCCACTTCACCACGCGCGACCGTAACCTGATGGCGATCGAGTCCGAGCTTCTGGGCGCCCATGCCCTGGGCGTGCGCAACATCATCGCTCTGACCGGCGACCCGCCCAGGGTCGGCGACTTTCCGACCGGAACAGGCGTGTGGGACGTCGACTCGATCGGCCTGATCGAGATCCTCACCCGGCTGAACCGTGGTGAGGACCAGGCCGGCTCGCCCATCGGACAGCAGGCCGGCTTCACGATCGCCTGCGCGCTCGATCCGACCGCCGCCGACCAGAAGACCGAATGGGAACGCCTGGAGCGCAAGATCGCGGCCGGCGCGCACCTGATCATGACCCAGCCGCTGTACGACATCAGCCAGGTAGAAACGATGGACGCCGAGGCGCGAAAGCGCTTTGGGCAGGCCGGCTTCCCGCTGCCGCTGCTGCTCGGCGTCCTTCCTCTCCAGAGCGCGCGGCATGCCGAGTTCCTGCACAACGAGGTCCCCGGAATCACCATTCCGGAGGGATCCCGGGCTGCGCTCCATGCGGCCGGAGAGCGCGGGGCCGAGGTCGGCCTGGAGATGGCGCAGTCGCTCCTGGAGCAGGCCGAATCGCTTGTCCAGGGGACGTACATCATGCCGAGTTTCGGGCGCTACGCCCAGGCAGCGGAGCTGGCGCGCAGGATGCGCGACCGGCAGGCCGCACGCGTTTCGAAGGCCACCTCGGCCGGCTGACAGATGCCTCGGCGCCGGGGGGTCGTCGCCACCTGCCTGATGGCCGCGATGATCGGGCTGGGAGCGACGCTGCTCCTCCCGTTGTCTGCCGCGGCAGCTGGACCCCCGTATCCACCGCCCGTCGCGGGCCAGCGTGTCTACGACACCGCAGCGGTGCTCCGACCGGACACGATCAAGCGCGTCTCGGACCAGATCGCGAGTCTCGAGTCGACGACCGGCGCGCAGATCGTCGTCTACACGCAGATCAAGCCCGAGAGCAACACCCCCGAGAAGGCCAAGGCCGACGCCGACGCCCTCGGTACGCAGTGGGGCGTGGGCCGGAAGGGTTTCGACGACGGGCTGGTGATCCTGTTCGACCTCGACGACTCGCGCTGCCACGGGCAGGTGCAGCTCGATGCGGCCGCCGGCTTCGCCGCGGCCTACCTCTCCAACGGCCAGCGGCAGCAGATCTACCAGAACCAGATGGTGCCGCGGTTGCTGAACTGCGACCTGGACGGAGCGCTGCTGGCGGGCATGGACGAGATCGGAGCCGCAATGAGTCCGGACCACGCCGCAAACCTGCAGCGGGCGCGGCAGATCGACGCCGTGCTGGGGCTTGTGGGAGCGCCGCTCGTCTTCCTGCTGCTGGTCGGCTTCGTCCTGTTCGAGTGGCTGCGCTACGGCCGGGATCCGGTCTACCTCGACGACCCGTCCATCTACATGCCGGCGCCGCCGCCCGACCTCACGCCTGCATCCGCCGCGCTTGTAGTCGACGGTCGATCGTCGCGACGCACGCTGACGACGGCCATGGTCGACCTCGCGTCCCGGGGCCTGCTGGCCTTTCACCAGCTGGAATCCGGGCTGCTGGGGCTGGGTCACGAACTCGCCATCACCATGGCGCCACCCACCCAGCATCCAGCCACCAGCGATCGCCGCGAGCCGCTCGGACCCGGCGAGCAGCTCGCACTTCAGAAGCTCGAGGGCGTCGCGGTCGACGGCGTCGTGCGCAAGGGGGAGCTGCTCGAGTTTGGCAAGTCCACCTCGGACTTCGACCGCGAGCTCGAGAAGACCGCGGTGTCGAACGGATGGTTTCGTGAGGCGCCAGCGTCCGCTGCCAGGCGCTGGTATGCCGGGGGTGCCCTCGTCGCAATCGTCGGCGGCGCCCTTGCGCTCCTCGGGGCTGGCCTCCCGAGCAGTGGCCTCCTGCTTGTCGGATTCGCGGCGATCGCCGCCGGGGTCATCTGGCTCGTCATGGCCCGCGCGATGCCCGCTCGGACGATGCCCGGCGCGATGATCCGGGCGATGCTCGCCGCCTACCGGCGGACGCTCGAGAAGACGATGGACCAGGCACGCTCGATGAACCAGGTCGTCCAGGAAGCAAACCTGTCATGGCTGACCAGCCCCGACAAGGCGGTCGTCTGGAGCGTCGCGCTCGGCCTCGCACCGCAGGTGGAGCAGGTGCTGAAGCGAACAGCCGAGGACGTCCGCTCGGGCAGTACCCCGGCCGGCGGAACGTACTTCCCGCTCTGGTACACCGCGGGCTCGGGAAGTGGGGCGTTGAGCGGCTCGGGTTCCGGCGGCGGCTCGGGCGGCCTCATGTCCAGCTCGGCGGTGCCCAACTTCGGCGGGATGATGGCCGCCCTGTCCACGATCGGGAACACGCCCTCTTCGTCCGGCGGTGGCGGTGGCGGGTTTGGGGGCGGCGGCGGCTTCGGAGGCGGCGGCGCCGGAGGCGGTTTCTAGGGTCCATGAACGCCTCGGCTACACTCCCGGCATGGGTGCCGTCGACACGATGGAAGTCTTCTTCGACAAGCTCAACGCGGGGGACCGTGAGGGGGCCGTGGCCCTGATGGACGAGCAGACCGAGATGCGCGTGCACGTCGGCGACAGCGTCCAAACCCTGCGCGGCGTGGAGCGGGTC
>VBFZ01000050.1:3021-13084 GCA_005880805.1 Chloroflexota bacterium | reverse complement strand
GTCGTGTTCCTCGTACGCGAGACCGAGTCGCTCGAACGTCGAGCGGGTGGCCTCCGCGTCGCTGGTGGTCAGCATGAGGGCGCCGTCGGTGTCCTCGGCGACGCCGACGATGCCCGTGATGTTCACCTTGGCGGCACCGAGCGCACTCGCGACCCGGGCCAGGGCACCCGGCCGATCTTCGAGCTGGACCGTGAACCAGATGGTCACCGGCTACCTCCTCACGAGGCGATGGTAGCGCTGCCGTCGCGGCCCGCGTTTTGCGCGGGCCCCGTTAGCGCGACGGCTAGGATGGCCCACCAATGGCCGATTTGCCGATACAGGTCTTCGGTCTCGAGAGCGACCAGGCGACTCGAGCCGCATTGAGGTTCTTCAAGGAGCGGCGCGTGGCGATCTCGTTCGTCGACCTGCGACGGCGGCCGATCGCCACGGGCGAGCTGTGGCGCTTCGTCGAGAAGCTGGGCGCAGAGGCCCTCGCGGATACCGAAGGCAGGGCATGGCGCGAAGCCGGCCTCGGCTATCTGCGGATGACGGACGAGGAGCTCGCCGCGAAGCTGCTGGCCGATGCTCGCCTGCTGAACCTGCCGCTCGTTCGCAACGGCCCGGAATTCACCGCCGGCCCCGCGGAAGCCACCTGGAAAAGGTGGCTCGCGGCGCCCTGATCAGTGCATGCCGCGCACCCGATTCCACATGAGCACGCTCGGCCGCCAGCCGAATCCGTCGAAATCGACTCCCCGCCGTGTTCGTTTGTCGCGAATCCGGTGCGCACCGCGGGACATAGCGCAATGGGAGCCTAGCCGAGTTGCCGAGCGCGGAGGAGGCTCCACACAATCGCGAAAGCGACGGCGTCCATGACCGCGCCGATGATCGCCCACCGAATGTCGTCGACCATGAAGCTCGAGCCGCGGATGAGCCCGAGGCCCTGGCCGATGAAGATCGTGCCCGGGATCGCCAGGAGGATCGCGACGGCCAGCCGCAATCTCGAGCCCGGTCGTGTTGACTGCATCGCACTCCTCCGGGTGGCATCCTAGCCCGCGATGCCAGATGAGCTGCGAGACGGACGCCGGCTACCGGCACAGCCCGAGCGGCAGCGCCGCCGGAGCGGCCGGGTCGTGCTTCGGCCCGAAAAGGCGCACCTCCTCACGCCCACCGGAGAGCAGACCGAGGACGAGCGACTCCTCCAGCGCCACGAGCGCCCGGCGTTTCTGGACTCGGATCCATGGCGGGCACTCCGGATCCTCTCGGAGTTCGTCGAGGGGTTCGACGCGCTGGCCGGGCTGGGGCCGGCGGTCACCGTCTTCGGCTCGGCGCGGGTGGGGCCGGGAGATCCGACCTACGAGACCGCGCGGACGATCGGTCGCTTGCTCGCGCAGGCGGGGTTCGCCGTCATCACGGGCGGCGGACCTGGTGCGATGGAGGCGGCCAACCGCGGCTGCCAGGAGGGTGGCGGCCTGTCAGTCGGCTGCAACATCGAGCTCCCCCACGAGCAGGCTCTGAACGCCTACGTGGACCTGGGCGTCGAGTTCCGCTACTTCTTTGCTCGCAAGACGATGTTCGTCAAGTACGCCGATGCGTTCGTGATTCTGCCGGGCGGATTCGGGACGCTGGACGAGCTGTTCGAAGCGCTGACCCTGATCCAGACCGGCAAGATCCGCCACTTCCCGGTCGTCATGGTCGGCCGCGACTACTGGTCGGGCCTGATCGACTGGATGCGCGGGGTGCAACTGAAGGCCGGCGCGATCACCGATCGGGACGTGGACCTCCTGCGACTGACCGACGACCCGGACGAGGTTGTCAGGATCATCCAGACCTACGCCCGCGATGTCCCCGCCGCCGGCTCGCCGACAGAGGAAGCCGAGATCCGCGGCTGATCTGCCGGCCGGTCGTCGATCGACCGACCGGCCCTATGGTTACCGGCCCTTGCTGCCGAAGAGGGTTCCGAAGACGGAACGGATGAGGTCCTGGCCGGCCCTCGAAGTGATCACCCGGCCGGCCGTTCGGACGCCCGTCTCGACCATCCGGTCCCGAGCCCGGGCGTCGGCACGGGCCTGCCGTTCGGCCGCCCGCCGCTGCAACTCGCGCTCCTTTTGCTCGGCGGCCATCTCGCGGGCCTGGCGCCGGATCTCGCGCTCCTGCTCGGCCGGAGTCATCGAGCCGAACCCGCCCGCCGTGCCGGACGAACCCGCCGGCGCACCGGTCGACGCGGGCGCCTGCCCTGCCGCTGCCTGCGCTGCAGCCGCGGCGGCAGCTGCGTGTGCCTGCTGGAGGCGGGCGGTGATCATCTCGTGGGCGCTCTCCCGGTCGACCGCCGCGCCATACTTCGACTCAAGCGGGTTCGCGGCCACCAGGCCCTGGAAGGTCGCTGAGTCGAGCGCCGCCATCAGAGAGTCCGGGGGCAGGAGCCTCGTCGCGGCGAGCGGTGTGGGAACGCCCCGCGGAGACAAGACCGTGACGAGGGCCTCGCCGATCCCGAGTGACGTCAGGGTTTGCTCCACGTCGTAGTACTTCGTCATCGGGAAGGTCCGCGCCGTCTTGCGCATGTTGTCCGCGTCCTCGGGCGTGAAGGCGCGCAGCGCGTGCTCGACGCGGTTCCCGAGCTGCGCGAGGACGGGCGCCGGCACGTCGGTCGGCGTCTGGGTGACGAAGTAGACCCCGACACCCTTCGACCGGATCAAGCGGGCGGTGCGCTCGATCTGCTCGAGCAGCGCCTCCGAGGCGTCGTCGAACAGCAGGTGGGCCTCGTCGAAGAAGAAGCACAGCTTTGGCTTGGGCAGGTCGCCCGCCTCCGGGAGCGTGTGATACAGCTGCGCGAGCATCCAGAGCATGAACGTGCTGAAGAGCCTGGGCTTGTCCATGACGTCCGAAAGCTCGAGGACGCTGACGATGCCGGTTCCATCGGGCGCCTGGCGCATGAGGTCGCCGACATCGAACTCGGGCTCGCCGAAGAAGATGTCCGCACCCTCCTGCTCGAAGCTCACGATCGACCGCACGATCACCCCGAGCGAGGCTGCCGAGATGCCTCCGTAGTCGGCCAGGGCCGCCTTGCCGTCGTCGCTCGTCAGGAACGTCAGCGTCGTCCGCAGGTCGGCCAGGTCGAGCAGCGGCAGCTGGTTGTCGTCGCAGTACTTGAAGACGAGCGACAGGATCGAGGTCTGCGTCTCGTTGAGGTCGAGGACCTTGCCGAGCAGCAGCGGGCCGAACGAATGGACGGTCGCCCGGACCTGCGCGCCGAGCTTGCCTGACAGCGACAGGAAGGCGACCGGGTGGCCGGAAGGCTGGTAGGTCCAGCCGAGCGACGCCGCCCGCTCCTGGATCTTCGGGTTCGCGGCGTCTCCCTGCGAAGCGATCCCCGTCACGTCGCCCTTGATGTCCGAGACGAACACGGGAACGCCGGCCTTCGACAGCTGGCCGGCCATGAGCTGCAGGGTCTTGGTCTTGCCCGTGCCGGTCGCTCCCGCGATCAGGCCATGGCGGTTCAGCATCGCAAGGGCGACCTGGACGCGAACCTCGGGCAACACCTCCGCGCCAAGCAGGGGACTGCCGAGGACGATCGCCGGCTCGTCGAGTGTGTAGCCCGCTGCCATGTCGTCGCGGAAAGCCTTGTCCATCGTTCCCCCTCCGGTTGTGGGCTTCAGCCAGTCGGGAGTTGAGGTAGTGCGACCTCGATGCTGCCGTCGCGGATCCGAACCGGGTAGTAGCGCAACAGCCGAACGCGGGTGAGTTGTCGGGCCTCCGCCTTCTTGCCGGGCGGGTCGACTTTCGGCGCGC
The DNA here is from genome assembly GCA_005880805.1 of Chloroflexota bacterium. Lineage (GTDB taxonomy): Bacteria > Chloroflexota > Limnocylindria > Limnocylindrales > CSP1-4 > CF-16. Next base: position 9,319 of record VBFZ01000050.1, on the reverse strand, counting down.
TCCCCGAGGGCGTCCAGACGGGATGGAAGCGGCCCTCCGGATCGAGACCGCCGGTCGTCGGCATGCGCACCGGTCGCCCGCTGGCCAGGTCGAAGCGGCCCTCGTGGAGCGGACAGCCGACGACGCAGTCTTCGAGGACGCCGATCGAAAGCGGCGCCGACATGTGCGGGCAACGGTCGTCGGTCGCGGCGATTCCGCGTGCGGTATGAGCAACCAGGACGTCGAGTTCACCGCGAGTGATCCGCCGCATTGCACCGGGCGGCAGATCCGCGAGGTCGAGCAGGTGCTCGAACGGGCGACTCTCAGTCCCGACCGCTTGCAGCTCGCGCGGGTAGGGAAGGACCTGCGCGCTCTCGACCGTCCTGGTCACCCGGCCATCGTACGCCGCGTCTCGTGAAGGGCCCGCGCAACGTGGAGCCACGGCGCGACTTGCGTTCCCGCCGTTCGATTCGCGTCCCGCACGATGTGCCTGGGGCGACTTGCGTTCCCGCCGTTCGGTTGGTGGCCAAAGTGCCCTGGCCTGCACATTAGGTCGCCTCCGCGACCCTTCCCGCTGTCTCGGCGCCCTGAGTTATCCCGCGCCACCCTCACGACGGGACGAAATCGGGCGTTCAGCGCTGCCCGTAAACCGAACCCGACGGCGGAACGCGCCCTAAGGTGCACCAGCGGGCGCATTTGGCCACATTTGCCCCGCGGCGGGGGTCTGGACAATGCGACTGAGCAGCGGCGGTTAACGCCACGAAACGGCAGGACCCGGCGCGTCGTCCGCGCCGGGTCCTGGGGAGGAGGGAGGATGGAAGTTGGCGTTGGTCAGTCTTGCGCCGTCTCCGGACGGAACGCCGGCCGCGCCCCCCGCTCCGCCTCGGGCGCGCCCTGTGCCTGCGCGCTGGGCGCCTGTGCCCCGAGGGTCGTCCGAAGCGGGATCTCCTTGAGGAAGAACGTGGCGACCACCGCGACCACTGCCGCGCCCACGCCCAGCCACATGCTGTTCGCGATCGCGATCGTGAACGCGTGGTTGAACCCGTTGACGAAGATGGCCTGCAGGTTCGCCGGAAGCTGTGCCAGGAACGCCAGGCCACTTCCGTTGGCGCCGCCGGAGCTCACCGCGGTCAGCTGACCCGGATCAAAGCCAGGCGGCGGAGTCGCCGGCAGGAACTGGCCCGGCGCGCCGGCCTTCCCGAGCTCGGTCCGCAGCAGGTCCCAGGTCAGGTTGTTGCGGAACAGCGTGAACGCGAACGAGATCCCGATCGTGGTGCCGATCTGGCGGAAGAGCGTCAGGTCGCTCGTGGCCGTTCCCAGCTCCTGGAAGGGCACCGAGTTCTGCACGATGATCGTGAACACGGCGAACGTGGGCCCGACGCCGAGGCCGGCGATGAACATCCATCCCCACAGGGTCAGGTCCGGCGTGTCCGCGCGCAGCTGGGTCATGAGGGTGAGGCCGACGACCAGCAGCGTCACTCCGACGATGACCACCGGCTTGTAGCGGCCCGTGCGGCTGACGATCTGCCCCGACACGATCGAGCTGAAGATCAGCCCGAACAGGAACGGCAGGAGCTTGTAGCCCGACTCTGTCGCGCTCGAGTGCTCGACGATCTGGAAGTAGAGCGGCAGGAAGATGATCGCCGCGCCGAAGCCGAAGGTCGCGAAGAAGATGGCCACCATCGACGCCGAGAAGGTGCGGTTGCGGAACAGGTGGAGCGGAATGATCGGCTCGGTGGTCCGGCCCTCGACGATCACGAAGATGACGAGGAACACCAGGCCGACGAGGATCCAGCCCCAGACCGACGCGTCGCCCCAGTTGCCGCTCTCGGCGAAGGTGAAGCCGAGGAGGATCGGGACGAGGGCGAGGACGAGCGTCACGACGCCCAGATAATCGACGCGCACCTTCCTGCCGGTCCGACCCATGTTGGGCAGGAGGCGCCCGATGACGGCCAGGGCGACGAGGCCGATCGGGATGTTGACGAAGAAGATCCAGTGCCAGGAGAGCTGGTCGGTCAGAAGGCCGCCCAGCCCAGGTCCCAGCAGGAACGCGACGCCGAAGACGAGGCCGAAGAGTCCCTGGTACTTGCCGCGCTCGGCCGGGGTGAACAGGTCACCGATCACCGCCAGCGCGATCGGGAAGAGCGCACCGGCGCCAAGGCCCTGGATGCCGCGGAAGAGGATGAGCTGCCACATCTCCTGGCTCAGGCCGGACAGCGCCGACCCGATCAGGAACAGCGAGATGCCGAAGATCAGGAGTGGCTTGCGACCGTACAGGTCGGACAGCTTGCCGTAGATCGGCACCGTGACCGTGCTGGTCAGCAGGTAGATCGCGACGGCCCACGTGTAGTAGTCGGCGCCCTTGAGATCCGACACGATCCGCGGCAGCACCGGACCGACGATCGTCTGGTCCAGAGCACCCAGGAACAACCCGAGCAGTACTGCGCCGAGGATCTCGAACTTCGCGCGCTGGGACAGGCCGAGGGCGGGATCCTCCGCCTCGCTGACCGTCCCCGGGCCCCTCTGCTCGATCGAAACGCTTTCCACGAATGACTTCCCTTCCCGCCCCGGGGCTCAGTGCGTGTGGTGCTGAAGACCGAAGGCCGTCGCGGTATCCGGGTCCGCGGCCGTCTCGGCGTTGATCGCCTGTCGGACGTCTTCCAGCGTCGTGGCCAGGCGCTCGAGCTGCGATCGATCCAGCCGACCGAGCACCCTGCGGAGCATCGTCGACTTCAGGACCTCGACGTCCTCGAGCACTGCCCGGCCCTTGGCCGACAATCGAACCTGCACGATCCGGCGGTCGTCCGGCACCCGGACGCGCTCGACGAACCCGCGCTCCTCCATCCGGTCGACAAGGCCCGTCGCGTTGGACAGCGACACGTCGAGCATGTCGGCCAGGTGACCCATCGTCAGGTCCGAGTGGTGCTCGAGCAGCCACATGATGTGGAGGTGGGTCATGCTGACGTCCTGCTTGACCAGACGCTGCGTGCCCCGGCAGCGGAGCTCGCGGACGGCGGCCATGAAATCGCCGATGATCCCCTCCACAGCCTCGGTGCTTGCCGCACCGGCCGTGTCGGCCGAACCAGTCCTGGCGTCCGTTGCAGCATCCATTTGCTTCTGGTCAATTGTTGTCATGACATGAAGCATTCTAACGCTGCGAATAATTTCGTCAAGCCCAACGATTGAGACGACCCGCAGGAATTCGACGGGAGGAGCCGATGCGCTTCGCGCTGATGATCGAGCCCCAGCAGGGGACGACCTACGCCGACCAGCTGGCGGTCGCAAAGCATGCCGAGGCCGGCGGCTTCGAGACGCTGTTTCGCTCGGACCACTACTCGAGCTTTCCGGGACCGGACGACAACCCGACGACCGACGCCTGGGCGTGTCTCGCCGGCCTGGCCCGGGACACGACGCGAATCGGCCTGGGCACGCTCGTCTCGCCGGTGACGTTCCGGCTGCCGGGAAACCTCGCGAAGGTGGCGGCGACCGTCGACGAGATGAGCGGCGGCCGCCTCGAGTTCGGTCTCGGTGCTGGCTGGAACGAGATCGAGCACGCACGGTACGGCTTCCCGTTCCCGCCGATCGCCGATCGAGCCGACATGCTGGAGGAGCAGCTGACGATCCTGCGCGGCCTGTGGGAGGAACCCGATGGCTGGGGGTTCGAGGGGCGGCAGTACCGCATCGAGGACGGGCTGTTCCGGGCGAAGCCCGTGCCTCGCGCTGAGCCACGTCTCGAGGGGCGGAAGGGCGGCATCCGGCTGATCGTCGGCGGCGACGGCACGCCGCGCTCGATGCGGATCGCCGCGCGGCTTGCGGACGAGTTCAACCTCTCGAGTGGCGGGCCGGAGCGGGTTGCGGATCGGACGAAGAAGCTTGACGAGACCTGCCGGGCGGCCGGGCGCGATCCAAGGAGCCTGGCCCGTTCGGCGATGGTCGGAGCGCTCGTCGGACGGGACGACGCGGAGGTCGGGAGCCGCACGCGAGAGCTCATGAACGTGCTCGGAAACGGCGCGAACAACGATGCCTGGCTGGCGGAGCGCCGGAAGCGGTGGATCATCGGAACGCCGGATCAGGCCCGGGCGATGGTCGGCCGGTTTGCCGACGCCGGCATCGAACGAATCATGCTCCAGGACTTCCTGCCCTGGGACCTTGACATGATCGACCTGATGGCCGAGGAGCTCGTCGGACGCGTCTAGCTGGCGTCTTGCGCGGAGCCCACAGGGCCTCGTGTTACTCGGCGGCTTCGGCCGCCTGCCGGTAGCGCTCGTCTTCCCGGCGGATCGCGTCGGGGTTCGTTCCCGTCGCGCGGGCAATCCGCTCGGTGAGGAGCTGGAGCGGAGTCGCGCTGCCGAGCAGCGCGGCGACGGGATTCGGCAGGTCAGGAGCGGCGGGTACGAGCAATCGACCCGCTGGCGTGAGCTCAGCGGCAACGTCGCCATCGACCTCCTCGGCCAGGATCGCTCCGCTGCGCAGCCCGACGACCCGGGCGGCAGCCAACAGCTGTCGGGCTCGGGCGACTCGATCGGCACGGCCGGATGAATCGGTCAGGATCAGCACCAGGGCGGTGTCGGCGTCCGTCGCGGGCAGGTGTCCGTGCAGGAACGTCTCGATGTCCCGGTAAGCGGATGGGATCCAGGCGGCCTCCTCGATCTTGAGCGTGAGCTCGCGGCCCGCGATTCGATCCACGCCCGATGCGACTACGACGACATGACGAGCACTCGCAATCGATGACGCCCAGGCCTCCGCTTCACGCTCCCGATCCGCGCCCGCCGAGAGCAGAGCCCGCGCGACACCGGGGTTTGGGCTCTTGCCGGAGAGGTGACCGGCCACGGCGGTCGCCGCGAGCAGCGGCGCCAGGTAGCCGATGGTGTGGCACCAGCTCTGGTCCAACTCCTCCGTGGCAAGAACGAGGTCTGAAATGGCCCCACCCGGAGAACGAGCGGACACCGTCACCAGCGCGATCGTCGCGCCCGCCTCATGAGCAGCGGCGATGGCTCGATTCGTAGCCCAGGTCGCCCCCTCATGTGAGATCGCGATCAGCAGGCCCCCTCGTCGCGGTTCCAGCGCGGCCTCGAACGCCTGGGCCGCGATCAGCGCGTCGACCGATGCGTCCCCTCCCAGCGCCGAGCGGACGATCTCGACGAAGCCCTGCGCGCCGTGCTCGCTCGTACCGCAGCCGACCACGACGATCGGATCGCGTGCGTCGACGCTTTCCCGGATCTTCTGCGCCAGCCGGCCGGCAGGACCGACCGGATCGGCAAGCCGGGTGAGCAGTCGCTCGGCCAGTCCCGGCTCGGCCGCGATCATCTCGGTCATCAGGTACGGCGGGCCGGGTCGCGCGGCCGGCGTCGAGCTCGCCCGCCAGGGATCGGGAGCTCCCGGCAGCGCGGCGTCGGGATCTGTTGTCGTTGCACTCATGCGGCGACTATAGGGCCGTCGGGTCGCCGTTCCCGCATCGGATCGCTGACCGGGACAGCCGCTAGCGCAGTCGCCCGAAGCGCCGGATGGGCGCGTAGCGGAACCACGCGCGCCCGATCAGCCGGTCGAGTGAGACCGGGCCGTATCGGCGCGAGTCGATCGAGCGCGCATCAGCGTCGCCGAGGAGCCACGCCTCGTCCGGCGGCAGTCGGATCGTGACCTGGACCTGCTCGCCAGTCGACGGATCGGTCACGGGGAGGTCCTGGATCGTGTCACCCGGTCGGGCGGCTACTCGCTTGATCGCGATCAGCTCGGAGCCAGGCTCGCGGAAGACGATGACCGAGCCGCGGCGCGGCCATCGGCCAACGGTCGGGTCGACCAGCAGCCAGTCGCCGGGCTCTATGGCCGGCCACATGCTGTCCTCGGCCACCGCGACACGCCACGGTCCCTGCAGGCGACGCCAGAAACGGCGGAGCCCCGCCGTCGGGCGGGGTTCCGGGTCAGATGCCATCGCCGACGACTGCCCCGAGCGGGGCGCGAATCAGGCGGGCCGACCGGCCACCCGCGTCTTCTCCTCGCCGCCGGTCTTCTTCCACGCAGCGTCGACCTCGTTGATCAGGTCGAGAAGCTTCTGCGCGTCCGCCTTGTCGACCGAGGCCTTCACCTTCGATGCCTGCTTGGCCGCGTTCCAGAACGTCTCGTGAAGGTTTGGCACGGCCTGGACGTGTTCCGGCTTGAAGTAGTCGTGCCAAAGGACGTCGAGGTGGTGCTTGACGAGTTCCGCGCGCTCTTCCTTGATGTGCAGTGCGCGCGCCCGGAAGATCGGATCGGAGCTGGCCTCGTACTTCTCGATGATCTTGTAGCAGGACTCCGCCTCGATGCGCGCCTGCTCCGGGTCGTA
>VBFZ01000050.1:456-2930 GCA_005880805.1 Chloroflexota bacterium | reverse complement strand
GAGGGTGATCGCGGGCGTGGCCGCCGGGTTGGTGGCGGTGGCCCCTGTACCTCGAAGTGTCGGAGTCGCCGGAAAGGCTGTCAAACACCCGCTGCCGTGGGCCGCTCGCCTTCGGATTACGCTCGGCGCGGACCCGTTAGCATGCCGACGAATGCGCCTTGCCTACGTCGTGTGCGACGTCTTCACGACACAGCCTCTCGAAGGCAACGCGCTTGCCGTCTTCCCGGACGGGGCCGGACTGACCAATCGCCAGATGCAGGCCCTCGCGCGCGAGCTCAACCTTTCCGAGTCGGTCTTCATCCTGCCGCCGGAGCGAGGCGGTCACGCGCGGATCCGCATCTTCACGCCGCGAGTGGAGCTGCCGTTCGCGGGCCATCCGACACTGGGAACGGCCCTCGTGCTGCACGAGACGCGTGGCCAGGATGCCATCCGGTTGGAGACGGGCCGAGGGATCATCCCGGTCCGGTTCGAAGGGCGCGGCGGAATGCCGTTCGGGTGGATGGTCCAACCGCTGCCATCGATTGCGCCCCTCCAGGACCCGGAACGGTTCCTCGCCGCACTCGGCGTCGAGCGATCCGAGCTGCCCGTCGATGTCTACGACAACGGGGTGGTCAATGCGTACGTGGCGCTGCCCAGCGAGGAAGCCGTAGCGGCGCTGGCGCCTGACTCAGGCGGTCTTGCCGCATTCGGCGACGTGGGCGCCAACTGTTTTGCAGGTAGCGGCGGCAGCTGGAAGACGAGGATGTTCGCGCCGTTCGCCGGCATCTCCGAGGATCCCGCGACCGGGTCGGCCGCAGGTCCGCTCGCGCTGCACCTCGTGCGGCACGGTCGAATCGGCTGGGGCGATGAGATCGAGATCCGCCAGGGCGAACATGTGGGCAGGCCGTCGCGCCTCTACGCGCGGGCGTTCGGCGACGACGGGGCTGTTGCGCGGATCGAGGTCGGCGGGTCGGCGGTCGTCGTCGGCCGCGGCGAGTTCGATCTGCCCGAGTGAACGCCGGACGGACTCGTCCGGCCTCGAGATGGCCTAGGCGGGCTGGCTCGACTCGCGATCCTTCGCGCGCCGAACGAGGACCTCGAGCAGGGCCTCCGCGTCGGTTGCCAGCGACGCGCGCCGACGCTCGTAGCCAAGGGTGAAGGCGTCCGTCGGACGCGGGCCGCTGCGTGCGAAGAACAGCCCGCCGCGCCGCGAGGCCGTGAACCGGTAGTCGGTGAGCAGCTCGTAGGGGACCGAGCGCACGCCCACGCCGGACTCCTCGGCCGGCAAACGGCTCCGCACGAGGATGAGTCTGTGGCCCGTCAGCACGAGCGCGCCAGTCATACCGGGCAGGACGAGGAGCACTTCCTCGCCAGCCCTTAGCGTCCCCAGCACGCTCTGGATAGCCGACGGACCGAGCCCCCCCAACGCCTCGAGCCGCTCGGCATTGTGCTGAAAGGCCACCCGGGGATGATGCGCTGGCACAGGGGCGTCGGTCAAGTAAAAGTGAACATCGTGGCGGCTTCGGCGCAGCCCCGCATTACACACGGAGCGGGCGAGGGCTGGAAGGGCTTCGTTATCATCGACAGGTGACGGACCGCGGTTCCCCCCAGGCCGTTGGTGCCCCCGCCTGTCCCTTCGTGGCCTTCGAGGATGAACGGGACGAGCGGTCCGACCTTCCCGATCGCCGGCACCGCTGCTACGCCGTGCCGCGTCCGGAACCACGGGCATTCGCGCACCAGGAGTCGTACTGCCTGTCCCCGAACTTCGCGGCGTGCCCGATCTTCCAGGACTGGGCGCGACGCGAGGCGGCCCGATCGCGACCGCAACCTGCCGGCGCTCGCTCGGCCGGGCACCCGGGCTCGGACGAGGGCACCGGCGACGGATCGGAGGTGGCCGCCGCAGGGGCGGTGAGCGCCGACGAGGGTGACCCCCTTTCCTCGGGACCCGCAGCCAGGAAGCGCTCAGCCGGTCGAACCTGGGCGAACCCGCCGCCATGGGCATCCGGCTCGGCAGCAGGCGCCGCAGGGTCTGCGGTCGGCGCGGCGGGGGCTGGCGGTGGCATCGAGGGTGTCGCCTCTCCGGAAGAAGGACCTTCGGCCGCCGACCGCCCAGCGGCCCCGTCCCCTGGCGCGCGGGACTCCGCGGAGACGCCTGCATTCCTGGCGACCAGAGGGCGTGGCGGCGACCGCGCAGATCGCGTCGACGCGAAGCCCGGAGCCGAATCGCTTGACGACGGCGGTCAGCGCGCCTACGACCGGGATGCGATGGACTACGAGGACGACCGCTTCGCCGAAGAGGACCGCGACGACCAGCGACCACCGCGCGCCGGCGCGCTTGCCGCGCTCGCGGGCCTCGGAGGCCTGTTCCGGCGCGATCCCCGACCGCGAGCCGGCGCTCCGCGGGCCATTCGGCAGGCGGACATCGACCGCGGCGCCCCATCGTGGGAGCGGCCCCGCCGCTACGAGGCGTATCCGACGCTCAAGACCAGGATCCG
>VBFZ01000050.1:0-321 GCA_005880805.1 Chloroflexota bacterium | reverse complement strand
CGCCGAGCGGCGGTGCATCGGCAGCCCCGTCGCCGGTCGCGAGTCCCTTCCCGACCCAGGTGACCTACACGATCGCGAAGGGCGACACGCTGGCGCGCATTGCCAAGAAGTACAACCTGACCGTCGAGCAGCTCCTGGCCGCGAACCCGCAGATCAAGGACCCGAACAAGATCGCCGCCGGAGACGTGATCATCGTCCCGAGCTCATCGCCCTCGCCGATCGTCGACGCTGGCTCGCCATCGCCTTCGCCCTGATCGGCTGAGCTCCGGGTCGAGCAGAGCGGCGCGCCGCGTGTCGGGCCGCGCGCTACCGTGGCGCGAG
>VBFZ01000215.1 GCA_005880805.1 Chloroflexota bacterium | reverse complement strand
CCGGAACTTGTCCGGGGCACCAAGGCCTTCGCGCTCGTCTGCGGTCAGCTCGAGGATCTCCGCGACCTCTTCCAGGTCGTTCACACGGTTCGAGAGCTGCCAGCGCCAGTCGTTCCACTTGTCGTCCGGGACGTCAAGCCAGCGGGGCGCGCGGCGACTGACTGCGAGGCGGCCATCCGGCCCGAGCGCGCGCGCCGGATCCCGTCGATTCACGAACGACTCCTCAGCCGCGGCGAGTGGCCGCTCGGTGCTCGCCCCGGCCTGCTGGTCCAACGGTCGCTTACCTCGCTCTGGCCCGATCCTGCTCACGCCCGAAGCTTGAGCGCATAAAACCTATGCAGACTGGAAGTTTCGGGATCATAAGGGCTGGGCGTTGCGCGAGTCCAGCACGCGAAAGTACGAGGCGGCGTACACCGCGGTGGCTGCGAACTGCAATGTCGTTGCAAGTGCCTCGCGCGGACCACGACCCGGATGTCGCGTGCGGCGCGCGACTGTTGCGCTCAGGCACCAGTCGACAGGGGCGCGGAAGCGGGACTGGGGATTGTCGTGATCCCTCTTGTGCGTGTCACGATCGCGACGGTGTTGGCCGTCGCAACATTCGCCGGCTCCCAGGTTCCTCTCTCAGCGCGCTCGATTCCGGGCGCAGTGTGGCCCCCCGTGTCGGCAGCCGACGCGGCAACCGCCCGCGCGGCTCCGCCGGCGACCGCTGCCGCGGGCGTGGCATTCACTTGCCGAGTTCACGACAGCCCCGCAGGCCTCGACCTGAACGTCGCGGCGCCCGACACGAGTAGCGGGGACGCCGCACTGGCTGCGCCGATCGCGGATCCCGCCTCCGCGCCCGCTGCCAAGCTGCGGGCGACGATCGCCCAGCTGCTCGCGGAGCACGCATTCCTGACGCTCGAAACGATGCGCGCCGTGGCAACGCGGGCGCCCGAGCAGCCAGCGGTCGCCGGTGCGCTGGGCGATAACAGCGCCACGCTGCAGGCGGTCATCGCCTCCGTCTACGGCCCGTCGAATGGCGACAAGTTCGGCGAGCTCTGGCGCCGTCACATCACCGACGTGCTGGCGTATGCCACGGCGGTGGCGGGCGGCGACGAGGCCGGCAAGCAGCGGGCCCTCGACGACCTCGCCTACTACAAGACCGCCTTCGCGGCGCTCCTCGGGCACCTGAGTCGTTTCATCGATCCGGCGCAGGAGGCCCAGGCGCTGCAGCTCCACATCGACCAGCTGCTGGCCTTCACGGACAGCAACTACGACCGCGCCTACCTCGCCGAGCGCAACGCGTTCATGCACATGTTCGAGTTCGGCGACCAGATCGCCCGCGCATTGGCGGCGCAGTTCCCGAAGGAGTTCGCGGGAGGCCGCGTGGCGTTCAGTCCCGCCGCGAATCTGCGATTAACCCTCGACCGCCTGCTCGGTGAGCACGCAATCCTGTCGGCCGAGGGCATGCGCGTCGGGCTCACGGGAGGCCCCGACGGCGCTGCGGTTCGCGGAGCCCTCGACGGGAACAGCACCGACCTGCAGGCCGCGATCGGCCAGATCTACGGAGACCCGGCAGCCGCCGCATTCGGCCCGTTATGGCGTGCGCACATCGACGCCTACTACGCATACATCCAGGCGACTGCCAGCGGCGATGCGAGCGCGAAGGAGAGCGCGCTCGCGACCCTGCACGCGTATCCGGCCCAGCTCGCAGCCTTCCTGTCGAGCGCGATCACGGACCTGCCGGCGTCCGCGGTCGAGCCGATGCTCGCGCAGCACATCGATCAGCTCGTCGGCCAGGTCGATGCCTATGCAGCACATGACTACAGCAAGGCGATCGAAACGACGCGGGCCGCCTACGCGCACATGTTCATGTTGGGAGAGGCCCTGGCGCGCGCGATCTCCCGGCAGTTTCCGGATCGGTTCCAGGACCTGATCGTTCCCAACACGGCGACGACGGGCTCCGGGAGCGGCGCATCGACCGCGAGCAATTTGCCTTCGCGGCCGTCGCCAACGCTGGAGCTTCCGGCGCTTGGCGGGATTCCGCCGACTGTCCCTCTGCCACTTGCGCTGGGCATCATCGGAGCGCTGGTTCTCAGCAGGGTTCGTCGACTGCTGCGCGACTGAAGTCGTGTCTCGAACATGAGCGAGCAGATTTCGGCGTCTCCTTCGAACGAGGCCCTCAGGGGGTTCTGCGAGTGGTGCGGGCGAGGCGTGCGAATGTCCACGCTTGCCGCCTGTCCGTCGTGCGGGTTGTTCGTCTGTCGGCTGTGCCGGGCCGATTCGATCGGACGATGTGCGTCGTGCCGGCCGGCAGGCTGGCGCCAGAGGCTCGCTGGCGTGATCGCCGCCGCACTCGCGAGACTTCCGGCGCGGCCGACCCTTCCGGCGCTGCCACGGCCGACAGCTCCCCGACTGCCGAGACCGGCGATGCCCATGCCCGCACTGCCACGGCCGCCGCTCCCGCGTCCGAAGCTCCCACGGCCGCCGCTACCCCGGCTGACGCTGCCCAGGCCGCCGCTGCCCAGACCTACGCTAGCCAAGCCGACGCTAGCCAGACCAACTCTTCCGCGAATGCCGACCCTGCCGTCGGTGCCCAGGCCATCGGTTCCCGCCGTTCCGGCCCGCGTCATAGCCGCCGCTTTCCTGGCGGGGGTCGCCGCCGTGGCGGTCACCGGGGTCCTCCTGAACCCGTCGGCGCTCCCATCCGGCGGCGTGCAGAGCGAGACAGGCACCCCTGCGCCAGGAGCGTCGGTCGCGGCCGGTGTCGCGGCGCGTCCAAGTATCACCCCGCCGGAGGGCGCCGAATCCGCGGGCCCAGGGGGGTCCTCCCCGGCCACTTCCGCGGCCCTCCTTCAGAGTGAGCAACGGGTTGTAGGTCCTGGTCGCCGTCACCAATCAGGGGGCTGCCCCCGTGCGCATCGACGCGACGAGCTCGTCGTACGTCGTCAAGGGAGACGACGGCAAGGTCGTGGCGCGAGGAGTCTTCTCGTACGCGTTTCCGGTCATCCTCGCGCCGGGCGCGGTCGGCTACCTCCTGGACAGCCCGCTCGTTGGGCTCGTGCCGATCGGTGACAGGGACACCGCGAGCGTCCAGGTCGACGTCAGCGGAGTCTCCTCACCCGGGAATCCCCTCGAGGTCACTGACCTGACCTGGCGCCGCGGTACGCAACAGAAGCTCGGCCTCCGTTTCCAATGGCGCAATCGGCGTGATCCTCCGCGATCGCCAGGGGCGCCTACTCGCCGCGCTGTACGACCCGATACACATCGCGAACATGCCGCCAATCAGCAGCACCGCGTTCACGACGGCCTATCCGGGGACCCCGTCAATCAGCCTGAGCCAGATCGGCTCGGCGCAGGGCTTCGCGTTCGATCTCACACGCTGAACGTCGGCAGACGACGCGACGACGGCGAAGTGGGGAGCTAGTCGCCGATCACCGCCCAGAGGAAGCCCATCATGATGAAGAAGCCGACGAACAGGGAAATGAGCGCGAAGCCGCCGTAGGGCGTATCGGCGCCGGTATGAGGCACCAGCAGGCCCAGCACGATGCCCGAGACCACCGCCCACACGACGAACAGCGCTCCGAAGACGAGCTTGCCGTTGGGGCCGGTCACCATTCGGACCCAGCCGCTCGGCCGGCCCTCGGCCGACATGGCTGCCTTCAGAAAGATCACCAGCATGATCGAGGCCGCGCCGATCGAGATCGCGAACTGGATCGGCTGCTGGAAGGGGATCGTGAACAGCTGCACCGGCAGCCTCCGAGCGATGGAAACCTGTGCCGGATGCTAGCAGAGGAGCGCCTGCGGTCGCGGGCTCGGTGGGGGACGGAGGTCAGCCCGGGACGACCAGCACGGAGACCCGCTGGTACCCGGTCGCGCCCGACGGCAGCGGCGGCCGTGGCACCGCGTCCTGGACGTTGCCCTGTCCGTCCGTTGCGCGCACGACGAGGGTCGCCCGGCCCTCCTTCGGAACGACCACGTTCACGAGTCGCCAGCGAACCCAGGTCAGGTCGGTAATGGCCGGATCCGAGTCCGAGCGCTCGATCTCGGCGTCCTTCCAGGTCTGGCCGTCGTCGGTGGAGACCTCTACGCGGGAGATGCCTCGATCCCCGGAATTCGCGATGCCGAAGATCCCGAACGGCCGCCCGGCGGGAAGCGAATCGCCGTCCATCGGAAGGTCGATTCGGCTGTACACGCGAACCGCGGCAGTCCGATCCCAGCCGCGCTGTTCCCAGTAACCGTCCTCGTCGTGGTCGGACAGCTGGATCGCCGTCAGCCACTTCGGCTGTTTCATCCCGTACCGGCCCGGGATGATCACACGCAAGGGTGCCCCGTGCTCTGGCTTCAGGGGCGTACCAGGCGGCCCCATCTCGTACGCCAGCCAGGTCCGCGGGTCGCGCGCGACGTCCAGCGGCAGGGACTCGGTATAGCCGTCCAGGGCCTGCCACAGGACGAATCGGGCGGTGGGCTTGACGCCGGAGGCAGCGAGGATGTCGGCGACGCGCACGCCCTTGAACCGCTGGTTGCCGATCAGCTGGTCGTAGGTCGTCACCTGGCTGCTGATGCACTGGAAGGTCCGGTAGCCCTCGACCGCCGGCATCGCCTGGATCTGGGCCAGCGAGTACGAGGCCGGCCGGTCGACGAGCCCTGAGACCTGGAGCCGCCAGGAGGCGGGGTCGACCGACAACGGGAAGAGGTCCTTCGCGACGACGTAGAAGTCGTCCACGGGCGTAACGGCGGGAGTCGGGCCGAAGCCGCCGGGTGCAGGGGTCGTCGTTCGGACGGTTCGATTGATCGAGCCCGCGCTCACCACCCGGGCGACGACCGAGAAGCCGGAGATCGCGAGCGCCCCGAGGCCCACGACGCCGAGGATGCGCCCCAGGAACGCGCGTCGCTGCATGATGCCGGCGTTGCCAGACTCACGACCTATTGCGCTCTGCCCGGAGCCCGACCTCGCGATCGCACTCCTCAGGAGCCCGACCAGGGCGACCGCATACCCGACGCCGGCGAGCACGATCGGCCCGTGGAGCGCCGGCCCCGAGCCCCGGAAGCCGGAGCCCAGCAGCCCCTGGCCGAAGACCGGCAGGACGACGACCTCGGCCACAAGGATCACAAAGACGGCGACGAACAGTGTTTCGACCACTGGCCCGCCGCGTCCGACCCCCGCCAGCCGGTTGAGCGCCCAGCCCGTGAGCGCGCCGGCCCCGATGACGGTCAGGCAGATCCCCGCGAACAGGAGGCCCTTCGCGTAGGCACCGAAGGTCGCGATCGCCGTATCCAGCAGCGACGTCGGCACGTAGCGGGTAACGCCGTTGTGGATCGCCTCGAGGAAGCCGTCCGCGTTCAGGAGCAGCGGCGCGAGCAGCAGGATGAGCAGGGCAATTCCGCCCGCCAAGGCACCCGCAACGGCCGCCTGACGGCTGGAGAGCTCGTCGGAGGCCGGTCTGAAGGGAGGAGACACGGGTGGGGCGCCGCTCACGCTGGGAGGATGATCGCCGGCGACCGATGACGGCGCGATGACGTCGATCGGTCGCTTGGGCTGCAGCCGCTAGCATGGCTTCTCGTCCATCGCCGGCGGTGGGTCGTCATCGGCGGGTGGGCGCTCGTGCTGGTCGGCGCCCTGCCGTTCGCCCCTCGCGCCGGAGGCGCGCTGCGTGCCGGCGGGTTCACGCTCGATGACCTCGAGTCGGCGCGGGTGCGGGCGACCCTCGCGCGCGAGGTGGGCGAGACACCATCCGCGATCGCGATCGTGTTCCACAGCGAGACGCTCCGCGCGGGAAGCGCCGCGTTCGAGGCGGCAGCCTCCTCCGCCATCCAGCGGGTTCCGACGGCGCCCCACGTCAAGACCCTCGTTTCGCACCTCCTGGCCCCCAGACTGGTATCCGCCGACGGTCACACGGCCTACGACCTCGTCCTTCTCGACCTGTCGCCCGACGACTCGCCCGAAGGCCTGCCCATCATCCAGGCAGCCCTCGGCCCTGCGCCCGGGCTGGACGTGTCGCTCGCCGGCGGGCCGGCCTTCTACGGAGACGTCCAGTCCGTCTCGGAGTCGGACCTCCGTCGCTCGGAGCTCATCTCGCTGCCGCTGGCCGGCCTGGCACTGCTGTTCGTGTTCGGCTCGGTCGTCGCGGCTGGCGTCACCCTGGCGGTTGGCGGAGCGGCCGTGGTCGTTGCCCTGGCGCTCGTATTCGCTGTCGCGTCGGTCACCCCGATGAGCATCTTCGTTCTGAACCTGGCGACCCTGATGGGGCTCGGACTGGGCGTGGACTACTCGCTGCTCATGACCAGCCGCTTCCGGGAGGAGCTGGCCGGGCGTGCGGGTGAACCCGTGGATGCCGCGGTCGAGGCTGCCGTCCGGGCGACGGTGGCAACCGCCGGCCGCGCCGTGTTCTTCTCCGGCCTGACGGTCCTGCTCGGCCTCGCCGGGCTGGTGCTCTTCGAGTTCATGGTCCTGCGCTCGGTGGGGATCGCCGGCGCGCTCGTCGTCGGGCTGGCGGTCGCCGCCGCGTTGACTCTGCTGCCCGCCTTGCTGTCCGTCATCGGGCCCCGTCTGGATGCCCTCGCGGTTCGGCGCGTAACCCTGCGGCCCGCAGGCGACGGCCGCTGGGCCAGGCTGGCGAACTGGGTCATGGATCGTCCGGTTGCCGTCCTCGTTCCGACCCTGGCCATCCTGGTCCTGCTTGGCGTCCCGTTCCTCCACGTCCGTTTCAACGCGCCCGATGCGAGCATCCTGCCGCGGGGCGTCCCCTCCCGAGCATCGGCCGATCTCCTCGCCCGGGAGTTCGGCGAGGGTGAGTTCGCGCCTCTGCAGCTGGCGATTCGGACGAGCGGGCCGGCAACGACGCCGGCCAACGTCGCCCGACTGTACGAGTACTCCCGCCGCCTGGCGGCCGATCCACGGGTCACAAGAGTTGAGGGCCTGGTCGACATCGACCCGCGGATCACGCTGACCCAGTACCTCGTGATGTACGCGATCGCCGGCGGTCCGCCCGACCGATACTTCGCGGCTCGCCTGGCGGCCACGACACGCGGCGATCTCACCGAGTTCGTCGTGTTCACGCCGTACGGCCCGAACCGAGACGAGGCTCGGGCCCTGATCCAGGAGCTTCGCGCCACGGGCGGCCACCTGGCACCGCCAGCAGGCCTGCGCGTGGGAGTGACAGGCGGCGCGGCCGACGTCGTCGACGTCGTGTCACGGATCCAGGCGGACTTTCCGCGGACCGCGCTGTTCATCTTCGTCTCGACCTACGTGGTGCTCTTCCTGCTGCTTCGGTCGGTCGTGCTGCCGGCGAAGGCGCTGGTCATGAACAGTCTGTCGATCGTGGCCAGCTTCGGCGCACTGGTCTGGATCTTCCAGGACGGGAACCTGTCCTCGCTGCTCGGATTCCAGCCGCTCGGCTTCGTTGAAACGACGCAGCCCGTGATCCTGTTCTGCGTCCTGTTCGGCCTGTCCATGGACTACGAGGTCTTCCTGTTGACCCGCATGAAGGAGGTCTGGGATCGAACGGGCAACAACCGGCAGGCCGTCGCGGCCGGTCTGGAGCGAAGCGGGCGAATCATCACGTCCGCCGCCCTGATCGTCGTCCTGGTCGCCGGCTCGTTTGCCTTCGCGGACATCGTCCTGATCAAGGCGCTCGGGCTGGGGATGGCCATCGCAGTCGCGCTCGACGCCACGGTGGTCCGCGCGCTCCTGGTGCCGGCCACGATGCGCCTGCTCGGGCGGTGGAACTGGTGGCTTCCGGACCGCCTGGGACGGCTGCTCGGCTCGCCCAGGGTCGTGCCGAGCGCGGAGCTCGTGCCCCATGAATAGGACTCGTGCGGGAGCGACGATCCGCGCTCCGGGGCGTGGGCCGAGCACCGTGCGTTTCATGGCGATCGCCCTGGCACTGGTGGGCTGCTCGGGCCCGATTCTCGCGAACGCGCCCGCGGTCCGACCTGAGCCGCCGGCCAGGCCCTCGCCGGCCGCGCTGCCTCCGGACCCGCAAGCAGTCTCGTTACCCCGCGACGACGCACCCCACCACCGCCTGACCGAGTGGTGGTACTACACGGGGCACCTGCGAGGCCGGAACGGCGAACGCTTCGGGTTCGAGTTCGTTGTGTTTCGCGCCGAGCGTGGCGGCTTTCCCGTTTCCTGGGCCTCGCACCTGACCCTGACCGACGAGACGGCCGGTCGATTCCGGTACGCGCAGCGCAGCGAGATCGGTGGCGCTGCCGACCGATCCGCGGCGATGGCTGGAATGGGCGCCGGATTCGCCTTCAGCCTCGCGGGCGGCGGGCCCGGTGGACTGCCTGCCGCGGCCGCAGCTACTCCCTGGATCATGTCCGGGACCGAAAGGGGAGACCGCCTCGTCGCGAGCGCGTCCGGGGATGAGTCGGCGAATGGCGGCGGCGCCTTCGGGATCGACCTGTCGCTCGGGCCCGGCGCGGTGATGCTGCACGACCGGGATGGCTTCATCGACTTCGGCGTCGGCGGCAGCTCGTACTACTACTC
>VBFZ01000177.1 GCA_005880805.1 Chloroflexota bacterium | reverse complement strand
CCTCGTCGTCGAGGACCATGGGCTCGGCATTCCGTCAGCAGAGCTCGGCCGGGTGTTCGAGCCGTACTACCGGGGTACGAACGTCGCGACCTCGACGAACGGCACCGGCGTCGGCCTGGCGGGTACGCGCCACATCGTGGAGCAGCACGGGGGCGACATCTCGGTCGAGAGCGTCCTCGGCGAGCGAACCGCGTTCACGGTTCGCCTCCCGCTGATCCGCGAGCGTGTCGAGCTCGTGGAGGCGTGACCGGAGGGTCAGCGGGAAAACCCCAGGTCTGGCGAGCACTGGTCCTGGTCTATCGCGCGATCGATGCCCCGTGGGGGAGGGGACGAAGGTCCCAACGGATCCGGCGGATCGTCGGACCCGACGAGCTGCAGGCGACGCTCCACGTGCTTCACCGGGTTCCGGCGGCGGTCGAGTCCTGGAGCGAGGGAGCGGCCCACCTCGAGCCCCTCGAGATCGTGGTGATCGACCGTGCGATCGGCTCGCTGTCCGAGACTGGCGGGCGGGTATGGGTCGGTCCGGGCGATTGCCGGCCAGAGATCGAACGCCTCGCCCCGGTCGGTCGGCACGACGCGATCCTTGCCGTGTGGCCGTCCGACGGCAGCCTCGAGCTCTGCGGCTGGGGCTGCACCATCGGCCCGGGACCGGAGGCGAACGGGGCCGGCTTCAGCTCGATCGTGTCCGACGCCTGGCGGACGTACGCGACCGCCGTCCACCCCGAGGAAGGCTTCGTGCACGAGTGGCTCCACCAGGTCGAGGCGACGTACCGGGATCTCGGCTTCGGCGAGAGGGTCTTCCCGCCTCTCCACGATGCGGAGACACTCACGTCATGCCGGCCCGCCGACGAACCACCCTTCCGCCAGACCTATCGCGCCCTGCACGACCGGACCGGGGAGACCTGGCAGGTCTGGTACCACGATTACATGACGGGCCGCGTGCTCCGACCTGACGGCTCCGGGTGCTTCGGACTGACGCCCGAGGTGTGGTCCGCCCGGCGTGCCCTCAGCGGCGGTGGTAGCGGTCCATCAGGACCGCCACAGCCTCGCGCGATGCCTGCCACTCGGGCTGGTCGCCCAGGATCGAGGCCTCGCGTCCCCACTTCCGGAGCTGGGTCATGGCCGTAACGATCGCGTTGTGCTCGAACGTGCGCCGCCGGCCGGCCTCCACGGCACCGGTCACCAGGTAGCGCCGCACGACGTCGAACGGCGCCGTCCAGCGCCCGATCCGGATGCGGTCGCCTTCGCGCAGCGACTCGAGGTAGTCGTCGTCGCCGACCGGGTGGCGCTCGTGCTCCGCGAGGTGCGCCTGGAGGTCCACCCGCAGGCCAGGGCGGTCGAGGCTCTCGAGGCGCCCGTCATCGTCCACCGTGCGATAACAGACGTGACAGCTCGGGAGCTCGGCGTCGGCGCGAGGCGGTGCGCCGTAGGGCAGCCCGCACCGCGTGCAGAACGTAGCTCGGTTCGAGCGCGCCGGCAGGCCACACTGCAGACAGACGGGAAGCGTCATCACCACCCGCTCCGTGGCGCGGCTCGCGTCGTCCCGCCGCGCGAGGCCAGATCGAGGATTTCGCGCGCCCGCTGGTCGGCCTCGTCGATCGAAATGAGCCACCGCTCGGGCGTTCTCGGTCCGGCAGGACTCCGCGTGACCAGCGGCCGGCCAAGGCCGCCCGCCTGCGCGATTGCCAGCGCGATTGCGGCGGAGAGGCTGTCCGGACTGTTCGGGACGTCGGCCAGGCCGCATCGGGCGGCGAGCAGCGGCGCGTATCGGCGCAGGCCCTCGGGGCTCAGCGACAGCTCGAGGCGTCCGACCATGACCCTCGGTTCGAGGGTTGCAGACGCAGCCGCCATCGGGCGAGCGGCCTGCCCGCCTCGAATCCGACGCCTCGCGTTGTCCAGGATCGACATGACGCCCAACTGGTGGTCTCGCCTCCCTCAGTGCTGCAGATCGGCGGCAGCATCCCATCGACCGACCAGTCGTCGCCATGGCCCCAACGGGCGGGCACGACTTGCTTCATCGGTACCAAATGGGCGTGGCGGTCCTGCATACGGAGGCCGGCGGCGTCCGTGCTACGATCGGCGGCCCTCCGAGATACGGCCGGGCGGAGATCTCTCGCCGCAGGGGGAGGAGGGCCAACTTCGCGTGAGCGTCAACCGCGACGTCGAGAGCGAGCTCAAGTACGAGCTCCAGGACGAGCGCGTTGGAGAGCGACTCCTGGGTGCGGAGCACCTTGGGCCCCTGTCTCCCCTCGGACCGGTCGACGTGGTGCGTCATGACGACCGCTACTTCGATACGCCGTCGGGTGCCCTTGCGGCGGCAGGGTACGCCGCGCGTCTTCGTCAAACGCCCGAGGACACCCTGCTCGCGGTCAAGTCGCTCCAACCGCCCGACGCGGCTCTTCACGTTCGCGACGAGCTGGAGACCCCCGTCCCACCGGTCCTCGACATAGGCGGCTGGCCGCCGTCGGATGCGCGGGCGTTGATCGTCGAGCTGACGGGTGATGCGGAGCTCGTTGAGACCGTCCGCCTGCGGCAGCTCCGGCGCAAGCGGCGGTTCGGTGACTCGTCGACGTCGGTGGAGGTCAGCCTCGACTCGGTGGAGGTCCAGCGGGATGGGGCCACGGTCGATGGCTTCGTCGAGCTCGAGGTCGAGCTGGTGCGAGGAGCGGTGAGGGACCTCGAACCAGTCGCCCGCGCCCTCGACCGGGTCGATGGCTTGACGGCTGCACGGAGCTCCAAGCTGGAACGGGCCCTCGCGGCGGTGCGGCCGGCCCTCGCCGGGCCGCCGACGCCCTCCCCGGCGCCGCCGAAAAGTCCGGGCGTCACCAGCGACGATGCCTTCTCCGAGGCGGGCCGCAAGGTGCTGCGCTTCCATTTCGACCGGATGGTCGCCCGCGAGAAGGGAACGCGCGCCGCGAAAGACCCCGAGGAGTTACATGCGATGCGCGTCGCCACGAGGCGGTTGCGGGCAGCCTGGCGGGTGTTCGGGGACACCTACCGCATCCGGAAGACGCGCCGCATCCGACGCTCGCTCGGAGAGGTCGCGGGACGACTGGGCGCCGTGCGCGACCTGGACGTCCTCCTCGAGGCCGCGGAGCAGTACGCGGCGAGCCTGTCGGCGAAAGATCAGGCCGGGGTGAATCCCCTGTTCGATGCGTGGCGCCGGCGCCGCGCCGAGGCGCGTCACGCTCTGATCAACGAGCTCGACGTCGTGGCCTATCGCGAGCTTCTGGACGAATTCCGTGCGTTCCTCGCCGACGATTCCGTGGCGCGACCCGTCAAGCCGAACCGGCCCCAGCTGGTCCGCGACACGGCCCCAGCCGCGATCTGGGCGGCCTACCACCGGGTTCGAGCCTACGACGGCGTCGTGCGGTCGGCGGACCTGGAGACGCTCCACGCATTGCGGATCGAAGCCAAGCGCCTCCGCTACAGCCTGGAGTTCTTTCGTGAGGCCCTCGGTCCGGAGGCGGGCGAGCTCGTGAGGCCGACCGTCGAGCTGCAGGACCACCTTGGGGCAATGCACGACTTCCACGTGGCTGCGGAGCTGACCAGGGAGTTCCTGCTGGAGCGGGCAGGCGAGCTCGACGGTGGGGAGACCGATGCCGTCGGTCGCTACCTGCTCAATGCGGAGCGCGAGGTGACCCGGCTGCGCCGCAGCGTCGGCAGCCCTTGGCGGGGGGTCTCCGGAGCGCGTTTCCGGCGCGGCCTCGGACAGGTGCTCGCTCGCCTCTGATCCGACCTTCGACGACCTGCCTCCCGGGCATGGGCAACGGCCTCCCTGGCCGGCGGCTGTCGCCCGCTAGCGCGGCCGAGGGGCGTTCCGCGTCGAGCCGGAAGTCGTTGCCTTCCGCGGAGCCTGGGGGGCGGTCGTGCTCGTCGAGGACTTGCTCGCCGGCCTCGGCGAGGACTTCGCGGGGGTCTTCGGGGAACGGCGGGCCGCGCGTGCGGGCGTGGCTGCAGCGTTCAGGCCATCCGAGCTCGAGCCACCGCCAGGCGGCGAGGCTGCCGCCGCTGCAGACGTCGACGCGTTCAGCCGCTGCCGTTTGAGGTCGGCGAGCGCACGGGTAGCCGCGTCGAGCTGGCCTCTGCGCTTGGTGACCTCCTCTTCGGCGCGGGCGATGGCTTTCGCCAGGCGTGCCGGCTCCGGTGCTTCGCGCGGCGAAGAGCGCTTCGGTGCCTTGGCCTGCTTTTTCGGCATGTCGTCCTCCCTGCTCCCGGATGCTGAAAGGCAACTGCAGTATGGGCCGCGCCCCCGGGGTTGTGATGGCCGGGCGGCCCTCCCATCATGGGCGGATGGCCAAGGGGCGTTTCCAGGTCTTCCTCCTGCGTCACGCCGATGCGGGCGATCCCGAGGCCTGGTCGGGTTCCGACGAGAAGCGGCCCCTGTCTCCGAAGGGCGAGCGGCAGGCGGACCGTCTCGCGAAGTTCCTCGCGGGCATGCGTTTCCATCCCGACGCCATCGTCAGCTCCCCAAAGCTTCGGGCGCGGCAGACCGCTGAAGCGGTGGCGGGCGCCATCGGCTGTGCGGTCGAGCTCGATGACCGCCTTGCCGGCGGGTTTGGAGTCGAGACCATCGGCGACTGGCTGGAGGAGCACCCTGCCGCGAACCGCGTGGTCTTCTCGGGCCACGACCCCGACTTCAGCGATGTCGTCGCCGAGCTCTGCAACTCGACCCTGATTCCGATGGCGAAATGTGCACTCGCGCGCCTCGACCTCGATGACCGGCGAGCGACTTCCGGCACGCTCCGCTGGCTGATTCCGCCGGACGCGCTCAAGCCGGAGGGCTGAAAGCCGTCACTCATGGCCCGGCGGTCCCCAACCGCCAACGAGCGACGGCAGCTGCTGTCGCCACCTGTCTCCGGCGCGTGACGCGGCGAGGATCAACCCCTCCCTGATGCCGAGGTCGGACACCTCGAGCTGATCCGAGCCGAACCGGTCCAGGACCGCCTCGAGAATCGCCGCGCCGGCCGGCAGCATACGGGCCCGGGCCGGACTGACATTGTGTCGCTCGGCTGCCAGGCTCGCGGGCTCGGTCGCCAGTGTCTCCATGATCTCCTCCAGGCGGGCGCGGGTCAGGACCTGGTCCAGGCCGGCGAGGGGGAGGATGCGGAGCAGGTTGGTCGCGCTCCCGCCCACGGCAATCAGCCTGCTGGTCGGGAGGCGCGTCACCCCTGACACGGCGGCCCGGGCCTTTCGCCGGAGCGCTTCGATCTCGCCTTCGGCCGGCGGATCGTGCTCGACGAGCTGGCTCGTCAACTGGCTGGAGCCGACACGGATGCCCTGCGCTCGCGGCGGCTCTTCAGGGCGGAGCACCGCCAGCTCGGTGCTTCCCCCGCCGACATCGACCACCAGAAGCGTGCCATGGACGCGCCGGCCCCCGGTGACCCCGATGACCGTGAGGAATGCCTCCTCGTCGTGGTCGATGACGACGAGTCGCAGGCCCGCGGCTCGCTTCACCTGCTGCGCCGCCGCCCCGGCATCCGAGGCCCGACGGAACGGCTCCGTGCCGACCACTCGGACACGCTCCGCGCCCAGACCCTGCGCAGCTCGCGCGTAACCGACCAGCGTCGCCACCAGACGCTCGATGGCCGCCGATCCGAGGTAGCCGTCCGTGGTCGCCGAGCCCAGCCCGAGGAACGTCGATTCGTCCGCCAGCGGTCGCACGCCGTGCTCGTCGACGACCGCCACGAGGAGGTGAACCGAGTTCGAGCCGCAGTCGATCGCGGCGCTGACTCTGGGCTCGCGACTCGCTGGACGGTTTCGGGCGCTCTGCCTCACCGACTGCGCGCGACCGCGCGAGCCTCGCGAACCTCCGGCGATGGGAGCCCGTCGGACGAGTAGAGCGAAGAGGCGCGTCCGGTCGCGACGGACCGACGGCTGATCTCGACGAACGGACCGTCCACGACGATCTCGAGGAAGCTCGCATCGAGCCGTCCATCGTTCACCAGAGCCCCGGCGCTCGCGACCAGGATCTCCCCGCGCGAGTCCGCGATTCGCCAGACGTGTGCCCGATGGACGTGACCGTGCAGGACGAGATCGACGCCGAGCTCGCAGAGCAACGAAAGGACGTCCCCCGCACGAGGAATCACGTCGCCCTCGCGCATCTTCCGGCCCGGAACCGGGAGCAGTCCGTGGTGCAGCGCGAACACGCGGAACGCATCCGGCGACTTGCGCAGCCGCCGAGCTGCGCGGGTCAGGCTCTGACCGGAGAGCTTGGGCGTCGACGGCACGCCCACCGCAGCGATTCCTCGGCCGGTGAACGCCGGTTCCGTGGTGCCGAACCGACTCACCCAGCGGTCGTCGGAATCCGTATCGGCCTCGGCATCCTCTTCCAACCCCAGCGCGAGCGCAGGCTCGAGCGTGAGGAAGAAATCGAGATCCGAGTCGGGCGGGAGGGGGTTGGCTTCACCCGGTGGCCCCGAAGATCGTTCGAGGTCGCGGTTGCCGGGGATCACCAGCTGGCGGATCGGCTTCAGCTGCCGAAGCATGGACCGGACCTCGTCGAGCTCCTCCGGCCGTCCATCCGCCGAGAGATCGCCGGTCACGACGAGGAGATCCGGAGCGGCGTCGGCGACGAGCTCTACCAGGCGCTCGATCGTGGCTCGCAGCTGGCGGCTTTGGTCGTAGTGGAGATCGGAGACGTGGGCGATCCTGATCACGACAGTGCGACCAGCAGGGGTTCTGGATCCAGCAGCCCGCCGAGGGCGGCGCGGATGTCCCGCTGAACGGGCTCGGCCTCGCGATCGGCAGCGACGACGTCGAAGCCCAGCGGGGACGCAGCATCCGCGAACCAGCTCGAGACCCTGCGCTGGAAGCGGACGTAGTCCTCGAAGCGGGCCCGGTCTCGATCGGTCGTAGATGCGATGGCGGCGTCGGCCGAGCGCGCGACGGCAACGGACGGCGGGATGTCGAGCAACACGACCCTGTCAGGCGGCGGCGCGAATGCGAATATCCCTTCGAGCCATGCCTGGTCGACGCCGCGAGCGACGGCTCGAGCAACGGGCGTGTACGTGTAACGATCGGCAATCACGATGAGGCCGGCTCGAAGAGCGGGCCGAATCAGGTGCTCGATGCGCTCCGCCAGATCGGCCGCATAGAGCAGCGCGATCGCGGTTGGATCCCAGCCACGCTCCGCTTTCGCCCGGCGGATCAGCTCGCCCGCGATGTTCGACTCACCGAACGAGGTAACGACCGGAGCGCGACCGATCTCGCGGAGATGGCGTGCCAGGAGGTCGGCGTGGGTCGACCGGCCCGCGTGATCGAGTCCTTCGAGCACCAGCAGGTAGCCGCGCTCTCCGTGGGAGCTTCGCGCTATCCGCTTGCCTTGCGCGTTCGTTGTCTCGTTGCCGGATCCCTCTCCAACCGCCTTTGCCCCCGCCCGACTTCTCCGCGAGGACGCGATCAGTGGCTTTACGGCCTCGCGGGCAGCCTCCGCATTGGCCGAGATTGGAGCCCCACCGTCCAGGACGAGCCTCCGCAGGGCGATCGCGCCCGCGTCACGGTCGGCTCCCTCCATGAGCAGTTCGATCTCGTCGACGACTCGCCCGAGGAACGGTCGGAGTGCGCCGCTGGCTGCCACGAGGATCCCGTTGCCGTTCCCGTCCTCCACGGTTCGCCGAAGCGCCTCGTCCGGCGCCTGGCGAACATAGATCGAAAGATCCGGCCGGCGCGCAAACTGGTACAGGTTCCTGGACCAGCCACGATCGAGGCCGCGCGCGACCTCCCGGGCGATCGCCGTCCACACGTAACGATCGACGAGGACCACGGAGCCCCTGGCCAGGTACCTGCGGACAGTCGCTTCCGTCCCGCGCTCGAAATCCACGGCCGTCAGCAGGGCGGCCACGCGGGCGTCCAGGAAGGCCCGTGTGCGGCGCGAGGCGGCCGCCCGCCGAACCGACCGGGACGACGCCGGCGGGACGATCTCCACCGTGCGACCGCGCCGTTCCAGCCACCGAGCAAGCAACTCGAGGAGGCGCCCTGTCCCCGAGCGGTCCAGCCCTTCGGCGGTGATCAGCAGTCCACGACGACTCATGGAGCGGGGCGACCCATCGTCGCGATCATACGGTGCGATCGGAACCGCCGAGTGCCTCCCGAGATGCGGCTCCGCGCGTCAGCTTTATCGCGCCCGGCTGCTCATGGAGTGTTAACGGAGCGGATACCGGGAATTCATCGGGGGCTCACACCCTTGTACGTTGGTCCGAGGTGCGGCAGATGAGACGCGGGTAATCTTTCGACCTTCGAGGTCCGCAGTTCCGGCACGGACGGGCGGGGCCTGACACCACGAGGTAGTGAACTGGCGACTCCGCGGATACCAGGGAAGCAAGGCGCGTCGGCTTCCGGCAGCGCGTCGGCTTCCGGCAGCGCGTCGTCCGGGCGCCCCTCGGGCCGGACCCGCCGGATCCGATCCACGCCGGAGGCACCCGGCCTTCGTCTCCTGCCCGCCTTTGACGAGGCGACGATCCTCGCGCGTCCGCAACCACTGGCCAGCCCGATTGGAACGGGTCTGGCCACCGATCGGGCCGCGGGGGTTTACCTGAACCGGGAGCTCTCGTGGCTGGACTTCAACGAGCGTGTGCTCTACGAAGCGGGCGACAAACGGAACCCGCTGCTCGAGCGCGTGCGCTTCCTGGCGATCTTCGCCGACAACCTCGACGAGTTCTTCGCCGTCCGCGTGGCCGGGCTTCATCAGCAGCGACAGGTTGGCAGGGCGGGCCTGTCGCCCGACGGCATGAGCGCCGCAGAGCAGCTCGCCGCGATCCGCATCCGCGTACAAGAGCTGCTTGGCCTCCAGGACGCCGTGTTCGACGGCCTGCGCATGGAGCTTGCCGAGGCGGGGATTCGCATTGCCGGCTACGCGGAGATCGCCGAGCACCACGATCGGCTGCGCGACCGGTTCGTGCGGGAGCTGTTCCCGGTCCTGACGCCGCTCGCGGTCGATCCCGGACGGCCGTTCCCGTACATCTCCACGCTCAGCCTCTCGCTGGCCGTCAGCCTGGAGGAGCCGGAGACCGGCGAGGAGCTCTTCGCGCGCGTGAAGGTGCCGCCGGTGGTGCCGCGGCTCATGGAGGTCGACTCGTCGACCTTCGTGCCGATCGAGCAGCTCATCGCCGCGAATCTCGACATCCTGTTCTCGGGCATGACGGTGCACGAGACGCACCTCTTCCGGGTCACCCGGAACACCGACCTCTCTATCCAGGAGGACGAAGCCGACGACCTCCTGCTCGCGATCGAGGAGGAGCTGCGGCGCCGACGTTTCGGGGCCGCCGTTCGCCTCGAGGTCGAAAGCTCTACGCCGGAGCGCGTCCGCACGCGTCTGCTGCAGGGGATCCGCCTCCAGGGCGAAGACTGCTACGAAGTGCGCGGCATGCTCGACCTCGCCGCGCTGTCCCAGATCGCAGCTCTGGAACGGCCGGAGCTGCACTTCCCGACCTGGACGCCCGCTGCGCCGCAGCGCCTCACGCCGGCCGAGGAAGACGAGCCCGTTGACGTATTCGCCGCGATCCGCGAGGCGGACGTGCTCGTCCATCACCCCTACGAGAGCTTCACCGCGTCCGTCCAGCGCTTCATCAGCCAGGCCGTCGACGATCCCGACGTCCTCACGATCAAGCAGACCCTCTACCGGACCAGCGGCGAT
>VBFZ01000176.1:10160-11737 GCA_005880805.1 Chloroflexota bacterium | reverse complement strand
AGCTCAGCTCGCCGTAGACGCCTAAGCGCATCGGCTCGCCGAGGACGACCTCCTCGATGTAGCGCGTTCGGGCCGTCTCCATGTACGTCAGGTACTTGGCGTTGTTGACGTGGCCCATCGCGTCGGTATCGGCGAAGCGGACCTCGATCACCTTCCGATGGCGGAACTCGCCTGGCAGGTCGCGCCGATCCTCGGGCACCGGGACGCGCGGGAGCGCCTCGCCCTCCGCTCGGCCCGCCGCTTGCACGCCGTCAGGCATGCAGGCTCGCGGGTTCGGGGTTCGCGGACTTCCGAGGGCTTGCCGCCGCTCCCGCAGATGCCCGGACGCGCGCGCGATGGCGTGCCGCCTTGGCGCGATTGCCACACGAGGACATATCGCACCACCGCCGCCGGCCGGTGGGCGAGTTGTCGTGGAAGGCCCAGCGACAGTTGTCGTTGGCGCAGATCCGCAGCCGGCTCGTGTCTTCTTCGCCGACGACCCTTGCGAGAGCCTCCGCCAGGCGGGCGAGCGCATCGTCGACCGGATCGCCGACGTGGCGGTGGTCCAGCCGCGCGCCGGAGTCGTCTGCGACCAGCTCGATCACTTCGCGGTGACGCAGGACGCGGTTCAGCTCCGCGAGCGCTTCGCGACGGATCCTTCGCTGCTCGACGGTCGCGTCGAACAGCTCGCGCATGGCGTCCCGGCAGCGGCCGATCTTTTCGGTCGCACGAGCTTCATCGATCGCGCGGTCGTCGGGATCCCTGGGCCGGTGGGCCAGGCCGCGTTCGGCCAGCCAGTCGACACCAGCTCCGACCTCGCCGATCTGGTCGTGCGTGCCGGCAGCATGTTCGTCGCTTTCGAAATGGAGCGTGTTGATGAAGTCGAGGGCGTCGTCCAGCGTCGCCTCGTGGCCATGGACGGATCTCATGTCGTAACCACTTTAGCGCCCTTGACAGGTTACTGGCAAGGGGCTATTGTTCAGTAACCGTTAAGAAAGCCCAAGAAGGTTACGGAGGCCGAAAGTGGAAGTCGTGTTCGTGCTCCTCACACTCATCGGCGGCCTGCTGGCCTTCGATGTTGCAGCGCTCGGCTTCGGAGTCGATTCGCGGGACCCGATTGGCGACGATCACGCCCGCTAGATCGGGCAGGTAACAACGACCGGAGAAAGGAGGCAGAACGCCATGTGGTATGTCCACTACCTGCATGCGCAGGAGGTGATGGAGGAGTCGATGCGAGCTGCCATGCGCGCAAACCTCCTTCGAACGGTCGAGGACGCGCCGGAAGGCCCGCACCGGCCGAATGAGCTTCGTCGCCTTGGTGCTCGGGGCGCGATCGCCCTCAGCCTAGCGGCCGCCCGGCTCGCCCGGGCGCTCGACAGCAGGGTTGTCGCCTCGCGCTAGGTTGCCCGCGACCGCGCAGGGTCGACCCATAGATGCCAACGAAGGGTCCGAGGGTGATCGGGCCCTTTTCCATGGGCGCGTACAGTCGTCCGCGATGGACTGCCTCATTGCCCTGTGGGTGCTGCTCGCCCGGCGGGTGCGCACGGATAATTCGCCCGCGCCCGAGCTGGCCGGGTGAACGGACTGACCGCGGTCTC